>NZ_AP024412.1:314307-628615 GCF_016865445.1 Mariniplasma anaerobium | reverse complement strand
ATAGGATATCTGAGCGCAATTTTTGGAATGTAGAATTTCTCATTCATGTCGTTTATTGTTACTTCTTCTATTAAATCTTTATCTAAAAGTATTTTTAAAAATTGATCTCTAGATTTCTTTAAATATATATGTAATCCACTGAAAGCAACACTACTTTTATTCCAGACTAAACCCATCGATTGTATTCTTCTGTATAAATAAAATTCTATAAATGCTTCTTTTGTTAAAAATGGATTTTCATTTTTTATCTCTGGATGAAGTTTTTCTAGTACATGATATTTCTTTTGTGTATTATTTCTACTTTCAATACCAATAGAGCCTTTATGAAATAAATAGCTGATTGCAGCAGATGAGGCTTTTGTATGACCCCATTTATGTTCTTTAGTTTCTCCTAGTTTTATCTTTGAAGATAAAATAGGCCCATCTTTATCTATTATGCCATAGACGTCATCAATAATATGTTCAAACTCTAAATCTAGGTAGTGTTTTGCTGATTTTATTTCGCTTTTAGCTCTATGTTCTCTGACGAGATTAAATTTATCAAAATCTTTTGTTTGATAAATACACATTTGTTTATCCCATCCATCAATTAAAGTTCTATCTTTGTATAGGGCATCATATAACATTTCTTTTTTGAAATGATAAACTCTTGATTGTAGAACTAATTCAGGATTAGTTCCAACAACATTTAATGGATCATATTGAATGGATTTAAGACGATCAAAAACATCATTAATTGTGTAATGATGTTTTGTGTTTATCATATGATAGTTAACTAGATATGCTTTAACTTGTTCTTTAGTCCAATAGATCATTGTATACCTCATTTGTACTTAAATATTATTATGAAAAGTATTGTTTTAATTACTTATTTTATAATATCAAATGCGGATTGTAATGCTTTAATTAACTCTTCTGCTATTTCTTTATCAATATGTAATACTTGGCTTTGTTTACCCTTATCTTGTCGTGAATTGCTTCCAAATGTTTGTAAACGCACCAATCTTTCACCTTCATTCTTATAGACGTTTAGTTCAGCTGTACATTGAGTGACACCATTACGTGCTACATAATATTCATTAGTTACATTTAATTTACTTATTCTTGCCATTTTTTTATTCCTTTCTATAATAATTTATATAATTTATCTTAGTTGGTTTTTAATAATTTTTTAAATTCATGTAAACACGTAATAGTGGTAAATCATGAATTCGCTTATGTACCAAACCTAATCTCTTTGAGTTTTCATGGCCACTTTATGTGTTCTTTCTATTTCGTGCTTACTTATGTGTTCATTAAGAATAATTTTACTATTTTTAACTTAAAGTCTACACTGTACTGATTAACCACAATATAAACTCCTCTGTATTATTATACTATATTTAATACCTTCAGGTAGGGGGGACGTGTCCACTTATTCATAGCAGTGCATAATATTAAAACAATGCTTCAATAGTTACAAAAGTCAAATTTGATAAATTGCAAATAAATCTTATGTTGCTAATAGCTTCGTGGTAATTAACAAACTTAGGAATGCTTAAGAATGAATAGAATCTAATTTTTTCTACAGAAGTATTAACCTTTAGATTTGAATAATTAATTGGAACGCTCAACAAATAGTTCTCAAAATACGCTTTTTTAGAGGGGAAACAAATGAACAAACTTTTAATATTATTATAAATTTCCTCAATAGACATGCCATTATTTTGTTCTTTTACTAATACGGAACAAAGATATCCATTCCCTATCAATTGATCATTGTTTATGTGATGTTTTCTCTGATCTGATATTGAAGTTTTTATTTCAAAATTAATATCCTTATATTCAAAGTCCACCAAATGTAGATCTGAACCTTTGTAATAATTCACCATGTTAATTTTATGGTAATCGTATATATGTTTAATAAATAATAATTCACCAATATTTCCTATAAACTTATTATAGTCAAAATCAATTTTTTTAAATACTTCTGAAATCTCATTATAGAGAGTTAATAAATCATCAGATTTCACTGTATTTGTACTTGCAAAACTAACAAGAGCATCAATAAAAATTTCTATTTTTTTTTCCTCTTCATTATGGTAAAAAATAATAGAATACAATCCTTCAACACCGGAAACAATATATCTAGAATTAATTGATATACTCATGTCGCCATTTTTAAATCTTCTATTTTGACCACCATCAGATTTCACAATAAAACAAATATTACTCTTTCGTTTCCCAATTGAATAATTTTCTGTTTCAAGAAGTAATTTGATCATTTTATCATCTTCAGCTATTGTCTCAAAATATTTATTAACTAATTTCTTATTGTCCATGTATTATACCCTCTGAATAAATCCTTGCGGCTTTATTTTTGTGTTGTTTATTGCTAAAAACAGTATCTTGTTTCCTCCGTACAATTCAACACCTTTTGTATCTTTTATTTTTGTGAAGTGTATTTGAACATGATCAAACTCACTAAAATGATATAAATCACCTAAATAATCTCCAGATTGTGAAGCACCACTAAGTACATTTCCTGAGTAAACTGATCTATCCGTAAAAACACTATCTCTAGATAGAGTATATCCCTTACTATCATCATAGAGGTTTTTCATAAGAATTAATTTAATCCTTTTTGCAGAATTAAATAGGATAATCAGACTTTCATATAATCGTTCATTAATAATATAGATCTCTGGATTATCAATATAATCTTTCAATATTCTATAAAATTCCGAAGATTCTACATCATAAACTGGAATATCTTTAATAGTTTTTTCAAATTTTTGCTTTTTTAAAAATTTATAAATTTTGTTATTTATATTATCATGTATTTTATAATCAGACAAATATGCAAATTTTCTCTGTTGCATAAAATTTGAAGTATTGCTTCTTTTTAGCGACCCTTTTAAAATTACATTTCTTCTAGTTAAATCTAATTTATCACTAATTTTTACTGGTAATTTACTCTCTCTTAAATCAATATTGTTTTCAATACAGTACTTAATTTCATCATACAACGATGTATCATGATGATATATTCCATTAAATTCTTTTTGTATTCCCCCAGTTGTAAATATTTTTATTAATTTCAAGATTTTCTCACGATAACCAAACCATCTTGCTCTTTGTAAAATTGTATCAATGTTACCTCTGCCATCAATTCTATCTCGAGTGATGAATGAAACAGTTAAGTCTATAATGGTAATACCACGACCTAACATGTTACCCCCAATTAATATTCCACATTTGCTTTTTTGAAAATCTTCGTATTCTAGTTGTTCGTCTGAATTAATAATTGAAATATTGTTTACATCTATTTCGCTATTATAAAAACATGCTAGTACATCGTTAAATCCCAAAAGAAAGTCCTCGCATTTAAAACCAAACTTTTCCTCTATTTGAAACTCTACATAATATCTGCGAATATAATTAGTAATCTTTTCGACCATAACATCCAATGTACCAAATTTATAATAATTAGCTACTTCTCTTAAATCGGTTTCCAAAATAGTGCTTAGTTCTTTGTAATCCTTTATGTGCACAGACTTCAAATGTGAGTTATGGATTAACATCCAGTTTTTATTGTTTTTGTATTTTTCAGTATTATGAAACTCGGTCTCATATACTGTAAACATATAATAGATTAACGCTTTTCTTAATTCTTCCTCATACTGCTTTTTGTTTCCGGTTACAAATGATATATATTCATCATTAGAATGGAAAGTCTCTAAGCCGCAATAACCTTTCCCTGGTTCTACCAATTCTACAAATTCAGGTGCTAGATGATTAAATTTATTAATAAAAACGTTGGCTTGAGGTGTTGCTGTAACGCTCAACAATGAAATTTTTTTACTTATCTCGGTTATTTCTTTAACAAGTTTAAATATAGTGCTCTCTTTATGCTGATTTACCTTAGTATTAGGCGTGAATTGATCTCCTTCATCATCGATAATCAATATTCGTTTATCAGTAAATTCTTTAACTATTTCAAAAACCTTCAGTAAGTGGTCATCTTCTTTTAAAACCGAAATCATTACTCCACCATTTACATTTTCATTTTTAAGCGTCATGAAAACACTTTTTATATCATCAATTGTATTTAATACCGAATCTTTGATATTCGAAGTGTCATAGAAAAATAAATCTCTCCTTGAAAGTCTAAACGCTTTTTGCAATCTTTTTTTATTCTGAATAAGCAAATTTGTTGTTACTCCGGATAAAAATATAACTAAATCAAAACCATTATCTATTGCGCAAGCTGCGGTACAAAGAAAATAAGTTGTTTTTCCGGATTGAACTCTCCCAAAAGCTAAACCACTTTTCGTATATTTAGTTTCTTCATCGTTCGACAGAGTAAATCGAGATATAGTATTCATTGCCGAATCTACAATTTTTTGATACTCATAGATCTTCCCTTCAAGGTTATCTCTTATAAAATTACCAAGTATTTTTCCTTTGGTTACTTGAGCAACTGAATATGAATCTATTACGGGTAACATTTCATTCATCTAAATCAACCTCTATTCGAAATAAATTTATTTATAAGACTTCTGAATCTAAGAATAATAATATGCTCTTCTCCTAAATTAACCTCTGAAGTAACAATTGCAAGCGCTATATTAGTAATAATATATTTAAAGTCTTGATTATTTGAAAATTTCGCAAACAAATCGTGAACAATATTAATTCTAACCACTTTATCACAAATTTTTTGCTCATCTTCTTGCGGATTAGAAACTGAGATGAAATTACCAGAATTAGTGAATAGTACTTTGTATTTAATTCCGTCAAATTTAAAAATCTCTTCTGATGCTTTTTCTATAGTTTTGGACTCTAATATTTTTTCTGCTTCTTCATTATTTATAGATTTATGATTTGAAATAAGTTCTTTTTCAATAATCCCTTGAATTTGATTATCTTTATGATATTTATCAATGCTTTCAAGTTCCTCTGACGTCTTCGCAATCTGTTCATTATTAATCTCTTTAATAACCGCTGTTGGATCAGAATTTTTCACTTCAAATCCTTCAGGTAATCTATCATTTTTATTGAATTTTTGAATTATGTATTTCAAATCTAGAATTCTTTCATTAATAGCTTTAAAAACTTTTTCTTGAAGATCCTCTGACCATGAAAAACTATCTTTGGATTGCGTTACTGGAATATCATCTAAATCAACCTCACCAAATAATCTTTGGGATTCAAATGAGTTGGGTGCACCAAAAATAATATCTGGTTTTAAGAATTCTCCAACTCGTCCTTCTATAACTCTGCCTCGTCTGTATAACACTAAACCAGCATTAGAAGCTCCAGTATTATTCAAAAAGCCAATAATTACTCTGATATGATGAAATACTCCATTATGTTCTACATGGAACTTTTCTTTTTTGTATAAAGTGTGTTTACTATTTAAATTTATCAAAAACTCATATTCTTGGTTCTTATTTCTGAATTCTTTAAGATATATGAACATTTTCTTGAAAATTGTTGAATACTTTTGTGTCTCTGCTTCTAGTTCTTTACCATTAAAATATATTTTTACTGGACGATCTTTATCTTTAGAATTGACTCCCAAAATATCTCGTCTGTATATGGTGCTCAATTCTTTGATTATTCTACCAATTGTTCTACCACCCGTTATTTCTCTATCTTGGTAAATTTTAGAAATAATTATTGTAGTTCCATGTATCGATTCCGGTACTTTGCTTTTTTTAATTTTCATCTCTTTTGGTTTAATAGCATCCAAAACATCAGTGTCTAAAGTCAGTCGATACTTATTTGAACTACCATACTCAGTAGATTCAACAGTTAAACATTTCCCAAACCAAAAAGCAGCAGTTTTTAATCCCATGCCAAACTCGTTTCTGCCACTCTTATCGATCGGAGCATCTTTCAATCTGAAAGCACGTTTAAAGTCACCCAATTCCATACCAAAAGCATTATCTTTTATTGTTATTAAGTGATTAGATTTATCATAATCAATATATATTTGTAATGTATCAAACGATTCTAGTCCATTTAGAATTTCTTGATGATTTTTTTCAAAATAACTTGCTGTAGAATTATCAACAAATTCACCTAAGGCATTCCATACTTTGTAACTAAAATTTTTGAAATAACTATAAATATCTGACTCTGGTTGAATATTAATAGTAGTATCCATATCAACTTTATCAACCCTATTAAATAAGTGAAATAATCTTGCCTTATATTGCATACTGCTGAAATTTACAGAACCAGGCTCTCCAAAGTCACTCTTTTTAAATTTTAAACTTTTGTTGCCATTGAGTAGGTTTTCATCTTCTAGCGATTCTGAAAATTCTGCAACTAAACATGAAGTTTGTTCAGGGTATAATACCCAAAGTATAGGTTTTTCCTCTTCATTTCCTAAATATAATCTAATTAATGATTGCATCACTTTATTTCCGACTTGTATCCGTAAATTATCAGGTTCATTGTTGACTTCGCTTGCAAAAGTGATGTAATAATTATGACCGTCAATATAAAAGTATTCAGCTGTCTTTTTATAGATTATATTAAACATACTTAATATTTTTTCTATGTCGCGTACCATGTCTATACCTCCAGTAATCTTTTTGCAATGTATTCAACCACTCCAACATTAACTGTATTCCCAAATTGCTTATATGCCTGTGTATCAATGTTGGAAATTTTGAATGAATCTGGAAAACTTTGAAGTCTCGCACATTCTCTTGGTGTTAATTTACGATAATTATTTTGATAATATATAATAGGAATTTGAGAGATTGCTACCAAAGCAGGTATAAATGTTGGTCTTTTTGCTCTAAGACCCGATGGCCTGAATTGTAATATCGTTTCATTTAGCCGTGTACAATCTTCTTGGCACTGCCATTCTAACTTTTGAAATGTTGGTTTTAAGTTCCAAAAATCATATTTTTGTGCCCATTTATCAATATATGTCTTATATTCTTGATAAAATTCTTGATTTCTTGAAATTATTCTTAATTTCCATTCTGGTGCCTGTTCTGGGTTATTAGACGGATAATGAAAATAATTCCCCCATACAGGAAAGGATGGCTTGAACTCAATATTATCTAAAAATTCTTGCCACATTTCTATTAATTTTACCTTGTTGTCATCTAAATTATATTGTTGGTCAACTTCTATCTCTAATATATTACTATCAAACAAATTTGAATTATTTTTGTTTTTTTTAGTGAACTCAATATTTGGCAATTTAACATTATAACTTTCATGAATTCCATATATATAGACTCGATCGCGTGATTGAGGTATTGGTATCTCTAGATCTGTAGGACTCATTATCATTGGGTAATCATGAATGATGTATCCTAACTCTTTTAAAATTCGAATAATAGTGTTCCATGTATCTTGTTTATCATGTGTTGTTAAATTCTTAACATTTTCCAGCAAAACATATTTTATTGGTTTATGATTATTAACAAAATGACTAAGTATTTCTTTGATGTTGAAAAATAGGGTTCCTTTTGTGTTGTCATTAAATCCATTTTGCAACCCTGCCTTTGAAAAAGATTGGCACGGAAATCCACCTGCAAGAAGATCAGCGTATGGAATTTTATTCAAATCTATTTTTGTGATATCCCCATGAACTTCCATTTGGAAATTATTCTTATACACCTCTACGGCATTTTGATCGATTTCAGAAGCAAAAACACACTCTCCACCAAGTTTTTTTAATGCTATATGAAATCCACCTATTCCCGAGAATAAATCGATAAAAGTAAATGCCATAAGACTCCTCCTTAAAATTATATTGAAAATAATATTTTATAATTATTATGATTATTTATTAAAAACTAATACTTTCTCGAATACATTCACTTAATTTTTTTAAAATATACAAAACATCTCTTATTGATCTTGCTTTTCTCCATAAAATGTCTCAAAATAGAATAGAAACTTATGGTTTTTTTAATATTGATTGTTACCATTTTTCCCCACATTTGTATAAAAGAAAATATATACTTAAAACGCTTGTTAATTAAAACAATTATATCATGAATGGTCTACTAGAACAAAAAGAACCTAATTTAAGCTTTGTGAATTGCAAGATTAACACCATTCCAATTGCTATATTATCATTTACTGAGTTTACAATAGCATCAACTTTTATTATTGTTATATCTCTTCTTATGATTTGAAAAGACATTAAATCCCCCTAAATAGATATACAATCTATATTTATTATAGCATGTATAAATGTCTAATCTATTTCAAATTTTATTCAATATTAAGCATTTATGATGATTCCTTGAGTTTTGGATCTTTTATAACGTTTTATAATATGAGAATATTCACTTATGTAGATGCAGTAATGGATATCTAGATGATCTTATAAAAATTTTATGTACTTCAAATTAAAAAAAAACCGACCCTATCGATCGATTGCATTCTAAAAAAGACTCTTTAAGTTCACTATAAAATGAACGTTTTATTGAATTTGTAATCAGTTTCAAACTTTTTTCTTGTTGCATATCTATCTGACCTATAACCTTCTTAGATTAAAGACAGGGTTTTTTAATATAATCCCAATTCCTCGATCATCTCTTGACCCTCGAGAAACCCCTCCCTAAAATCTTCATCATAAAATGGTATATCAAACATCTTGCTATATTTATGTCCAATTTCTAAAATCTTCTCATGATCTAAATCTAGATTGCAAAGTAAACTTGTAGAAACTGCATCATATCCTAAATCTTTACCTAATTCAAATGTTCTTTTAATTCTTAAATCATATCTTGTTAAATCCAATTCTTCTAAACTATCAACCTCAACAACCAAATCAGGATAATAAAATACATTGAATTGTTTTATTTCTGAAAACTTAATAACACTATCTGCTCTCTTCTCAAACTCGACATCAGTATGAATATTTGGATTATAATATAATCCACACACTTCATTGCCCTCATCCATTAATTTAGTAATTGGGTAAGCAGCGCATCTTGCGCAGCACATATGCATTAAAATTTTCATGCTTTTGCTCTTTTATAGTATTTAGGATATGGCATATCTTCTCCTAAATTTTCTGCGTGATTTATAATATAAAATGGTTCTCTTAAAAGTAATCTACCAAAGTAAACTAAATCACATGATCCATCAATTATTGCTTTATCTGCCATCTCTAAATTAGTGATTAATCCTCCACCAATTGTAACAATACCAGTTTTTGAACGAATCGTTTTAGCAAAATCTAATTGATATCCAGGAAATAACTTAATTTCTTGTTCACTAACATTACCACCACTTGATATATTAGCTATATCAAGACCCAATGGTTTTAATTCATTAATTAAATCAGCTATCCATTCTGGAGTAATACCCTCTTCAACATATTCAGAAGCACTAAATCTAATTGCTAAAGGTTTTTCTTCAGGCCATTCTTCTCTTACTGCTACAACAACTTCTTTTATTAATTTTTTTCTATCTCCATATTCATCTTTTCTCTTGTTTGTATTAGGTGATAAAAATTCACATAATAAATACCCATGAGCTGCATGAATTTCTAAATAATCATATCCAGCTTCATTTGCTCTTCTTGCTGCTTGTTTAAAATCTTCAATCACTTTTTTTATATCTTTTATTGTCATTTTTTTTGG
The DNA here is from genome assembly GCF_016865445.1 of Mariniplasma anaerobium. Taxonomy (GTDB): domain Bacteria; phylum Bacillota_I; class Bacilli_A; order Acholeplasmatales; family Acholeplasmataceae; genus Mariniplasma; species Mariniplasma anaerobium. The sequence goes on along the minus strand of NZ_AP024412.1, from coordinate 619,001 downwards.
AATATGATATTTAAAATTAAATTGAATTGCACTAGGTGCAAGAGGACGGTCAGCTATACCTTTTCTTCCAGCATGATTTATTTGTATGCCCATTTTAGTATCGTTTTTATGAACTCCATCAACAATCATCTTTAATTGTTCAACATGATTATCTCTCCAAATGCCTAAATCTTTTGGTGAAATACGACCATTTTGATCTATTGCTGTTGCTTCTTGAATGATTAATCCAACTCCACCCATAGATCTTGATACATAATGAACCATATGGAAATATTCAGCATATCCAAACTCTTCAGCCATATACATGCACATCGGTGCAAGCACAGTTCTGTTTTTTAATGTCATATTCTTTATTGTTAATTCTTTAAATAACATGTCTATCCTCCTGTAGATTGCTCATATAAATATATTTTAACATGAATATCTTTCTTATCTACTTCATTTTATAGAATTTTCCAATAATGCTTTACTTACTGATTTATTTTTCGGGTTTTTTCATACTTTTATTCAATTCTTCCCATTTATCTTTGATTTTCACTTGATTTGTTGAATCAAAAAAAATATAACGTTGGATCAATAATGCAGTAATTAAAATCAAAGGAATCACTGGTGTGCCTGGTCCAAACCAAAAAAGTAACACAAACGAGCCTACTCCAATGAGCCATGCGTTACCAGATAAAGTGCCTATAATGAAAAACAATAAAGCCCAACCATGAAAAATCATATAAGAGATAAATAAAGAAATCATACCTCTAATGGTTTTCATTGTTTTTATAACTTCCCATACCATAACGAAAAAGGTTTCCCAAAATAATTTAAATCTTCTCATCAGATTAAAAAAATAAACACTTATGTGTTTATTTTTTGTGTACCTCTGGTTTTAAAATATGTTGATCAATTGCTTCTGGATAAGGAAAAGCTTCTTCCCGCATTCTTCTAAATAGAACATAAATTAGTCCACGTTCTGTATCAATACGTGTAATAACACCAAAACCTTTTTCATTTTCAACTTTAACTTTTTCACCAATTAAATATGTTTCGTTACTCCAAGCCATATATTTCACCTCTTACCTTAACTATTATAACATAATATTTAAATTTTACTCTACTTTTTGGGTCGATATGCTTTTAGTATTGAGCCAATTAAATAAACTTTTTCTTAACACTCTAAATCTAATAATACTTTATTTAGATATATCCGCAAGTTATAGAAAATAAATACAACTATTTTCACCGGAATCTACTTACCTTTGATAACCTATAATTGTAGTCAAGAGTGCCATTTTGATATCTATATCAAAAAAACTTCTAATCACTAACATGGTATTCCATCAAGACTTCACCATCTTCAATTTTACCAGTATATTTAAACCCTACTTTTTGATAAAGCTTAGATGGTCCATAATTATTTGTCTGATGTGACATATGAATCACTTTTGCACCTTGTTTTTTAAGAAAGTCTATTGCTAAAAGCAATGCTTGTTCTCCATATCCTTTACCTTGGAATTGTTTTCCAATCATTATTCTCCAAATATCATAAAAATTTTCTTTTTTGTCAAATTGAAGCAAAATAAACCCAACCACTTCATCCTCATCACATATAGCAAAAGCTCTACATACGTCTCTGCATGCATAGGCTTGTGCAAGGGATTCTAAATTGGTAGCAATCACTTCTTTTTGTTTCTCTGTTAGTTCAAGTCTTACAACCCTGCCGTAATTTTCTTTATTAATGTCTTGTAATCTAACCATGATGTTGCTCCTAACTTAAACCTTTATATTTATATCTATCAATTACACTCTACTTTTTAGGTCGATATGCTTTAAGTATTGAGCCAATCAAATAAACTTTTTCTTTACTATCTGATTCTTTTATATACTGAAGCAAATGATATACTTCTTTTGGCGGATTTAAACTCATCAAAGCAATCAAATCACTTTGATGCAATGGATGATTAAAATCGTGAATATTAGAAATCAATTTTAAAGCATCTTTTTCATGTTTGCGCATGAATTTATAAAAATCACTAATGACTTCAGGTAGCGCAGTATATAAATCCGCGCCTTTTCTATGTTCCATATCAAGTGCCATATCATACATCTTAGATACTTGTACTTTAGAGATATATAAAATGATACGATTGATTTTTTCATCTGTCTCGTGCCAGTCTATTAAAGTCTTTAATAAACTTGCTCTCCAAAAGAATCTATGTTTAGATTCTTGATTGACCTTATATTCTTCTCTAAATAAAAGTTCTACCTCATTTAATATATCTAAATTAAGTGTTTCATATAAACTATATAGTTTTTCTGGAATATTTGTCTTTGTTTCACTATGAATTAAATATTGATAAATATCATTTAAGATGATATCTTTTTCTTTTTCATAATTTTCTAATAATTCTTTAAAATAAACTTCTTTTTCTCTAACTTCAACTTTATTTTTTAAATAAATATAAGTATCATATACAATTTTATCTTTACTCATCGGTTCTGTCTTTAAAATAGAAAATCCTGTACCCCCATCAAAGTAGGTTCTATGTGTAGGATGTCCGACAATATCATTTCTAATATATTTTAGTTCATGTAAAATTGGATTTGAGTTGATATTGATATGATATTTATATTGAGTCAATCCAATAGCTAAATCATATAATGCATCAATAGCAACAAATAATCCCTGCAATAAACCAAACACATCAAGTAGTATAGCTCCTTTTGTATCTTGAGGCTCATCTAGATATCTTTTAATCATAAGATCTACATTTTCTATCATCTCAAAAGAACTCATCGCTCGATAAGTATTACTATTTTTTTCATCTTTATTTAATTTGTTGACATAATCTTTTAGCTTTTTAAGACTCATAGGTTTTCCTTTATTTTTCGAATTAATATAGGAGCTGGTAATTCTTTATACAAACTACCTTCAATATATGAAATACCTAAACGCTCTAGCATTTCTTTTTGATCCTTTGTTTTTACATTTCTAACAACAACTGCCATATGATAAGCTTCAAGCATGATTTTCATTTGACTGATATAGCTTTGCCACTTGATACTATCTCTTTTCATATCAATATGAAGGGCGTGAAAAGGGTAATTTAAAGCCATATTCACCGATGTTGTATCTAAACTTATACCATGATCAATAAGTTCTTGTATTTGTGTTGCATAGTGATTTGGACGAAGGTCCATATCACATTTAAGTCTTAAAAACTCATATGGAATATGTCTCTCTTTTAGAGTTCCTAAAAGGAATGAATTAAACTTAGGATCTAAAAATGTTTGTCTAGATATCGGTATCGTGATCTTTATTAATCGCTCTGTTTGTTTTTCTAATTCAACTAAAAAATCACAAACTTGTTCAATATGAAAATGTTCTAAATCAACTAATCTATTTCTCTTTTCTGCAATCTTAAGTAAATACTTACTATCGATTGCAAGATTAGTTAAAATAATCTCACTTTCGTATTGCCAAACAAAGTTCTTTTTAATATCAATCATTTGATTAAATAATAACCCAATATTCTTTTCTTCAATCGCAACATTCAAGTGATCCATCACTTGTTGTTCAAACAATTCATTTTCATAATCACGATATACAAAGTATGCGTATTTGATGTCATCTTCTCTTTTTGCTTTTTGTACAGATATATCTAAAAACTTATATAATTTATCTTTATCTTTTTCTACTGTAACAACAGGATATCTAATGATACCCATAAATGCGCTAAATTTCTCATAAGGGAGAACTTGTGACACATAAGACTCAATGTACTTGTAATAGTCTTTAACAATCTTAGAAGTTGCTCTAATGTCATTAAAAGGCAAGACGACAAAGATTTGATTGAAATCAAAACGGAAAGTCAATCCATCATTAAAGAATTTTTTAGTGACTTGTGCAAATTCTTTAAAATATTTTAATGATTGATCATTGCCATAGATATGTTTTAAACTCATATCTAGCTCAATTAAATATAAACTATCCTTTTGCTCTAATATTTCATCAATCTCTTTATTAAGTGCGTATATATTAGATAGATTTGTTTCTGGATCAATGGTTGCTTGATCCACTAATTTTTTAGCTTCTTTTACATCATCGGTTTGATCAAAAAATAAACTCATAATAAAGACCTCATCTCCTACTTTTAAACTATAAAGCTTTTCTAAGATGTGTCGTTCTTGATATGTGTAAACCATATGTTTCTCTTCATTTGGATGAATAAATAAATATGATATTAAATCTTTATAAGGATTAACAAACTCATAAGATATATCTCTTAAAAATAATTCTAAATGGTGATGCTTATCAATACCAAACAAGATTTGTGCCGGATCATTATAAGTTGATCTGGTTTCTGTTAATTCTCTATAACATATGATTGGTGAATTTAAGACATTTGAGTAAAACTTATTTTCATATTTGATACGATTCATTTTTTTCTCATCAACTACATGAGTAAATAATATTGCACTTATCAATTTAAATAAATCATAATAGGTTTGAGGATCTTTTATATCTTCATCTAGGTGAACAATAAAAACCCCTAAATCAAATATAGGAAATGCATAAATAAATGAAATGTCATCTGTATAATCTTTTTGTGTGATGATGTTTTTTGTCCATTTAATAGTTTTAGAACTTTCATAGATCTCATCACCTGTATACATGACATGTTCTACTAAAGTATCAAGTGTGTCTTGTTTTTGAATTGTTTTATCATAAAGTCTTTCTTTTTTATAAAAGAAAAAATTATTATCTTCTTGTTCAAGATATACTACATATTCTTTTGGTTTAATAAATTTATCTAGATGTATAAAAAACAATCTAAAAAACTCACGTAAACTTAATTTTTCATCTAAGGTATGAGAGTATTCAATTAAATCATGACTAATTTCTAAAAATCTTAAAATATTTGTAGGTTTTAATCTTGTTTCTTCTTTTTTTTCAATGATTACGATATCTTGATTTTTTGTGTCTTTTTTTAAGTCTTCTTGTTTAGTTAATTTATCTATTGCTCTAGTTATTTTTTTTAGTTTAGCTTTATAAATATCAATTGAAGGCTTATGTCCTAGTTTAGTGTAAAGTTCTACAATTAACTCATATGCTTCTTTTCTATAAGATTCACTTTGTGCATCAATAAGTTCTTCATATTCTGCTTCTAAAATTGATGCTTTATGATAGTCTTCAAGCTTAAGATAAATTTCTAATAATTTTAAAATGAGTTTTTCATCATCTTTATGCAATTGATGTTCGTTATACGCTTTAGTTTTTGCTTCATCCAAGCGATTTAGCTGTATGAGCAAATAAAGCTCATCAATAAAATAAAGTGTCTTTAAATCGTAATTATATAACTCATAAAGGCTATTTAAAGCCATTTCATATTGATGGTCTTTCTTATAAATCATAAACACTTCTTCTAAGCAATATATTTTTATATCATCTGGAATCATATCTTGAAGTATTTTTAATAGATCATCTAAATAAGGTTCATTTAATGCTTTTTTTAATTTAATTTCATCTAAAAAGCCTAAATATTGCTTAATAATAGGTAGAACTTCTTTTCTTATTTCAATATATTTTTTAGCTTCTTCTAATTTGTTTAAATGTATCGATGCGTCAATCATATGTACAAGGATTTTTTCATAATACATAGTTTCACTTTGTGTTTTAATTTCTTCTAAAACAATTTTAGCTTCATCATAGACTATGTCAAAAAGAGATAACTCAATAGAGATATCAAAATAGTAATTGTATGCAGCTTGATAGTCAAGATGGGATAAAGATTGATTTAGATAATCTTTAATAATCGAAAGACTATGGGGCTGTTTTGGAAGTTTTAAAACATCAGCTAAACGCATGCAATCATCCCTTAGTTATTTCCTTATAAAGTGTCTCTGCTAGATTTAGGTATTTAATAGATAGTGCTTTAAAATCAAAATGAAGAACTTCTGATAGACCAACCATTTCTTTTCTTAAAGCAACTTGGTGCCACTGGAGGGCTTGAAACATTCTATAAAAACGAACCATATCTTGTTCTTTTTTGGTTGCTTTTTTCTCTAAATATACATCTAATAATTCTAATGCATCTTCAAATTTAACATTTCCAAAACTTGCAATATCATAATAGAATTCATTTGATCCAGCAAACTCCCAATCTAAAAGATAGATTTGGTCTTTTGCAATCACGATATTTGATCGTTGTGCATCATTATGACAAAATACTTTTGGCATATGTAATCTTTCATTTAAATAAATGTTTACCCATTTATCTTTTAAATCAAGATATAGATCTGATCGGATATCTGTATATGTTTCATACAAGTTTAATCTTTCAATCAATCCATAATCTGATTCTGGAGAAATATCAGAATGATGTAGTTTCTTTAAGGTCTCAGCAACATCATTTAAATATGGATGATAGTCGACTGTAGATAAAACTGTACCTTCTATATATTTAGCAGCTTTTTCACCAGTTTTTACATCAAAATAAACTGTTTCGTTATTGATATGCAAATCTTCTATTCTCTTTAAATTTTCGAATTCTGATTCTCTACTTACAAATAGATTTCCATCCTTACCAATGACTCTATAAGTATATAGCGTATTAGCTATTTCTATAACATAAGTTAAATGACTCATACCACCTAATAATCGGTATTTAACATTTACCTCTTCTTCTTTAACCTTAAATGCATGTGCAGCTTTTTCTTTGATTAGTTTTTCGTTTTGATCTATCATAATGTATAAAAAGTGATTTGACCCTCATCATAAATAGCATAGCTTTTATGATAATCACCTAACGCTCCTGGATTCAGTATAGTTATTTGTGGATCTATTTTCAAATATTTTTGATGTGTATGGCCAAATATAACCAAATTTGATTCGTGTATCTGAGCATTTAATAAGAGTTTATCTAATCCGTATTTAACATGCTCTTTATGTCCATGTGTTAAGTATATTTTAACACCATTTAAATCAAGAACTCTAAATAAAGGTTCAGATGAGAAAAAATCATTATTTCCTTTAACTAAAATGATATGATATTTTTCATATACGATCGGATCTAAGCAGATATCTCCTGCATTTAAATGATAATCTATGTCTTTATGCTTTTTAACGACTTCTTTTAATCTTTCTTCATTCCCATGGATATCACTTGTGATTAATAATTTCATGAAGATCCTCCTTAACTTTTTTTAAGGCAATCGCTCGATGAGATATTTCATTTTTAATATGTGATCCTAAATTTGCAAATGATTGATCATATCCTTTAGGATAAAAAATAGGATCATATCCAAATGCTTTAATATCCTCAAATTCATATCCAATTGTGCCATAAACAACACCTTTATAAGTCTTATATGTGCAATCTGGATAATAAAGCGCAACGACAGATGTAAAATAGGCTTCTCTATCTTTAACGCCTTCTAATGCTTTTAATAGTTTTATATTGTTATCTACGTCATTACCGTTTGCGTATCTTTTAGAATGTATACCAGGTTTACCATCAAGAGCTACAACTGAAAGACCAGAATCATCAGATATCGCAGGCATTCTATATTTTTTAGCAAAATATTTAGCTTTTAATATAGCGTTTTTTGTAAATGTATGTTCAGTCTCTTCGACTTCAAAAGTATCATTTAAGTCTTTTAGAGATATCAATGTGATATCCGTATCTTTAAAAATTTCTTTGAACTCTTTTATCTTATGTTCATTATGGCTTGCTATTAAGATTTTCATCATTAACACCTCATCACTTTGCTTACTTATATATTATCACATTTTTTATCACAAATGTATGAAATAAAGCCATTTTACGTTATAATGGTTTTGGGTGAGGATAATGAACGAAAATAATGAAATCATAGAATTTGAAAATTTATTCAAAGAAGAAATAAAAGAGAGAAATGAACCACCAAAACCAAGAGATAAAAAAAATTATGCGTATGCTATTTTAACTTATCTTTTAGTTATGTTTGTGTTAAATGCACTACTACTAGTCGCATTTTCAAATATCCCTGGTGCAATTAAAGAATATAGCAAAGATGAAATCGTATTAGAAAATCTACTTATGGATGTATCTGGTATCACTTTAATGGATCCTGACACATATACTTTATATGAAGAATCATATAGTGGTTATTTAGGAATCCTAGGAACTGCTACTGATGGAACGCTTAATCATCTTGTTATTTTTAATGCATCTAATCCATATATTGATGGACTTCTTGTCACTTGGAATTATGATCACACTGTAGTTACTGGATATAATGAAACATTGTTTTTTTCTATCTATTATAATGATGATACTCAACTTAATTATTGGGATACCGATGAAACTTTAGAAATTACAAGATATCAGACTGATGATCAAGTTCTACCTAACTACTTTTTAACCGATGATATCCAAATCATTGATTATACTGCATCTAGTCTAACACCATTTTATCAATCACTATATCAAATTTTAATATATGCGATTTTGCTTGTGTTATTATTACGTTTCTTAATAAGTGATTTGAAATATGACTTTAAACGTTTTAAATTGGTAAAAAATCAATGGCTTGTTATTATTGTAACTGGTTATCTATATGTCTTATTAGGAAATTATTTATCTGGTTTTATATCAGAACTTTTAAGTAATGCATTTGCTACTCCTATTAGTGAGTCCGTCAATCAGATGACTATTGTTAGAATGCTTAACTCAGATGGTGTTATATTTATCGTCTTGTCAGCTGTTATCATTGGACCAATAGTTGAAGAACTTGTATTTAGAAAATCAATTTTCGGATTAATCAATAATCAAAAATTAGCCTTAGTGGTTTCTGCAGTTGTTTTTGGAGCAATTCATTTAACTGCTGAAGCTTCCTTAGCATCAGCATTAATCAATGGAGTCAGCTACTTCACAATGGGTGCAATATTCGGATATATTTATCTTAAGAATAACAAGAATATTATGGCCCCAATAGTGGTTCATATATTGGTAAATTTAATTAGTGTTGTTGCAAGTATATTCCTATTTTAATTAAATATTAATGAGATGTTAGTTAAAAATAAAAACTAGCATCTTTTTTTATACTTTGTTATTGACATATGTCAATAATATGATACAATTATGGTAGTAAAATGCGAAAGGAAATAAAATATGCCAAGACCACAAAAATTAAAAACTGTATGCTGTGCAACAGAATTTTATTATGGACATCCTAAAAAACATAAAGAAACCATACAAATCACCATGGAGCAATTTGAAACTATTCGCTTAATTGATTATGAAAACCTTAATCAAGATGAAGCTTCTAAATTAATGAATGTTGCAAGAACAACCGTTCAAGCGCTCTATGATCAAGCAAGAACTTTAATCGCAACTGCTTTAATAGAAAGCAAAGGCATTCAAGTTGGTGGCGGTCATTACGAGTTATGTGATGAAGATGCACATAAAGATAGAAAAGGTTGTATGAAGGGTTATGGTCAGGGTGAAGGTCATGGACATGGAGATGGACATTGTCATGAAGATGGCGAAGGTCATGAACATGGTCATGGACACAAAGATGGTCATGGACACGGAGACGGTCACGGTCATAAAGATGGACATGGAAAAGGACATTGTCATGATCATGAGCATGAAGAAGAAAAAGAGAGCGATAAAGCTTAACAAAAAAAATAGATGAGTTATTCTTCTACTCATTTTAGATAAAATTTAGTTCTAAATCCTAAAATCCAAGCATTATAGTTTTTCTTAATTACAAGTTTACCCAATAAAAAGGATGTCTAATGTTTAAACTGATAAGCATTTTTGCTAAAAGTTTAAAAGATATCACTTGGGGGGGATTTATTGGTTTTAATATAGTTGAATATCTTGCGATTTTCTAAGCAGATACTCATCTAATAAATATGACATCTCCTATTGCTTATCTAGTTGTTAACGCGACTTGACTAGCAATTATGAAAATAAACGGATAGATGTGTTTTTCTACAAGAAAAAGACGTGTACACGATTGATGAAAATCAATATTGTACACGCCTTTTTCATTTAATTATATTTTTATTCGCCTAATCCGCCTTCTACAAACGCAACTAATTGTTCAACTGCTTCTTTTTCATCTGCGCCAGTAGCTTGAATTTCTATGATCATATCTTTTTTAATGCCTAATGATAAAACAAATACGATTGATTTAGCATTTGCAATTTTTTCTGGTTTATCAAGTCTAAATAATTTAATCGTTGATTCAAACTTTTTAGCTAAGTTAACAAAGTCTGAACCTGGTCTTGCGTGTAATCCTGATGGATTCGTAATTTGAATTTGTTTTTTATACATGATTAACTCCCTTTTTTTTATGTTCTTCTAGAACATATTTTTTTATATCTTTTTCTTGATGCATGTTTAATGCTTTATCTGCCATTGTTTTAAGTTCTTCTAGTGTATATTGACCAATCATTTGCTTGATTGGAGCAATCGATGCTTGATTCATACTTAATTTTTTAATACCCATACCTATTAATAATGGTGCACCAATTAAATCTCCACCAAGTTCACCACATACAGATAATGGTTTATTAGCTTTGTTAAAGTAATCAGCAGCCATTTTCATTGTTCTAAATATACTTGGTGCATAGTTTTGATAATATGATGCAATATCTGGATTCATTCTGTCAACTGCAGTTAAATATTGTGTTAAATCATTTGTGCCTATGCTAGCGAAATCTACGATTTGGCTAACAATATCAGAAATGATAATAAGTGCTGGTATTTCAATCATAACTCCAAATTTAACATCATCTTTATATGCAATATTTTTTTCATCTAATTCTTTTTTAACTTCATTAAAAATTTCTCTTAATCGTAAGATATCATCGACACTTCCAACCATTGGAAACATAACCCATAAATTTCCATATACAGAAGCTCTTAATGCAGCTCTTAATTGTGTTTTAAACATTTCCATGTGATCAAAACACAATCTAATGGCACGTTTGCCTAAAAATGGATTATCTTCCTTAGGAAGCTCCATATATTTTAAAGTCTTATCTCCACCTATATCAAGTGTTCTTAAAATAACAGGTTTTTTACCAAATTTAGTTAATGTCTTTTTGTATACACGAAATTGTTTTTCTTCACTAGGCATTGTATCTGATTCCATATACAAAAATTCAGTTCTAAATAGACCAACACCATCAACATAAGGTTCAAAAGATAACTCTTCTTCGCTTGCTGAACCAATATTTAAGCCTAATTCTACTTTAACACCATCTTTTGTTATTGAATCTTTATCAAGATATGCTTTAATCTTTTCTTTAGCTTCTAAAGCTTCTTTTTGTTTAACTTTATAAGTATTTAACAATTTTTCATCTGGATTAATAATGATTTGATTAGTTGTAGCATCTAAGATGATCATATCATCATGCTTGATGATTTGCATTGCTTGGCTAACACCTAAGATAGCTGGTATTTCATAGCTTTTCGCAATAATAGCTGTATGTGATGTCTTACCACCAACTTCAGTAACAATCCCTTTTACATGGAATCTATCAATAGTTGCGGTATCTGAAGGATATAAATCATTTGCGATGACTATGCTATCTTCTTCAAGAAGCGCTAAATTTGATTCTTTTACGCCATCTAAGATTCTAAGTAATCTTAATTTAACATCTTTTAAATCTGCAACTCTTTCTCTAATCAATTCATCTTCTACTTGTGATAGCATCTCGATAAACATATCATAAACCGTATCGATTGCATATCCACAATCATAATGCATATCTTTAATGTTAGAAGATATTTCATCATCAATTGCTACATCATCAACTATATCAAGATGAGCTCTAAAGATTTTAGCTTTTTCATCTTTTTGTGCCTCTAAAAAATCATATATTTTTTTAATTTCTTCCATTGCATTGGCTTTAACTTCTAGATATCTTTCAAACGTTTTTTTAGCATCTTCTGCTTCAATATAAGCTTCATCTACTTTTGATTCATAGCGTTTGTAAATATATGCTTTACCTATACCAATACCTAATGAGACATTTTGTCCTTTATCAAGTGTTTTCATTTTTAATCACACTTTCTATATTTTTTGATAAAAATTGATAAGCTCTTTCTATATTTTCTTTCCAATCATTATTATCTAAATACCAAAACTCTCCAACAAATAATCTAACACCTTGATCAATTAACTCAGTTAGACATGCTTGGTAATTTGTATGCCCTTGACCAAACATTAAATTTCTAAACAATCCCGGTCTTGTTTCTTTTAAATGTGCCGCAACTATAGACCCACGACCTAATCGCAAATCTTTTTGAACCAATTCGTGATTTGCATCAAACGCATTGGTAATATTTCCGATGTCTGGATATACTTTTAAATATGGACTATTGATTAACTCTACGTAGTGCATCGCTTTTTCTGTAGTATTCATAAAACTGGTTTCCATTGTTTCAAAAGCTAGAATCACGCCATATATTGCTGCATATTGGACTGATATTTTTAAATTAGCTAAAAATTTTAGTTTAGTTTCATCACTTGAAATATCATAAAAAGTATCATATCCTGCTATTTGAATATATCTAACACCTAATTTATGAGCTAAGATGATTGCTTTTCGCATCACTTCTAATGATTTATCTGATGCACTTTGATCCAGCGATCCGAGTGGAAATCTTCGATGTCCACTTAAGCAAATCGATTGAATGTAAACGCCTGTTTCATCCATATCTCTTTTCATCTCTTTAATTGTTTTCATATCATAATCTAGACGTTTTAATTTTTCATCACTTTCATCAATTGAAAGTTCAATAAAATCAAATCCACTATGTTTAGTAACTTCTAGTTTTTCTTTAAAAGAAAGTGTGTTTGGCATTGATTTTTCATAAAGACCTAATCGATATGCTTTCATTTCTTTTTACCTTGACCATAATAAGCATCTTTACCATGTTTACGTAAATAATGTTTATCTTTTAAATAACTTGGCATTTGTTTAACTTCAGGATTAATCGTTTCAGTTAAAACATTCATTTTTGCGACTTCTTCTAATACAGATGCGTGAAACACAGAATCTTTCGCATCTTTACCAAAAGTAAAAACACCATGACCTTCTAATAGAATCGCAGGATTTTCTAAAATTTTAGATCCCTTAAAATGATCAACGATAACAAGACCTGTATGTCTTTCATAATCTTCATCAATTTCTTCTTTAGTCAAAACTCTTAAACAACTCACATCACCATAAAAATAGTCAGCATGTGTTGTTCCAAGTGCTCTAATAGGCTTTCCTGCTTGTGCGTAAGCTGTTGCATGTGTTGAATGTACATGACAGATGCCATTGACTTCAGGAAATGCTTTATATACCTCTAAATGTGTTTTAGTATCACTAGATGGATTTAAACTACCTTCAATGATTTTTCCGTTTAAATCTAAAACAACCATATCATCTGCTTTCATATTGTCATATGAAACACCAGAAGGCTTAATCACAACATAACCAGTATCTAAGTCACGTTCTGATACATTACCCCAAGTGAATTTAACTAAATCATGTTTAGGTAAATACAAATTAGCTTCTAAAACTTTAATTTTAGTATCTTTTATCATAAATTTACTCCTTAATCTTTAGTGATGATATAAACTGCAGCCTGATGAATCGTATTATTTGAAGCCAAGATAATGTCTTGATTTTCTTGGTTTACAATCACTATATTAGCAGGTCCACACCCTTCGTCAATCATTGTTAAGTCATAATCATTTTTTTCTTTATTATAAGTCAAATAAAACAATTCTTTATTTAATCTTCTTATACCACATACAAATGCACTTTGACCTAGAATTGTTGTGCCTGCAATTGCATGCGCAAATTCTAATTCTCTATCTAAATGAAATGTTTCTTCATATTTTCCATCAACTTCATTATAAATATAAATATCTTTACCATGGAATGGTTCAATAGATAATATTTCTAATTTACCATCGTTATTAATATCAACTAATGCAACATCACTTACTTTTCGATCTATTAAATGAGAAATTTCCCATTCCCCTTTTTCATCTTTAGGTGCAACACACGCAAAGACACCTTCATCAGATGTTACATATCCACATTTTTGATCTTTATAAGTTGATTGATAATATCCATGATTATGTGTTAAATTTTCATAGATTACTTTTAATTGCATACCTTTAGATAAATCTTTAGGTAGAATGCCTACATAGATTTTACCTGGATCAGACCAGTCTTCACGATCAGTCTTTGATGTACAAAGGGTAGCACCTATAAAATGGATAACTCCATTAACTTCAATCAAATCAAAGCGATGAAGATAAGGTAGATCAATAAAATCATTTACTACAAACTCATCATTAACCATTTTCACATGAACAACTTTAGAAGTTTTCCCGTTAAATCCAGGAAAAAATTCTTGAACTGCTAAAAATTCACCATTTCTATTTGGGATTTCGACAATAGACATTGTGCCTCCAGCTTTTTCCCAAACAACTTTTTTCTCGCTAAAGTCTTTTCCACTATATGCATAACAACTTCCATCAATTGCTTCACTAGCTACAATTAAATACAATTTATTATCAATTGTTGTTGAACCAGTTGAATATGCACGATACATTTCATCTAAAACTATTTTTTTTATTTTCATTAGATTTTCCCCATCTCTATTAATTTATTTAACACGTATGCTATGCCATCATCATCATTTGACATTGTGATATAATCTGCGGCTTCTAAAGCTTTATCTGATGCGTTTTTTGGAGCAACACTAAAACCAGCCGCTTCCATCATGCCAATATCATTATCATAATCACCAAAAGCAATCACTTCATCTAATGATATATCACAAAACTCACAGACTTTTTTCAATGCTTCTTCTTTACTAACACCTTGACTTGATATATCAAGCAAGAGCTTTCCGGATTTTGTATATTTTAAAATCGTATTTGATTCAATAAACTGCATAAGTTTTTGCATGTTTACATCATTTTTTTCATTAATTAAAAGTTTTTCAATATGATGATATTCATCAAATTTTTCATTATAGTGTGCTAATTCCATAGCTTCATAACCTAATGCTTGTGAAATATTATTATAATTTAGAAATTTTTCTAAACGTTCACTACGATCAGGATAATAACTTACTTCTCTTTTTAAAATTAAACACTCAATATCATTTAACTTACAAAAATCAACAACCTTTTCGGCTTCACTTTGATCAATATATATTTCATGAATTCGCATGTGTTCATCTATTTTATCAATAGATGCCCCGTTTGCTGAAATGACATAATCAACAACACCAATTCGCTTAATATATGATTGAAGCATCGGATAGATTCTACCTGATGCAATCACAATTTTTAAGCCTTTATGTTTCGCTTTTATAAGTGTTTGTATATTCTCTTCAGATAAATCACCTTTAGAATTTAAAAGTGTGCCATCAAGATCAAATACAGCCATCTTTATATTATTAATACTTACTAACTCTTTTGTTTTATGCATACTCTGCCTCTTTTTTACATACTTAAAAAACCAATCTCCGTATAAAAAGTTTAACCATGGGCAAATGAATGCCCATGGTTATTATCTTTTATTACTTTTTATATTTTTCAACAAGACCTGCAGCGATAATTTTTTCAGTTGCTTCTTTTTCACCCATAACATTTCTTAGTCCAATAACAAGTGTGCCTCTATCGATTGCGTCTTTGAACATACTTAAGAAGTTAAGTGGACAGAAAACTACATCATACTTAGTTGCAGAACTCTTGCCTTCGGAGAGTGAACAATGATGGATATTTTGTACTGGGATATCTAATTTCTTAAATACCTTTAAAACATTCATCTTCATTAATAAACTAGATCCCGCGCCATTAGCGCATGCTACTAATACTGTCATAATTTCTACTCCTTTTTAAATATTATTTTAAAATTATGCTTGAATACCTTTGTTTAATTTATATTGTTCATAATCTTCAGTAACTAAGAAATAATTGTCTTTGTCTGAACGATATTGTAATTGTGGAATTAACACCATTAATATAACAATTATTGCAACACCACCATAGCTTAAATATTTCATTAATACTGTGAAGAATGGCCATACTGTTGCCCAGTCAAACATACCTAGGTAACCACCATAAGTAGCCATACCAACCCAGCTAGCAATAAATGCTGAACCGAATACTTGAACTAAACCTGCTATAAATGGGAATAACATAGCTGCTCTAACGCCACCTTTGTTATTAGCAAATACTGCGATTGTTGCATTATCAAAGAATACTGGAACGAATCCTGCGATAACTAATACAGGGCTCTTAAATATAATTAATGCGCCAATTGCTAAGAATTGTCCTAAAGCACCAAATAAGAAACCTAAAGTAACTGCGTTTGGAGAACCAAAACCATAAGAAACTGCACAGTCAACACCAGGTACAGCACCAGGTAATAATCTTGTAGAAATACCTACAAATGAATTAGATAATTCAGTAACAAATGTACGAACGCCTAATTGAAGAATTGAAAGATAAACGCCAAATCTTAATGCTGTAGTCATAATGTAGAAGAAGAATGAACTTGATTCAGTCATTTGACCTGCAGTAATTAGATAAGGTTTACCTAGCACTAATAGTATTATACCAAAGAAGAATGTCATTAGTATAGTAGTAGCAACTAAGTTTTCATTAAAGATTTGTAAGAATCCAGGGAATTTCATATCTTCAAGTCTCTTAGACTTGTTTTTACCTGTATTCATTTTTTCTGCTAAATAAGAAAACAATGCAAGACCAAACATTTGTTGATGGGCAATAGAGAAACCAGCACCATCTGTTAAATCCTGAGTAATTCTAACTGTAAGGTTTGTACCAACTGCCCAATAAAGTCCTAAGATTAGACCCATAAGTAATAAAATCATTGGATCATTAAGTGTTGGGAAAGCAAATAGAATTAACCAGAATGCTGTTGCAGCTTGTTGTAATTGTACGTGACCTGTTGTAAAGATCGCACGCATTTTAGTGTATTTCTTGAATGCAACTAATAAGATGTTAAAAATAAATGCAATTAATA
This sequence comes from Mariniplasma anaerobium, assembly GCF_016865445.1. Lineage (GTDB taxonomy): Bacteria > Bacillota_I > Bacilli_A > Acholeplasmatales > Acholeplasmataceae > Mariniplasma > Mariniplasma anaerobium. The sequence goes on along the minus strand of NZ_AP024412.1, from coordinate 601,942 downwards.
ATAGTAACATTACTGATGAGAATGTACGACCAAATACGTCCATTAAACCAGCTTGCACTGCATTTTGACCAAAATAAGGGTCAATAACCATAGCATCAAGATTAAAACGGTCTTTAAGTCCAACTAAAATCGGTCTAAAGTTACCAACTAATCCACCAGCACCAACTTGCAAGATCATGAAACCAGCTGTTGCTTTAATAAATCCAGCTAGAACATCATACCATGCTCTTCTTAAGAGAATATAACCGATAACAACCATTAACCCAATAAAATATTGAGGTTGTGTCAAAATGTTATTAGCGAAAAATTCCCAAATTGTTTCTAAAAACTGTAACATGTGTTTTTCTCCTTTTTATTTGTATTTTTCGGCAAGATATTTTAAATCTTCTACCGTTTTTACTGTAAGTAGTTCTTCTAATAATTCTTCATTTGTCAACATATCAAATAGTTCTTCCATATTTTCGACATGTTGATCCTTATTGACAGATGCTAATGTAAAAAATACTTTAGCGTCTTTTTCAGGATTTCCTGCTTCAAAGGAAACAGGTTCTTCTAATTTCATAAAACTAATTGCTGTATCATGAACACCTTTTGCGTTTTCTGTTGAATGTGGCATCGCAAAATTTGGAAGTAATACAATGTATGGTCCAAATTTAGTTACACATTCAATGATAAGTTCAGCATATGATGCTTCAACTGTTCCATCATTTTCTAATGGCTTACAGCTCATACGAATGGATTCTTCCCATGAATCAACTTTATCTAAAAATAAGTAATGATTCTTTTTAATAATCTTATCTAGTAACATAAACCCTCCTATAGTAATGATTTAAATGGAATGTTTTGTTCGTTTTCAAATGCATCTTCAAATCCACGTCTATGATGGAATTCACGTTTACCTAAATCGTTAGGGAATACATATTTTCCGCCAACTTCCCAAATAAATGGTTCGAATTTATATTGCAAGCGATATTTTCTCATATCATATAAAGCTAAGATTTCATTTGTATCTGCCATGAAGTTTGTCCAGATATCGTAATGAAGTGGAATAACAACTTTAGTATTTAATGCTTCAGCCATTCTAAGTAGATCAACTGATGTTTGTTTATCAGCTATACCAACTGGATTTTCTCCATAAGCTCCAAATGCAACATCAATCTTATGCTTTTTACCATGATCTCCAAAGCTAATTGAATAATGAGAGTCAGCAGCATCATAAATATTTCCACCACTAGTCTTAAATAAGTAATTCACTGCTTTTTCATCCATATTAGGAATAGTACCAGCTAAAGGTGCATAACTATCTTGTGTTACTAATACTGTTCTGTCAAATGAATCTAAAGCTAAGATTTCAACATCTTTTACTTTTACAGTGTCTCCAGGTTTAACAATAATACATCTTTCTTTTGGAACACCCCAACCAATCCATTTTTCAACAGATTCTTTTGGACCTATAAAAGGAATAGGTTCTTTAACATTCTTTAAGACTGCTGCTGCAAAGTTTATATCCATATGATCTGAGTGAATATGAGTTGCAACGACTGCATCTAATTGTTTAACTTCAAATGGATCAAGAACAAATGGTTGATTACGTCTATTTGGTTGAACTAATCTACCACCACTCATGTTTGCCATTTGATGACCTTTAACCATATATTTGTTACGGGTTGTTCTCTTCCCGTTTCCAAACCATAAATCTACTGCGATATTTGTGCTTTTTTCTGTTTTAATCCAAAAGCCCATACATCCAATCCACCATAATGCTACAGTATTAGGTTTAACGACTTCATCTTCAATCTCTTCGTTAAGCCAAGTACCCCACTCTGGAAAAGTAGCTCGTAGCCATGAGTCTTTCGTAATTTCATCAATTTTTGACATCCATATCAACTCCTTATATTGTTTTTATGATATTTTTCATTTTAATTATAACTTTATGTGTTCATAAAAACAATGAAACAATCATATTTATGAATATTTGTTGATTTTTTAATCACATAATGTCATTTTATGAACATTTGTCACTGTAAACGTTTACTTTTGAAAATTTATTTGTTATACTTGAATAAAATCAATCTAAAAATTGCGAGGTATGCTATGTTTACGTTAAGAAGATTAGTTTTAGGCGAAAAAATGCGCTTAATTATGATGTTTGTTTTTTTTGTAGTTTTTGTTATTATAGGAGTCCAGTTCATCAGTAGTCAAGATAGTTTAACCAATATCATTTTATCTATTGTATTCTTATCATTCTTTTCATTCTTCTTTTTATTATCTGAGGTCTTAAGATTTATCTACAGACAAGCAACAAGAGCACTTGTTGTTGACTGTGATCCTAAACTTGCTGAACAATATATTAAGAAAATTACAAAGCTTGATGTTATCAAAGGTTATAGAAATACTAATTTAGTATTTTATTCTTTGATGTATATGGATCAAGGTGATTTTAAAAAGCTAGATGAACATATAGAAAATCCTGTTTTTCAAACAAGTTCTTCTTTAAGACTTATATATAACTACAATAAGTTTTATATATCACTTCATGACAATAAATTTGAAGTTGCTACCAAATATTTTAGACTGATCACTGAAGCATATACAGTGAAGACAAAAAAAAGAAAAACTGCAAAAGCAGTTTACTCTTTCAATTTAATTGCTGCTGATTATTATATCTATAAGAAAAATCTAACAAAAGCTGAACAAAATCTAAAAGCAATTAATGAAGATCTCTTAAATCTAAGAGAAAAAACATATTATTATGTCAGTCAAGCTAAATTTAATCAATTAAAAGGAAATGAACAAAAAGAAATCACTTTCTTAACTCAAGCAAAGGATATATCTGAAAACTTATATCATGTTGCAAATTACGCTTAAAACGGGGTATCTAAATGAAAAGTAGTAGAGCAGATATTGAAAAAAGACGCGATAGAGTCTTAAAAATAATAGAATACAGAACAAATGTTACTGTAGATGAACTTTCAAGAAAACTAGAAACTTCTGCAATCACCATTAGACGAGATTTAGAATACTTTGAAAAAAAGAATTTAATCGAGAGATATCATGGTGGTGCATCAATTTCTAAAGTTAATTTTACAACAAATATATTTTCATCTTCTCTTACCGTAAACAAACATGCAATTGCTAAAGCTGCTTCTAGATTTGTTGAAGACGGAGATACTGTATTTATCAACACAAGTTCAACAGCATTATTAATGACTGAATATATAAAAGCACGACAAGTTACGATCATTACAAATAATGGTAAAGCTATATTTACTAAAAATAATGAAGGTCTATTTATCGTCTTAACAGGCGGAGAACTAAGAATGCCTAAAGAGTCACTCGTTGGTGATTTTGCGATCAATAATTTAAATCGAGTTAAGGCAACCAAATGTTTCTTAGGCTGTAGTGGTATCTCTAGCGATGGTGGATTTACAACTGCTGTTTTACAAGAAGTTGCAATCAATGAAATTATGTTAAAAAACACTACCGGATTAAAAGTAGTTCTAGCTGATACGAATAAAGTTGGTAAAACACATAGTTTCTTATCTGGATCAATTGAAGATCTTGATTATTTAATTACTGATACTGATGCTAATGATGATGAAATAGAGAAACTTAGAAAAACTGGATTAAAAGTTTTAAAAGTACCACTAGATTAAAATAAAAGATCTGCCCACCATAGTGGGGAGATCTTATTTTTTAAAATTGAGTTGAAATTCCAATAACAATTGCAACTATTCCTAATAATAATCCAATAATTCCGGTTACATATCCTATTTGTGAAAATATCTTCTTTTCTTTTTTATCTCTATTCACTAAATTCAACACAATCGATCCCAGTGCAATACCGATTAAATGAACAAAGAAAACGCCTAAATAATTCATCAAACTAAATACAATTGCTAATACACCAAGTAGCGTTTCTAGATTATAGTCTCTAGATTTTTTTGTTTCTGATGATTCTTCTGTTTCAAACATATCATCTTCAACAGGTTCACCACATGATGGGCAGAATTTTGCGTCATCATCCATTTCTCTACCACACATTTTACAATACATGTTTTAATCCTCCCAAGGGTTATTTATAGCTCTATTGTAGCATATTTAATCATAAATGCAAAAAAAAAATGGTGCCTTAAGCACCATTTCATTTATAATAATCAGTTTTAAATTTCAACTTCTTTTAACAACCCAATAAAGACATTTAAATGATACTCTTTTGCATAATCTAGTGCTGTTTTATTAAGTCTATCTTTCTTCATTGGAACTCTTCTTTCAATAAGCTTTCTAAGATTTGTATGATCTCTATTTAAAACTGCAATTGAAAGAGCTTGTTTTTCTTTTAAACGTTCATATTTTGGAGACATCATATAATCACTTAAATAATCTAGTATTTCTTTTTTATCATATATAAGTGCAGTATCAACAGGAGACTCATATCTTCTGTTTTTAATGTCTAGATATGCATCACTAGCAAGTAACAATCTAAGTGTTTCAACTGAACCAAATCTAACTGCATTAAATATTGGTGTTTCAAATTGATCATTTAAAGCATTTGGATTCAAATTTTGATTAAGTAATGCATCAATCATCATTACATTATTAGTTTTAGTTGCATGATGAAGAAGTGTATCTCCATATGTATCTTTTAAATAATAGTTTTGTTTGCTTTGTTTTAAGATATAATCTATAACTTCATGTTGTCCACCACCAATGGCATAATGGACTGGATATTTATCTTCACTAGTTGCTTTATTTAAGTATGCTCCAGATTGTACAAGTAATTTAATCATATCTAAGTTACCTTTAAATGCTGCTAAATGAATTGGAAGTTCACCAACTCTATTTTCAACATTAATATTTGCGAACTTAGAAATGAGCAATTTAGCAATTTGCACCTTACCTTTTCTAGCACAATCAAATATTGGTGTTTCACCGTGTTGATCTGTCATATTAACATTAATATCTAAACTTAAAAGATACTGTATAACATCAATTGCACTGCCTGTTACTGCATAATGAAGTAAGCTCTTTTTCTTTTCATCAACCATCTCTAAATGGGTCATATTTAATTTAACATAATCCAAATCATTTTGAGTCGCTTTTATGAAGACATTCATGGGAAAATCACCACCTTATATCCTTATTTTAACCTAAAATAAAAAAAAGTGTTAAGATTTTATGATAATCAGATTTGATAAGTAATACTCAAAATCATATAATATTCAAGGATTTGGCTTTAATGACTAGTTTTATAAAAATATAAAATTTTTCATTTTTTATGTCTTTATTCATAAGAAATACTTCTTTTGTCTTAATTCCTGCTTTATATATAAAAAAAATGCCTATCCATCCGATAGACATTTTTTATATTTTATTTAACTGCTTCTTTTAATAATTTACCTGCTCTAAATGCTGGTGATTTTTGTGCAGGAACAGTAATTAATTCACCTGTACGTGGGTTCTTACCAACTCTTTGTGCACGGTCTCTAACTTCAAATGTTCCAAAACCAGTAACAACGACTTTTTCGCCTCTTCTACCTAGTGTTTCAGATACTGTATCAGTGAAAGCTCTTAATACTCCCTCAGCAACTTTTTGAGTTACGTCAGCTCTGTTTGCAATAACTGCAATTAATTCAGTTTTATTCATTTAATTACCTCCTTCAAATTTACCTTTATTTTATCAAATTACTTGCACTTTTGCAAATATTTTTGAATATTTCGGTAGATTTATCGGCTTTATAAAGCATTTTCATCAAAAATCCTCTGATTTCAGGTCTCTACTCAATAATTTTTGCAATCCTTCTTTTACTGGTAGTCCATTGAAAATGATGTCAAAAGCAATGTTAATCATAGGTAAATCCACATGATATTTGATAGATAAGTCGTGCATTGCCTCTATTGTTCTAATACCTTCAATTGTCTGTTTTTGCTCAGCATATATCTGATCTAGCGATTGACCCAATCCAAGCTTCTTACCAGCTTGAAAATTTCTTGAATGCTCTGAAGATGCAGTAACAATTAGATCTCCTATGCCCGTTAGGCCAAAAGCAGTCTCTTTATTTCCACCCATAAGTTCTACAACTCTTACAATTTCAACGATACCTCTTGTAATAACTGCAGCTCTTGCGTTTTCTCCTAGACCCAAACCGGTACATGTACCAGAAATAACAGCAATTGCATTTTTGACTGCACCACCAACTTCAGATCCGATTAAATCATTAGATGTATATACTCTTAAATATTGTTCATTCGAAAATACATGCTGTATATCAATTGCTAATTCATTATTAGTGCTAGCTGCAACTAATAATGTTAAATGTCTTAATATAACTTCTTCTGCATGAGATGGACCTGTAAGTGCTACAAACCCAGCTAATTTTTCATGATCTATTTCTTCTTCTACGATTTCACTTACTCTTTTTAAACTATGAGGTTCAATTCCCTTAGAAACATTAATAAAAACAGAGGGTTTTGAGATCTTTTCGTTCATTTGTTTCAAAACACTTCTGATTGCTTTTGTTGGAACTGATAATATGTAATATGTTGAAAAGTTGATTGCTTCATCAAATGAATTTGTTGCAACCACTTCATCTGGTAGGATTGTATCAAAAAAAGGATGCTTTTTTTGATTAATTTTATCTATATTTTCTTGTTTAACGTCATAAATAAGAACTTGATGTCCATTATCAACTAGCACTTGTCCTAAAGTAGTACCCCAAGCGCCTCCTCCAATAATAGATATATGCATATTAAGCCTTCTTTCTTAAAATTAATTTTATAGGAGTCCCTGTAAAATCAATCGCTTCTCTAAGTTGGTTATGTAGATATCTTGTATAAGAAAAATGTACGAAATCTGGGTTATTTACAAACATGATAAATGTCGGTGGTTTAATCGCAACTTGAGTTGCGTAATTAAACTGAGCTTTACCATGATTGAATATTGGTGTTGGATTCATTGCAACTGCATCATGCATTAAATCATTTAAAACAGATGTTTGAATTTGTTTTTGGAAATTGTCATATGCATGATTAATTGCTGGAAAAATTGTTTGTATACGATTATTATCTTTAGCTGATACAAATACAATTTCTGCATAATCTAAAAACTTAAATTCTTCTTTAACCTTTTTTTCCATCTTTCTCATGGTCTTTTCATCTTTTAAAACAGCATCCCATTTATTAACAACGATCACAACTGCTTTATAGTACTCAGCAATATATCCAGCAACATGCTTGTCTTGCTCGATAATACCTTCCTCACCGTCTAGAACTAAAAGTGCAACATCACTTCTCTCCAATGCACTAAGAGCTCTTAAAACGCTATATTTATCTGTATTTTCGTAAACTTTTCCGCGTTTTTTTATACCTGCTGTATCAATAACTACGTATTCTTTACGATCTTTTTTAAATTGGGTATCGATTGCATCTCTAGTTGTCCCTGAAATTTCTGAAACGATCACTCGCTCTTCTCCTAGAATAACATTAGTTAATGATGATTTACCGACATTTGGTCTTCCGACAACGCAAAAACGGATGGCATCTTCGTCATACTCAATGTCATCTTCCTTCATGTAAGATACGATTCTATCTAATAAATCACCAATACCAATACCATGTTGTGCAGATGTAGCAATTGGCTCTGATAAACCTAGTGCATAGAATTCATAAATGTTGTTGACTTGATTGATATCATCTATTTTATTAACTGCTAGAATAACTGGTGTTTCTGATTTATAAAGTAATTTTGCAATATAATAATCACTATCAGATAATCCAACTTTCCCATCAACAACAAAAACAATCACATCAGCCTCATCCATCGCAACTTGCGCTTGAGCTTTGATTTGATTTAAAAAAGGAGCATCGCCGATGTCGATGCCGCCTGTATCTATTACTCTAAAGTTTTTTGTTAACCATTCCGCTTTGGCATAAATACGATCACGCGTTACACCAGGCATATCATCTGTTATCGATAGTCGTTCTCCAACTAAACGATTAAACAGACTTGATTTACCTACATTCGGACGGCCTACGATTGCTACTTTAAAAGGCATTATAAGACCTACTTTTTCTTTTTCTTGAAATCATCCGCAAATAAATCACCAATAGTGGTTGTTTCTGCTTCTTGACCTTCTTCTAAATATTGTTCATATGATGCACGTTCTGCTTTTTCTAAAACACGTCTAATTGATAATTTTAATTCCCATTGATCTCTTTTTGCTTCAACGATTAAAGCTTTCACTTCATCACCAATTGCAAAATAATCTTCTGGTTTACCAATTCTTTCGTTAGATAGTTCTGATACATGAATAAAACCTTTAGCACCTTGAACTTCTACTTCAAGACCATCTTTAGTAACACTTGTTACAACTGCTTGTACAACATCACCACGTTTTTTCGTGAAATTTTTCCAAGGGTTATCTTCTAATGATTTTTTAGATAATGCAATACGTTCTTTTTTAGGATCCATTTGTACGATTGCAAGTGTAATTTCATCACCAATTTTTACAAAACTTTCAAAATTATCATTTGGATTCCAAGAAAATTCGTTTTTATGTAATAATCCACGAACATCTTTACTAACTTCTACGATAATACCGAATGGAAGTTTTTGAAAAACTGTACCGGTAACTGAATCTCCAACTTTATGTTCTTGATAGAATTTTTCATAAGGTGTATCTTCTAGAGCTTTCATAGATAAATCTAGACGATTTCCTTCTTTTTTAATAACTTTAACTTCTACTTCTTGATTTAATTCTAAAACATCTTCGATTTTTTCAATACGATGATGACTAACTTGAGAGATGCGTAATAAACCAACAACATGTTCAAAGCGAACTGTTGCAGCATGTTTTTCAATTTTGTCAACGATACCTTTGATCACATCACCAGTATTAATGGTTTCTAATTCTGATTGACGATCTTTTAAGCGTAATTCGTAAGCTTCTTGTCTTTCTCTTTCGAATACAATCTTTCTAGATCCTACAATACGTTTAGATCTTCCTTTTCTAGTTGCCTCAATAATTTGAATTTCTAAAGTCTTTCCTTGAAGGGCTTCTTTATCTTTTAGTAGATCATAGTCTAATAAACTATAAGGAAGAAATACTTCATTACTTAAGTAATTCAAAATTAAACCTTTATCTAATATTTTTCTTACCTTAGCCTTTACAGTTTCACCTGATTCAGCTAAAGCAGCAATTTGATCAAATTTTTCTTCAATTAAAAGAGGTAGTCTAGATAAGAGAATTTGTGATGGTTCATCAGTGATTTTTTGAACTTTCGCTTTAATTTTTTGTCCATCTTTGATTAAACCAATGAATGTATCTGGTGCTGGTTTATCGTAATTGTCTAGATGTATTTTTCCTTCAGTAGTATATTGTACATCTAAATAAATTGTATTGTGTTCAATTTTTACGACAGTACCTTCTACAATTTGGCCTACCTTTAGCATATTAAACTCCATGTTTATTCTCCTTTTTGTCGGTTAATTCTATTATTTTTTCAACCACTTCATCAATGGTTAAGTAAGTTGTGTCCATGATGATTGCATCATCAGCTTTTCTTAAAGGTGATTCTTTTCGAGTTGAATCTTTTTGATCTCGAACCACAATATCTTCAATAACTTTTGATATGTGTTGATCTTTACCTTTTTTTATATTTTCTTTATATCTTCTTTTTGCACGTTCTTCAACGTTTGCAGTTAAAAAGACTTTTACATTTGCATCAGGTAATACGACTGTACCGATATCTCTACCGTCCATAACAATATTGCCATAATTTGCAGCTTGTTTTTGAAGATCTACAAGTTTTCTTCTTACATATGGGAAACTTGAAACTAGTGACACATTATTTGTTACGCCTTCAGAACGAATCGCCTGAGTAACGTCTCTATCGTCAATAAATATGCGGTCAAAATCGTAATGGATATTAGTGGTCTCTAAAAAACGATAAGAAGATTCATCATTTAAATCGACCTTAAGTTCTAGAGCTTTTAATGTTACAGCCCGATACATCGCACCAGTGTCGATGTGTGTCCAATTTAATTTTTTAGCGATAAGTGCACTTATTGTGCTTTTGCCTGATCCTGCCGGTCCATCGATAGCCAATTTAAATCCAGACATATACTTCCTCCATACATATTTAATTATAACACATTTTTAAGGCATTGGATAGCGTTTTTGCTATCTTTTTGCGATACTATGCGCATGTAATAGCTTGATTTCATGAATCTTTAATGGTCTATACTTGCCGCGTTCTACTCCATCAAGTGTTAAAAAATCATAACGAACACGTGTAAGATTTTTTACTTTAAAGCCAATAGCTTCAATCATTTTTCTTACTTGCTTGTTTTTACCTTCAATTAAAGTGATAGAAATCAGTGTTGATTGATGCTCTTTATTAAGCTCAATGAGTCTTACTGCTTTTGGTTTAGCAAAATAATCCATATCTATGGTAACACCATTTCTAAGTTCAACGATTTTTTTTCTAACCAAAATACCAGTAACTCTAACTAAATATTCTTTTTCAATATGATACGTTGGATGTGTTAGATGTTGTGTGAAATCTCCATCATTTGTAATCAATAACAACCCTGCTGTATCATAGTCTAGACGACCTACAGGATATAGACGAACATCTTTATGTTCCTCCATTAACAAGTCCATAACGGTACGTCTGTTCTTTTCATCTGAAGCCGTTGATAAATAACCTGTTGGTTTATTTAACAAAAAATAAAGATGTTCAGCCAATTTTATTGGTTTGCCATCTACTTCTATCAAGTCTGATTTATTTACTTTGAAACCAAGTTCTTTAATCACTTGGCCATTGACTTTAACTCTGCCTTTTACAATGTATTCTTCAGATTTTCTTCTAGAAGCAACATTAGCTTGCGCGAGTATTTTTTGTAATCTTTCCAACATTTATCACCTGTTATATTATAGCATAGAATGACTTCAATAATGAAATGATTTTTATATTTTCTTTATGAGTCTTCTTTTAAAGAAATAAAAAAAGAAAAGTTAATAACTGATTTTGTTATTAACCACTTTTTTCATATTATTAATTTTGTATCTATTGATCAAATATAGTTTTATTTATCTCTAGAATAATATGATCCATCTTGAGTTGAAACGATTATTTTTTCGCCTTCTTCAATGAACATCGGTACTTTAACTAATAATCCTGTTTGCATAATCGCATCTTTTGAAGCATTTGTTTTTGTATCACCTTTAACGCCAGGTACTGTTTCTACTATTGTAAGTACAACTTTATCAGGTAGAGATACACCTAATATTTCTTTACTGTCATAAAAGTTTACGTCAACATTCATACCTTCGTAAATGAATTTTAATTCATTTTCAATTTGAGCTTCTGGAATTTCTATTTGCTCATAAGTTTCAGTGTTCATAAATACATGCATATCTCCATTTGCGTAGATATATTGCATTTGAACACGATCAATTTGAGCTTTATCCATTTTAACGCCTGCGTTAAATGTGTTATCTATAACTGCACCACTTCTTAAATTTCTTAATTTAGTTCTTACAAAAGCACTACCTTTTCCTGGTTTTACATGCATGAATTCTATGATTTGATATATATTGCCATCATATAATATTGTTAATCCTGTTTTAAAATCACTTGTACTAATCATGGTAAGTCTCCTCTTTAATAACGGTTTTTTTGCCGTTTATATTATACATGAAAAATATTATTAAGACAACACTAAATTTTCGATAAATTTAATGGCTTCAATATAACTATCAATTTTCTTGCCCATAAAGCGTTCATGACAAACATCTTTGATGTAATCAGTCTTTCTAAAATCTTCTCTTTGATCGATATTTGATAAATGAACTTCCACCTTTGGTATGCTAATAAGTTCTAATGCATCACGAATTGCTATTGATGTATGCGTGTATGCACCAGGGTTGATTAATAGTGCATCATAATTCTCTTCTTCTGCATGTTGAATCACATCAATGAGTTCACCTTCATGATTGCTTTGAAAAAAAGAAAATTCATGATTTTCAAAGTAATCACTAACTTCACCATAAAGATCATCTAAGCTAAAAGTACCATAAAGTTTTTCATCTCTTTTGCCAAGCATATTAAGATTTGGTCCATGTATGACTAAAATGTTCATTTGTATTCCTCATTTTTTAAATAATTTTCAATGACTTTAACAGTTTGATCAATATCATAATTATTATTGATGATTGCATCTGCAAAATCTTGGTATTTCAAAAAGCGATCATCGTAAAGTTGCTCTAGAGTTGTTTGCTTTAATAAAGGTCTTTGATAATCTGATTCTAGTCTTTTTTTAATCACAGTGATATCAGTATCAAGATATAGTTTTAGCCCTTTCATAAGCTCTTTATTATTTTTAACTGTTACAACACCACCGCCACAAGAAATAATAGCTTGATCACAATTGATTTCTTTTAAAGCATTGGTTTCAAGTTCTCTAAATTTCTTTTCGCCATATTTTTCAAATATCTCTTCAATAAACATCAGTGAATCTTTTTCAATCATAGCATCTAAATCTATATATGTGTAATTTAGATTTTTCGCTAATTGCTTAGCTATAGTTGTTTTACCCGATCCAGGCATTCCAATAATATATATATTCATAAGTTATTCTCCTAAGTTTTTAAAAAATTATCAATTAAGATTTTTGCTTGATCGATAACTGTAGGGCTTAAAGCATCAATCATATGCACTTGCATTTGATTTTTAAACCAAGTTTTTTGTTTTTTAGCAAGTTGTCTGCTTTTTTTAACAATTTCTTTTTTCATATCTTCATATGACATTTGATTATCTAAATATTGATCAATTTGCTTATATCCAATGGCATTGATATGTATATCATCTTTTCTTAAATCTTCTACTTCTTTAATAAACCCGTCTTTTAATTGTTGATCAAGTCTAGTGTATAATCTATCTTCTAAGATGTCTCTATCTAAATCAAGATAAACAATTAAAGCATCATATAACAATTGATCTTTATTAGTTTTTTTAGATCTTAAAGATCCTTGTGTGGCTTGTTCTAAAGCACGAAGCACACGTCTTCTATTAAATTGATCAATTTTTATATGTGGATCTAATTTTAAAAGTTCTTGATATAATGCTTCATCAGATAAATGAATATGATTTTTTTCAAAATCATCATCTTTTTTCTCATCAATAAATTCATAATCATATAAGGCAGCTTTAATATATAATCCAGTTCCACCAACAATCATCGGCAAATCAATCTCATCGATTTTTTGTCTAACATCTGTTTGGAAATTATAGACAGTATACGCATCTTTAGGGTCTCTGATATCAAATAGATGATGTTTAACACCTTTTTTATCTTCATCTTTAATTTTAGCTGATCCAATATTTAATCGTTTATAAACTTGTACAGAATCACCATTAATAATTTGAAAACCATAAAGTTTTGCTAAAGCGATAGATAATCCTGTTTTACCAGATCCAGTAGGTCCAACAATTGCAACAATCTTTTTCATTATATAACCCTCTTAAACATGCGCTCAACATCATAATGTGTTAATTTAATGATTGTTGGTCTGCCATGAGGACAATAATAAGGATTTTTGCATAATCGTAAATCAGACATTAATATATCAACTTCTTGTTTGTTTATATGATGATTAGCTTTAATAGATCCCTTACATGAGATATCTTTTGCAAGATGATCTCTTAATATTTTTAAATCTATCGTTTCTTTTTCTGATAATTGTGAAATTATTTCTTCAATCGCTTTATCAATTTCTTGTTCTCTAAGCCAAGTAGGAAGCCCTATGATTTGGTTATCTTTAATGATAAATTGATATCTTTTAAATTGATCAATATATTGATTGATAACTTCTAAGTCAGATGATGTTACATTTAAGTCATGAGGAATTAAGAGTTGTCTAATTTGTGAGTTTGGATTTCCTAATCTCTCAAAATAATGTTCATATCTAATACGTTCTTGTGCTGCATGTTGATCAACTAAAAACAATCCTTCGTGATTTTGAAATAAAAGATAAGTTCCCGCAAATATACCTATATAATCAAATGATGGTATTTTAGCTTCTTTATTGTCGTAATCTTTATGTTCGTCTTCTTCTTTTACATCTTCAAAATCTAAGTGAAACACTTCATACGTTTCTTGAGGTACTTTTTTTATCTCTTGATATCGATCAGAGATTGTATGTGTTTTTTTCTCTAATGCTTCTCTTATGAAATGTTCTATTTGGAAAGCTAATATTAATTCATTAACAAATTTAACTTCGTATTTTTGCGGATGTACATTTACATCTAATAATTGTGGATCCATAGATAGATGGATTAATGCAATCGGATATTTATTAGTCATTAAAAAACTATGATATCCATCCACAACAGCTTGAATGAGTTTATAGTTCTTAATATATCTGTGATTTACAAATATAGATATATCTTTTTTTCTAGATCTAGTTATTTTAGGACTAACTAAATATCCTTTAATCTCTATATTTTGAAATTTTTGATCAAACTTGATCATATCATTTGTTATTTTAGAACCATATATTTGATCAATAAGTTGGAAAAAGTCATCTTTACCATATGTTTGTTTAACTAATTTTTCATCCATAAAAAGTTTAAATCTTACTTTTGGATTAGCAAGTGCTAAGCGATCAAAAATATCGATGATCGCATATCTTTCAGCTTGTTCTGACTTGATATATTTAAATCTTGCAGGTGTATTGTAAAACAAATCTTCAACAGTAATGATTGTCCCTGTATTTAAACTTGTTTGGTTATCTTTAATAAAATGTCCACCATGATAAATAACCTCTATGGCTTTACTATCTTCCATTTTAGTTTTTAATGAGACTTTTGAAACAGCTGCTATTGCCGCTAATGCTTCACCTCTAAAACCTAAAGTATATATATGATTTAAGTCTTTTTCAGATGCTATTTTAGATGTTGCATGGCGTTCAAACGCAAGATGAGCATCAGAAAAATCCATACCTGATCCGTTATCAGATACAATAATTTTTTTCATGCCAACTTCGTAGATTTCTACAATGATTTCTTTAGCTTGGGCATCTATTGCATTTTCAATAAGTTCTTTGACAATTGAACTTGGTCGATCAACAACTTCTCCAGCTGCGATCATATTGGCAAGTCTATTGTCCATTTGTTTAATGACAGACATTTAAATTCCTACTTTTTTATAATATTTTGTAAATGCTTAATCAGTAATAATGCATCAATAGGTGTCATTTGATCTGTATCTATTTTTGCTAATTCTTCTAGGACTTCTACATCTTTAGCATCAATGATATTTTGATTTTCTTCTTCAAAAGCTTCATAATTAAACAAATCTAGAGAAACTTTAT
The DNA here is from genome assembly GCF_016865445.1 of Mariniplasma anaerobium. Lineage (GTDB taxonomy): Bacteria > Bacillota_I > Bacilli_A > Acholeplasmatales > Acholeplasmataceae > Mariniplasma > Mariniplasma anaerobium. The sequence goes on along the minus strand of NZ_AP024412.1, from coordinate 586,565 downwards.
TTTCTTTATCTTCAAGTTTTTCTAAAATACGTTTACTTCTTGTGATTAATGACTTTGGAAGATGTGCTAGAGAAGCAACTTGAATCCCATATGATTTATCAGTAGTTCCTTTTTCAACATGATGTAGAAAAACCATTTTATCGTTTTCTTCTTTAGCTTTAACACATAAATTTGTTAGACGAGATAGCGTATGTTCTAATACGGTAAGTTCATGATAATGTGTTGAAAATAAAGTTTGAGCTCCTATTTTTTCATGAATATATTCAATCATACCTTGAGCAAGTGCCATACCATCATAGGTTGCAGTTCCTCTACCAATTTCATCAAATAAAATTAAAGAATCTTTAGTAGCGTTAGTTAACGCATCATTTGATTCAACCATTTCAACCATAAAGGTCGATTTACCACCAGATAAGTCATCACTTGAACCTATGCGTGTATAAAGTGCATCATATAGTGGCATATCTGCTTTTGCAGCAGGTACAAAACAACCTATTTGTGCCATATATACAATAATCGCAAACATTCTCATATAAGTTGATTTACCACTCATATTAGGTCCTGTAATTAAAAAGATTTCACCTTGATCCATAACAACATCATTTTTAATGAATGTTGTGAATTTTTCAACAACTGGATGTCTTCCTTCTTTAATATCTACAAGTCGGCTGTCATGAAGATGTGGTCTAATAAACTGATATTTTTCACTGATAATCGCAAGATTTAAAAATACATCAATCATCGCGATTTGTGTTGATAAAAGTTGAAGATCATGTGTATATTTTTCTACATAAATTCTAATTTCTTTAAATAATTCATACTCTAAAGAAATAGCTCTTTCTTTAGCATTTAAAATTTGGTCTTCTTTTTCTTTTAATACTGGTGAAATATATCTTTCACTATTGGTTAAAGTTTGTTTTCTTTCATAACCAAATTCATCTTTAACAAATTGAGTGTTTCCTTTAGATATTTCTATGTAATAACCAAAAACTCGGTTATATCCAACTCTAAGATTTTTTATGCCTGTTTTTTCACGTTCGCTTGATTCAAATTCATTAAGCCATGATTGCCCTTTATCATTAGTGTATCGCAGATCATCAAGTTGTTCATTAAATCCATCTTTGATGATACCTCCATCTTTAACTGTAATCGGAGGGTTTTCATGAATTGCTTTTTCTAAATACTCTCTTAAATCCTTATGATCTTTCATGTCTTTAGCTAATGTTTGAATTTTAGGATGATCATATAGTTTAAGTGTATCTATGATGAAAGGAATATGATTTAGCGTTTCTTTTAATTGAAATAAATCTCTAGCATTTACAGATTGAAATGAAATTCTACCAACAATTCTATTTATATCATAGATATATTTTAAATGCTCAAGCATATCTTCTCTAGGTTTATATGGGAAAAATGCTTCGATATAATCATAGCGTTCATTAAGTGCTTTTTTATCGTTTAAAGGTTGATTTAAATATGCTTTTAATAAACGAGAGCCCATTGCAGTTTGACAATGGTTAATCCAATATTCTAATGTTGTTTTTGAACTATTGGTTAAAGATTCCATAATCTCTAAATGTTTTTTCACTCTATAGTCAACATGCATATGACCAACTTTTAAAATGTGAGTAAATGGCATTAAATGATTTAGAGTTTGCATTTGAGTTTTACTTAAATAGTTAAGTAAATGTGAAGCAGCTCTTTTTTGTTCACGTTCTAAATGATTCATATATGAATACTCATGGATTGTATAATCATCTGCATGAGAAACTAAAAGATCATTTTGTTTCAATTCATTTATAAACTCTTTATCAAAATGCGTTGGACAAACAACTTCTTTAATATCTAAGCTTAAAATTAAATCTAGAGCTTCTTTTTTCACTAAATTATCTGTGATAAAACTTTCTCCAGTAGAAATATCAATATAAGTTGTTGCATATCCTTTTTCAGTTAAAATAACACTTGCGATAAAATTATTTTTATTCTGATCTAAAATACCATCTTCAAAAACAGTTCCAGGTGTGATCAGTCTAATGACTTCTCTTTTAACTAATCCTTTACCTGCTTCAGTAATTTGCTCAGCAATTGCAATCTTAAATCCTTTTTCAATAAGTTTTTGAATATAAGGTTTCACTGCATGATGAGGTATACCACACATCGGTACTTTTGCCCCTGCATCTCTTGAAGTTAAAGCAATTTCTAAAACTTTAGATGCTAAAATCGCATCATCAAAAAACATTTCATAGAAATCCCCTAGTCTAAAAAAGACTATCGCATCAGCGTAGTCTTCTTTAATTTCAAGATATTGTTGCATCATTGGGGTATAGTTGTTGTTATCCATAGGTGCCCCCTATTTTTTTATTTTTGATCTACATACCTATTGAACTAAATAAATAATGAATGAAGTCAAGTAAACCTCTACCACCTATTTGTAATAGTCCATTTAATGTATTATTAAATCCATCTAAGAAAGTAAGTGTTGTTACATAATATGTTAACAGACCATAAAGTATTAAAACTACTGCTGCGATTACAGCGATAATTAATACGATCTTTAACAGTTTTCTTAATATCTTAAATAGTAATAAACCAAATCCCTTAAATACTTTACCAAAGAATCTTAATTCTCCAGGTAATTTTTCATCATTACTACCTTCACCACTAGCAACTTCTTCTTTACGTTGTTCAATGAAAGCTTCTCTTTCATCTGCTTCATCTTTTTTATGAAGTTTCTTATAATCTTTTTTATCTCCATAAAATTCTGCAGAATTTAAAACGATTGCCTCTTGATCAGTATCATCTAATTCAGTTTCAACAACATGAGTTTCAGGTTCTTCTTTAATTTCTATAGCTTCTTCTTTAACTTCAACTTTTTCTTTAACTGAAGTTTGCTCGATTACTTCTCTTAATTTTCTAATTTCATCAACTAAAGCATCTAGATTGCTAGGACCTTGAACATATTGAACTTGAGGTTTAATAACTTCTTCAATTTTTTCTTCAACAGGTTTAATCTCTTCTTCGACGATAACGTCTTCGACAATAACTTCTTCAGGTTCTAGTTGTTCTTCTACAGCTTCTTCGATGACTTCTTCAACTATGTCTTCGACAACTTCTTCAACTTTTTTCTGAACTGCTTCTTCGATAACTTCTTGTGAAACATCATGAACTTCTTTTTCATAATCTTTTAAAGAAGTTGGAATAAAGTATGATTCTTTAGTTTCTTTTGCATTCTTTAAAATATATTCAATAATTTCTTCTTTTTTAAGTTCAGTCGATGCTTTGATATCATTGTCTATTGCAAATCTTTGCATAACGATAACTGACATAGAATGTACTTTTTTATCTAATTCATCTGTATACTTATCATTTTCTTTAAGTTCATTAACAATAATATCAGCCAATTCGTTTTTCTTTAATCTTCTTGGTACATTGACACCGTATTTAGCTCCAAGATCACGAATTTCTGTTAATGTAGAGCTTTTATATAAAACTGGTCTAAGTTTTTGTAATGGTAGACCATCAATTCTTCCGAAGCTATCATAAAATATATCTTTTAAATCACGATTGTAAGTTTTAATGTTTGGTAAAGCAAGTCCGTTTTTCTTAACATGAGTTACACTCAAGTCATATAAACGTCTAAGTTCTTTTGCTGAAACTTCTTTTTCTACCATGTAACCTAATAAATCTGTCCAAAAATCTTCTAAGAAATTTCTAAAGATTCTTTCGTCATTGAAAAAAACCATAAGGTTTTCTAATTGTATTTCTGAAAACTCTGTAAACCATGATAGACGATAATTAATTTCATCAGCCATCGTTAATCTTGATTTTCTAGTTTCAACAACCGTCAATCTTAAATTCTCTTTTAAAACATAGATTCTCAATTCTCTTGGAATTGTTAATCCAAGTTCCACAAAATAAGACTTAATTTCTGTTTGAGGTAGATAAATGATTGTCTTTAGTAGATCTTCAATTTTATATTCCTTGTTTCCGACAGCAATTTTACTCTCTCTTGTTAATCTTGGCATAGCAAACCTCCATAAGAACTCTTTCTTTAATCATACAATTTTTTTGTTTATTTATCAAGTTTTTAAACTATAAAACCTCTTATAAATCCAATTTTTGCTTATTTACTGTTTAATTCCTTATTAACACCATCTTCGATGATTTGTGTAATATGTTGTATTAATTCGTTAATGTCGCCTTGTAAAGCCAGATAATCAGACATTAGGGGATAGCCTTCAATTTCAGCTAAAAGCTCATTATAGAGTGCATCAAAATGCTTGATGCTTTCTTGCTTATTAATCTCTTTTGCATTAATAAGTTGTTTTTGAATTGTTTTTAATTTATTAATTTTTGAATTCAAATCCTTATTTGTATTAAGTACTTTTTCTATTGCTTGATATCGTTTAATGGTTTCATTATTTTTAATCATTTCAATAAGTTTCTCTTTTTCAGTCAACTAATTCACCTAATAAGAACCATGTTTTAGCAACTGTAATTTTAACATTTACAATTTGACCAATCAATGATGGATCTCCCTTAAAATTCACTAATTTTTGATGTTCACTATATCCTGCTAAAACTTCATCATTATGCTTAGATACTCCATCAACTAAAACTTTAACTGTTTGATTTAAGAAACGTGTAGTACCTCGCAAATATCCTGCGTTAACTTTTTCATTTAAACGATATAATCTTTGTTTTTTATCTTCTTCTGGTGTTAAATCTTCATATTTAGCAGCTGGTGTTCCTTCTCTTTTTGAAAAGACAAAAGTAAACGCTCCTTCAAAGTCTGCTTTTTCAACTAAATCTAGAGTTTCTAAAAAATCTTCTTCCGTTTCACTAGGGAAACCTACAATGATATCAGTCGTTACTGATATCCCTGGAACAATTTCTTTTAGTTGATTTAAGACGTTTAAATATGATTCCTTCGTATAATGTCGATTCATTTTTTTTAACACCTTATTTGAACCAGATTGTACGGGTAGATGGAAAAACGGCATGACATGCTCACAATCTCTTATAGCTTCCATTGTTTTTTTATCTAAATCATGTGGATGCGATGTTGTAAATCTAATTCTGTCAATTTGCAACTTATTAATATCTCTTAATAAATCTCCAAATGTATAACCATCTTCTATTTTATCTTTACCATATGCATTAACGTTTTGACCTAGAAGTGTTACTTCTTTATATCCTAGTTCAACCAATTCTTTAACTTCCGCAATGACTTCTTCTTTTGATCTTGATCTTTCTTTACCTCTTGTATATGGAACGATACAATAGGTACAAAATTCATCACAGCCAAACATAATGTTTACCCATGCTTTAAATTTATGATTTCTAGTTTTAGGTAGATTTTCTACAATCTCGCCTTCTGTTGAATAAACTTCTACGACACGTTCTTTTGCAAACATTGCAGTTTCAATATATTCTGGAATTTTATGGATGTTGTGTGTTCCAAAAATAAGATCAACATGTTGATATGTTTTTAAAACTTTTTTTACAACATTTTCCTCTTGAGCCATGCATCCAGCAAGCGCTAAAATTAAATCAGGGTTTCTTCTTTTATAAGCTTTTAATCTTCCAAGCTCACCCCAAATACGATTTTCAGCATTTTCTCTGATGGCACATGTATTCATGATGATAATATCACTTTCTTCTTCTGAAATGGCTTTTATAAATCCCATTAACTCTAAAATACCTGCCATGGTTTCGCTATCTGCTTCATTTCCTTGGCAACCATATGTATGAATTAAATAGGTTTTATTAAACCCTATTTTTTGATGTGCATCGCGTAGATTGAATTGCACTTCTTCTATAATTTTTTTAGTTCTTTTTCTCGCCTGAGATAGATCTGGCGCAAAATATTTATCCATATTAATTTTTTTGCTCATTTTCATCACCTATTTCTATTATACAAGAAAAAACAGTATAATTTATACTGTTTCGCTTTCAATATGTATTCTTTTAATTGTTTTTTTAAGTAAGTCAATAATAACAGCGTTTAATTGTTTTGGACCTTCAGCAACTTGATTAGGTGTTGAATATCCATTTAAAAATCTGTTTAAAACAATATCTCTATCGACTCCAATAATCCCATCAAGAGGTCCGGTCATGCCTACATCTGTAATATAAAGCGTACCTTTAGGAAGTTTTCTTTCATCTGCAGTTGGTATATGTGTATGTGTCCCAACAACAACATCTGCTATACCATCAAGATAATGACCTAATGCTATTTTTTCTGAGGTTGCTTCTGCATGAAAATCAACAAAAGATATATCTGCTTTCTCTGATTGAATTATATCTTTAATACCTGTAAATGGATCATCAAGTCCTGCATTCATAAACGTTCTACCTAATGCATTGATAACGCATATTTTTTTATCATTATAATTTAGAGTAATAAATCCCTTACCTGGAGCTTCTCTGTAATTTAAGGGTCTAACAATTTTAGATTCATCAATAAACTCAAAAAGTTCACGATTCCCCCATGTCCAATTTCCCATCGTAATAACAGAAACACCTAAACTCATAAGTGTTTTATATATCTTTTTTGTAATACCTCTACCGTTTGCTGCATTTTCAGCATTTACGATAATTAAATTTGGTTTGTGTACACGTTTCAATTCAGGTAAATGAGACTCAATCATCTCTAATCCTGGATTTCCATATATATCACCAATAAATAAAATTTTCATACAAACCTTCTTTTCTAACAAAAAGAGGCCTAAGCCTCTTATTTTGCAATATCTGTAGCTCTAGTTTCGCGAATAACTGTAACTTTAATAGTTCCAGGATAAGTCATCTTTTCTTCAATTTGCTCTTTAATTTGTCTAGCAACTTTGAATGTAGATAAATCATCAATTTGTTCAGCTTTAACTATAACTCTAACTTCTCGTCCTGCTTGAATCGCATACGATTTTTCTACACCTGGAATCTCATTTGAAATGGCTTCTAATTGTTCAAGGCGTTTAATGTAATTTTCCATTGATTCGCTTCTAGCTCCTGGTCTTGCAGCGCTTAGGGCATCTGCAGCAGCAACTAATACAGCAATAACACTTTCAGCTTCTTTATCACCATGGTGAGAAGCGATAGCATCGATAACTTCTTTTGGTTCTTTGTACTTAGATACTAATTTGACACCAATTTCAACATGTCCACCTTCAACTTCATGGTCAACTGCTTTACCAATATCATGTAATAATCCAGCACGTCTAGCTAAAATTTCATCTTCACCAATTTCAACAGCTAATTTTCCTGCTAGGAAAGCTGTTTCAATTGAATGCTTCAATACATTTTGGCCATAACTTGTTCTAAAACTTAATCGTCCAAGTAGTTTCACTAAGTCTGGATGGACTCTACCTACACCTACTGTAAATACTGCATCTTCTCCAGCTTCTCTTATAAACATGTCAACTTCGACTCTTGCTTTTTCTACAACTTCTTCGATTCTACCAGGATGAATTCGTCCGTCAGATACTAACGTGGTTAATGCACGTTTGGCAATTTCTCTACGAACTGGATCAAATCCAGATAAAACGACAGCTTCTGGTGTATCATCAATAATTAAATCTACACCTGTTAATGCTTCAAGCGTACGGATGTTTCTTCCTTCACGGCCAATAATACGACCCTTCATTTCATCACTTGGTAAACTTACGACTGAAACAGTTCTTTCAGTTGTTGTTTCACTTGCATATTTTTGTATTGCAAGAGCTAACAACTGTTTAGAGCGTCCAACAACTTCGTTTTTTGCTCTTTCTTCTTCTTCTTTTATATAAGAAGCAATTTCATCAGAAATAGATTCTCTGACTCTGTCCATAATAATATCTCTTGCTTGATCTACTGATAAGTTTGAGATTTCTGCTAATTTTGTTTCTTGCTCTTTTAGAGTTTCTTCCACTTTGCTATTTAATTGTTCAAGTTGTTCTTTTCTCTCATCAAGTTTTTCTTCGCGTGTAGATAGAGATTCTTCTCTTCTATCTAAATGAACAGCACGATTATTTAAATTTTCATCGCGTTGTGAAACCTTATTTTCTAAAGTGACAACAATCTGACGACGTTCGCGCATATCAGTTTCAAAATCTTTACGTAACGCAAATATTTCTTGTTTAGCTTCTAAAATACTTTCTCTTTTAGCTTTTTCAACTTCTTTTTTTCCATCTTCAACAATTTTTTCAGCCAAAGTATTTGCCGCTTTTATACTCTTATCATGTTGCCAAACACGAATCATATAACCAAGGGCCAATCCAATAATACCGGCTAGCAAAATGGAGATGGTTACTTCTAAAATAGGGAATGCTATTAGTAATAACATTCTTAACACCTCCATTTGGTTTTTATTTTTTTATTTAAAAATATTTCAACAATCTTAATAAATTGTTATTTACAAAATACTATTATATTATAACTTATTTTAAGCACTTAAGTCAATGAATAAAACAGGAAGATTTTGTTTCATCTTTTAATTTCTCAAAATTTGTGTATAATAGGTAATGTATACAACAAAGAAGGGTATGAAATATATGAACAAACAAAATAAAAGTAAAAATAAAAGAATTTTATTATGGATTCACAGAAACAGAGTTAAACTTGGCATTTGGCTATTTCTAATTATTCTACCAGTCACGCTAGTTGTTACTGCTTATGTTGGTAGTTATACAACGAATAAGTCTGTTTATTTCGATAGTGAAATCACTGAAGAATCTATCAAAATTAGTGATTTTATAGAAGCAGATGAACTTAAAGGTATCACCCTAACTATTGAATGGGATGCCCTTAAAAGACCTGTAGAAAGCGATGATGGATCACTTCAAGAAGGTTATTATAGATTTATCATGTCGTATGCTCCAAATAGAAACTATGAAATCGGTAATGTTAAAATAACCCCAGTTCTACAAACAGATTGGAAGAATTATCGTTCAGTAGGCATTCAAAGATATCTATCTACAAATAATATCGCATTTTTAGTTGATTTCAATTTTGATCTTCCTAAATCTCCATTATTATTTGTTACTATCGAAGATCCTAATCTATATTTAAAAGTTGAATATACTTATACTGTCGTTGGAGAAGATGTCACTCAAATAGAATATGTGAAATTTTCTTTAAAGGATTTAAATCCAGCCACAGTTATTCCAAATTCATAAGATATAAAAATACGCTATTTGATAGCGTATTTTTTTTAATGTTTATAACACTTTCTTATTCATTTTCAATTAATGTTTCAAACATTTCATTTACAATCGATTCATCTGATGAAAATGGTATCATTTCATTTATTTTTGTATAGTTATTTTGTGCATCTAATGAAAAATTAAAGTTTTCTAAAATACTCATGTAATTATCTTCTAAAAACATTTTATCTTGATTTAGTTTTTCTAATGATATCGCATTAAATAGTAACCCTTCTTGTGAAAGATCTAAAATGCTTTGAGTTAATGGTTCTTCAATCTCATCAAAATCATATCTAATTTGATAAGAATCACCAACAAAAAATGATTTATCATAGTCTTGCAATACTTCAACGCCATCTATAAAGACTTTGTTTTGATCTATGTTATCTATCTCTACAGTAGTCCAGCCTTGGATTTCTAATAAGTCCCATCTTAGTGTTATAGGATGATTAATTAATGGATTTGAATAATACGAAAAATTTGATAAAGGATTCTTGTAATTTATACCTGATTGAATGACATCTAATTCTCCATTCAAAACTATAGAACTATCAAATGACTTTTCTGGATCATAAATGGAAATATATATGTCTTGATTATCATTATTAGTAAATGTATGAAATACTTCTTTTTTAGCATTTTCTACATAATAATAGTAGGCATTACTGCCTTTTTTTTCAACACCTAAGGAGATATAATCTCCTGATTCATAATATGACTCATAAGAAACACTTTGTGTTGAATCATCAAGAGAACTGTAATTTATATCTCTAACTTTTTGTATATATATGTTGTCTTCAATAAAATTAAGATAAATGATGTTAGCTCTAACTTGATAAATCATTTGTGTACCTTGAAGGTGATTGTTATTTATATACTCTTCGATATATAATTGATCATTTTCTTTTTTTACCTTTATTGTAATATTTTGATATATACCTGTTAATGTACAAAAACTATTTTCTTCAAAACTCTCACAACTATCTAAGAAGAAAACTATATTTTCTAAATCCATAGCAGTCCTGTAGAATATAAGTCTAGCATTGTTATCATTTATATTATTTTCATCGATTTCTGGTAATTCATCTCTGGTAAATGTTGTTTGATCAGTTATGGCTTCTCTTTCTTGCAAATCTGCTATATCAAGCATTTTTGTTTTGTAATCACTAATAGTTTCTTTAATATCATCTAAACTATCTTGTGTTTTATTTTCAAAATCATAACTACCAAATATATCTTCTTCTTTTGCACATCCAGTTATAATTGCTACACTTAAAACTAGTACACATAAAATAAATATTTTTTTCATTATGTCTCCTTTAATATTAATCTAATAAATTTATGATTGTTCTAGGATATCAAACAATTCATCAATAAGATCTTGATCTGAGTTAAATGGAAGTATTGTCAATAAGTATTCTTTATCTTTGGTTGAATCATTTTCTAATCCATAATCACTTAATACATCCATATAGTTTGCTTGTAGATATCCAATATCTTCTAATAAAGTTTCTGCAGAAACTAAATCATAAGATAATCCGTATCCTGAAAGACTCAAGAGATTGTCTGTTAATTGATCTTCAGATACATACATACTCACACGTAATTGAGTAAAGTCCCCAACCATAGCATTTAATGGTAAATCAGTTAATATTTCTTGATCATTTTTATATACTTTTTCAGGTTTTATAGCCAATTTGTCCCATCCATCAACTTCCATCAAATTCCATGATACTTCATATGAATTTAAATTTCTTTTAGTAAACTTGAGACCTTCAATATCAGTAATATACAAAACAGATGTATATACATCATCTAATTCTACTTCTTCGTCATTTGCATAAAAAGTATAGCGCTTTGAGTTATCTTTGTTAGAAACCAAAACACCAAACATTGAGCCACTTCTGAAAAATAAGAACCCCACTGGATTTTCTGCGGTATGTAGTTCATAAGAATATCTATTATCATAAGTATGATCAACAAGAATACTTAGATTATCACCATCTTCAATGAATTTATCATAAAAAGTTTGATTTCCAGGATAATTTGAAGCAATCGGTGAATCAACACCATAAGTTGCATGATAATCTTTTACACATTGGAAATAAAGTTTGTCATCAACCAAATTTAGATATATCAATGTAGCACTAACTGATTTATCATCAAATTCATTTATGTCTCTATATTCGTATGCTTGAATATATAATTGATCATTTTCAAGTTTGATTTTAAGTTTTAAATTATAACCTATAGTTTGATAGTCATTAAATACATTTTCTTCAAAAAAGTCGTTTTCTTCTAGAATAATTTTATACTTTGATAAGAGAAATGAAAACTCATCAAATCGTATGCTAGTTGAATTAAGCTTTAAGAAAGGTATAGATTCAGGCAATTCATCTCTTTGATAAGTTGTTGACTCATTTTCATAACTATGGTCATATGAATACTTATCATTAATATCATCGACTCTATCTATATATAAAGTTAATTTATTTTGAACATCTAAACTGGTTTGAACAGTTTTGTCTTTAAACTCAGGCGTTCCATATATATCTGCTTCACTCTTATTACACCCCATTAAAGAAAATGCAATAAATATTGCTAAAAAGATGCTCGTTATTTTTTTCATATTTCCTCCCAAATGTTTTTTATATTTAATCTAGTATAACATGAAACTAACAAAAAATAAAAACCCTCTTGTTAAAGAATTGGACCAATATGTCTCTACTCTTTAACAATAAGGGGCTTTTGTTTTATTATTGTTTATTTTTATATATATCTAAGTGGATTCTTCCATCTTTAATTTCTATAATTCTATCTGCTTTTTCTGCAACATGTCTATCATGTGTAATTACTATAAATGTTGTTTTATATTTTTCATTGATTTCTCTTAATAGTTCATAGACTTGATCTGTTGTATCACTATCAAGATTACCAGTAGGTTCATCAGCTAAAATGATTTCAGGATTGTTAATTAAAGCTCTTGCGATTGCAACTCTTTGTTGTTGTCCACCTGATAAGTTCATTGCTAAATTATTTTTCTTATCTGATAATCCTACAATGTCTAATAATTCATTAGCTCTATCTATAATTTCTTTTGTCATTGGTTTTTTTGTAATCTTATATGGAAGTAACACATTTTCTAAAGCTGTAAACTCTGGAAGTAGATAATGAAATTGGAAAATAAATCCTAATGATTCATTTCTTAATTGAGATACTTCGTTTTTCTTCATCTTTTGTGTGTCAAAACCATTGATGAAAACATCTCCAGAAGTTGCCTTATCAAGTGTACCTAGAATATTAAGTAGTGTTGATTTACCACTTCCTGATTGCCCAATAATTGAATTAAATGTTGATCTTTCAAAGTCTAATGATAAATCAAATAATACTTGAGTTGGATTAGGCGTATCAAGTCCATAGGTCTTATTAATATGTTTAAGTTCTACGATTTTAGGCATTTCTAATCACCTCAATTACTGTCATTTTAGAAGATCTTAATGCAGGGAATAATGCTGATAAAATTGACGCGAATAATGCAATCGCTGCGGATAATGCAATAAATGATGGGCTTATAAATAGCGGTACAACAGGATCTCCTGTTGTTGCGTCGACTGCAAAGTTAACAAATGCAACAGATAATCCTACACCTAATAGGACACCAGCAATAGCACCAAAAACTCCTAAGATTGTTCCTTCAAATAAGAATACTAAAGAAGCATCTTTATCTCTTAAACCCATAGCTTTTAAAATACCAATTTGTTTAGACTTTTGAATAACAGTGATTGCTAATGTAGATGCAATCCCCAATACAACAGCAATAATCACAAATACTTGAATCATCAAAGATGATATGGATTGCCCTTGAAGACCTGATAAAAGTGATGCTTGTTCTACCATCCAATTACTAGTTTTATAAGTTGAATCTAGACCATTATCTAACTCAAGAGCTAATTGTTCAGCTTGAAAAGGATCAGTTAATTGCATTTCAATTGAAGAAATTATATAAGCATTAGTTCCATATATTTCTCTTGCTCCACCAAGTGTACCAACACCCCATGAATTGTTAAGGGATTGAACACCCAAATCAAAGAATCCTACAATTTTAAAGACATCTACTTCAGAACTACCTTGTCTTTTAATTTCAATAGTTATTGGATTATTTTCGTCAAATAAGCTAATATCATTTTCTTCGTATTCAGTCAAAAATCCAAGTCCAAGCATAATTTCATCATCAGCTTCTGGCATTCTACCATAAGTTATTTTTTCATCTGATTCAAATTTATAAATACCTTCTGCATTTTGAAGATCTAATCCTCTAAATAAAACTTGTTTTTCAATGCCATCTTTCTGAACAAATCCTATGACACTTAAAGTTTCAGTAACAGAATCAAATACATCAGAATATGCTCTAATTTCATCTACTAAAAGTTCATCAGTAATAACAGGTACACTAATTGTAACTGTATCACTTATCTCAACATCTCTATCAATATCACTTTGAATAGTAAGTTGAGACGTTGAGCCGATTGCTGTATCTACTAAATCTTTTTGTAATCCTGAAATTAAAGACCCAATAAAGACTTGAACAGATACACCTACTGCAATACCTAAAACAATAACAATGGTTTGTTTTTTAGCAGACATTAAGAATCTCCACGCGATGCTAAAAGCTAATTTCATGCTTTCACCTCATCCGCAAATTTTTTAATGTCATCAAAATTATCTAATAAATAATCATATTGTATAGAAGATAGTGCTGCTTGATCTTTAAACGCTTGTCCACCTAAAACAATCTTAACTTCTGGAAAGAAACGTTTTAATTCATCACAGACTTGTTTGGTAACTACAATATTATATGGATTAGTTACACTAAATGCAATGAAGTCTGGTTTATAAGTTCTAATAGCTGAAATGATTTCAGTATTTGGAACGTTTGCGCCAATATAAGATGAATCGAAACCTTGCAACAACATAAAATGACTCACCATAATAGCTGCAATCTCATGATATTCAAAAGCCGGAGTTAAAACAACAACTTTTTTACCTATATTTTTAATTGCTTCTTTTCTTTTAACAATATATGAATATGATGATTCTAATATTGTTCTAATAATAGATGTTCTATGATGTTCTTTCCATATGCAAATTTCAAGATCATCTACATCACACTTGAAATACATTAAAGATGGTGCTAATAAAACTTTGTATAAATCTTCAATGCTAATCTTTTTAGTTTCTAATAAAGAAAGTGCATATAAAACACTTTGTTCTTTATCTTCTTTTTCTAACAAACTTAAAAATTTGTTAAATTCTTTTTCATATGTCATAATAATCCCCATTTCAATAAATCTTTTTATATTACTATTATATATTATATATATTTTATTTAAAATATAAAATAAAAAGCACTTATTTGAAGTGCTTTTTTTCATAAATCAACATTTACGATTAAATTAAATTAATAATTCCTTTATTTGCTGAATATAATATTTCATTATTTAATTTTCCTAAATTTCGAATGGTTTGATCAACATCAATCTTAGTTAATCCAAATCCATCACATGCAACAGTCTCATCAGTTACCATTTTTGCGGCAATAACACCATTCATTGCAGCAAAAGAAACTTTATATGCACAACTTACTTTAGCTCCATCACAAACAAATCCCATCGAAGTCGCTAAATAAAGATTGATTGCATCTTTGACTTGTTGTCGATTTGCTTTTTTAACATATGCAAAGCATGCAGCACTGCTACAACCAGTCGCATGACCAGTTCCGCATAAAACTGTTACAACACTCATTTCCTGTTTGATATAAACACTTGTGAAAAAAGATAAAGCTATTAGTTTTTTTCTTTCTAAATCGCTTAATTCATATGCATCACTTAGAAACATTGGTGTCACTAACGTCCCTATGCCTAAGTTCCCACTTCCTGCAACTCCATAAACGGTATAAACATCACCAATCATTCTCTTTTTAGAAGGTACTTCGATATGTTCTCTTAAAAAGTTTGATAAATCATATGAACAACTTTTCTGATTTGTTGATAATTGTTCAACTAAGTATTCAGGATTAACTTTTTGAACTTCTTCTCTTGCACTTTCATATTGCATACTTGCAATACGAAAGAGTTCTTCTAGACCTTCAAAATTTTCCTTTTCTACAAAATCAAAGATTTCATCATAACTTTCAATTTTATATTTATTAACACGTCCTAAAAGTGCTTGTTTTTCATATTCTAGTAATTTCTCGCCATTTCTAACTACGCTAACTACATTATCATAGAAATCTTTGATAATAATTTTAACTTCATCACCCTCATAAGTCGTCATGTGTAATTCTTCATAAATTTGAATATCTATAAATTTTTTATATGTTATCGTAACTTTTATTTTACTTAATAATTCCTCAATCTTCTCAACATCTTCATTGGTGACACTTTCAAAGACACTTAATTGTTTTTTAGGATTCTTTAATAGTGTACCTAAAGCAAGTGCTTTATCTAGCCCACTTTTACCAAGTCCCGGCACACCAACATTTACACTATTTTTATATAACTCTTCACTCATTAAAAGATCAATGGTCTTAATTTTACTATTTCTTAAAATATATGCTCCAATAGATGCAATATATCCAACAACACCAATATCAGTACAGCCCATTGTCTTTGTTAGATTTCCTTGTAATATACGTTGTGCAGTTGTATTGTCCATTTTAGATACCTCAACTATTCTTTGATTGTTGCTTACTAATGACATTATATCATACTAAATCAAAGACTTATAGTATGCTTTGTTATTGAACTAAATCTTTTAATAATATTAAAAAAAAGGACTCTTTCGAGTCCCTAATAAAATTAAATATTATCTTGTTTTTATAATTATTTTTTATCGTATGATATATGATAATGTTCTAATACTAACTTGAAAACTTTATCATAAATATCTTT
Organism: Mariniplasma anaerobium; assembly: GCF_016865445.1. Lineage (GTDB taxonomy): Bacteria > Bacillota_I > Bacilli_A > Acholeplasmatales > Acholeplasmataceae > Mariniplasma > Mariniplasma anaerobium. The sequence continues at coordinate 570,436 of NZ_AP024412.1, read as the reverse complement.
ATTGTCTAGAAGAAATTGTTTTGCGTTTTCTCTACCTTGACCAATTTTTGCACCTTCATACGCATACCAAGCACCACTCTTATTGATAATATCAAGTTCTGATGCTAAATCGACTAGTTCACCTGCTTGTGATATACCTTTGCCATATATAATATCTACGATAGCTGTTTTAAAAGGTGGAGCAACTTTATTCTTAACGACTTTAATTTTTGCTTTATTTCCAACAAATTCTGTGCCCTCTTTAATTGTTTCACTTCTTCTGATCTCTAATCTTACAGATGCATAGAATTTAAGTGCACGTCCGCCAGGTGTTGTTTCAGGAGACCCGAACATAACCCCAACTTTTTCTCTAATTTGATTAATGAATATTGCAGTTGTATTTGTTTTAGAAATAGCACCTGACAATTTTCTCATTGCTTGACTCATAAGTCTTGCTTGAAGACCAATATGAGAATCTCCCATTTCGCCATTTATTTCAGCTTCTGGAACTAATGCAGCAACACTATCAATAACAATGGTATCTACTGATCCACTTCTAATCAAAGCTTCAGCAATTTCTAAAGCTTGTTCACCTGTATCTGGTTGAGATAAAATTAAATTATCAATATCAACACCAAGTGCTCTTGCATATTTTGGATCAAGCGCATGTTCTGCATCTATAAATGCAACATATCCGCCAGCTTTTTGAACTTCAGCTATTGCATGTAGTGCTAATGTAGTCTTACCAGAACTTTCTGGTCCATATATTTCTATGATTCTACCTTTTGGATATCCACCAATACCTAATGCAATATCTAATCCTAGTGATCCCGATGGGTTTGCAGCTAAATTGTGATCAGCTTCATCACCCAGTCGCATAACTGAACCTTTACCATATTGTTTTTCTATTTGTTTCATTGCAGCCTCTAAGGCTTGTGCTCTTTTATCTTTTTCCATATCTTGCACCTCCATGCTATTGTATATAAGAATGTCTTATTTTACTTTAAATACTTTCAAAAACCACTTTTTTATTTTTTAATAAATAATCAATACCACTAATTACTGTAAATAAGATTGCAATCCAAAAGATTACATTTGCAATCCAAGGTGTAAATCCAAAATCATTAAACAACATTAAAACTAAAGCAATCATTGTTGTTGCTGTTTTAAATTTACCATAAGGAGATGCCGCAATCACTACACCCTTATCAACAGCAAGTAGTCTAATACCTGTAACCATAAATTCTCTCATAATGACAATCATCACTGCCCAAATAGGCACTCTTGATGGATCTAGGATCATTAAGAAAAGTAATGCCACTAAAACCAATACTTTATCTGCAATTGGATCTAAAAATTTCCCAAACGTCGTAATTTGATTATACTTTCTTGCTATATATCCATCTAATAAATCAGTAAGGGATGCAATCACAAATAAAATAGCGAAAATGAACTGATTTATTGATAATCCAAGCAATCCAATAGACTTATCTAATGGTTTAATATAAAGAAAAACAATCATCAAGGGAATCATTATTACTCTTAATATCGTTAATTTATTTGCTGTTGTCATATTATATGCTTCCTTTTCTTCAAATATACATCTATTTTAACATATTTAGTCATTAACTGTTGTATTTTTAAATTGCTTTTGATATAATTAATTGTGCGTAATTAGGAGGTGAAATTGTGGCAAATATCAAACAACAAATCAAAAGAAACAAAACGAACGAAAAACGTCGTTTACGTAATGCATCATTTAAATCTTCAGTAAAAACAGCAATAAAGGCTGTTGAACTTGCAGTCCAAGCTAAAGATAAAGAAAAAGCAACTGTAGCATTATCTTTCGCTCATAAGAAATTAGACAAAGGTCAAGCTAAAGGGATCTTTCATAAGAACTTTGTAGGGAGACATAAATCTCAATTAACTAAATCGGTGAATAGCCTTTAAAAGAAGTCGCATCGTAGGATGCTTCTTTTTTTATAGCTTTTCGATTTCTCTATATCCACCATATTGAGCAACGTATTTCACGTAAGGTAATTTAATACCATTAACTCCATATTTCTTATTATAACCAATCACATTAACATACTTATCTAAGTTCGGTAATTCTTTATCCATATTCATTAAGACATCAAAGGTCGCTCTTATATCATCAATAGCTCTATGTGTATTTAATACATTAGCTTGATAGGTAGCTACTGCTTGATCTAGACGATGTGGATATTTATGTCGATCTTTATAAACTGCCATGACATCAAGGATGTCATTTTTTATTTGAAAATTAGGATCTATATATCTTCTAATGAAATAATGTAAGAAAGATAAATCAAATTGAATGTTATACGCAACCAATAGAGGATTACCTTCCATTAGGCTTAAAAACTTATGACAAGCTACTTCTTGCTCTATACCGTCTCTTAATAACATATCATCAGTGATATGTGTAATTTCAATGATTTTAGGCGATAAAGGTTTATCTGCAATTAAAAGATCATCAAAACTATCAATTTCGACATAAGCTCCATTTTGCTTTTCTAAAAGAATAGCACCAATTTCTATAATTTGTTCTTTATCAGGATATAATCCCGTTGTTTCAAAATCAAATAATAATATTCTATCGTGTTTTACCATAGTTATGCTCCTAATAAGTACAATTCTAAACCAAGTTTTTTATCAATTTTTCCACTTTTGATGTCAAAATCAAGTTTGCTTAGTTTTTTTAGATGTGTTTCTAAAATATTAAAATCAGCGTTTTTAGCATTTTTTAATAAATAATAAGCTCGTCCACTTCTAATATTGAAATGTTCTGCTATTTCATCTTGTCTGTATCCTTTATCGATTAATAATTTTGTATGAATAAGTTCTCGAATTTTACTAACAATGAAATTTAGGATACGCAATGGATCTTCATTTCTTGCAACTAAATCATAAAAAATTTCAATTGTTTTTGATTGATCTTTTGCAAGTAATGCATTTGTAAGTTCAAAAATATTTTCTTCTAAATTTCTACTGACTAATAAAATAACTTCTTTTTCATGAATCTCTTTACTATCATAAGAAAATAACATTAATTTTTCTGCTTCTTGTGAAAGTAATAAAAAATCATAATTAGTTCTTTCTAATAATGCTGTAACTGCATCATCAGTAATTGAATAGTTGAATTTTTTAAACATGTTTCTAACAAATTCAGGATATTCTTTCTTTTCCATATCACTAATCTTTTCAATCATTGCATATTTCATTAATAAATTTTGAGTCTTACTTGTTTTAGGTAATGCCTCAATCATTTCAATGATTACAAATACATCAGGATTAGGTTTTTCGAAGTAGGTTGTCCATCTATTAAAGATGTGCTCATCTTCTTTATCTAAAACATTGATGTTTTTTATAACAATAACTTTTTGCTCTGAGAAGAAAGATATAGTTTGCATATCTTCTAAAATATCCTCACTTTTATTTTCTAATAAATCATATCTCATGATGTTGAATGGATCAACATTTAAAGATTTAATTTTTGCTTCGACTTGATGATGGAGCAAATATTCATTTGGACCTTGAAAAACATGTATTGCTTCAGCCATAATCACGCCTCCTTATTCATTAATACTATTATACTAAAAATCAGTTAAAATTCATAGGAAAGTAGTCCATTTTTCTTTCCTATTTTTCCTGTGATAAGATATCGTTCCATTTATGTCTGTCCTATAGATAATACATCTTATTTCTTGATACCTTGTGATGACATTTTCATCTGGAAATCCAAATGAATTATACTTATCTAATGAAATCACTGCATAACTTGGATTAACCATCTCTAAGAACTCTTTAGTTGATGATGTTATTGAGCCGTGATGTGGCACTTTTAAAATATCACTTTTTAACATGTGATGATATGCATTAATTAGATCTGTTTCAGCTTCTGCTTCAATATCACCAGTAAACAAAAATGTTTTACTATCGTAATACATTTGAAAAACAAGTGATACATTATTTTCATTATCATAATCTTTTATTGGACCCATAAAATTAAAGTTTATCGATCCACAAGTGATTTTATCCTCTGCTTTTAATCTCAATACATTTTGTTTGTAAGCAGGATATCTATCATCGTAAAAACTTACAATAATTTGTTTAACATTAATACTGTCCATGATTGATTTCGCTTCTTTGATATGATCTTCATGGCTATGTGTAAGGATAAGATAATCAAGTTCATAAATGCCATGATTTTTTAGATATGAGGTTGTTCCATTAAATGCATCAACAACAACTTTACACTCTTTTGTTTGAATAATCGTTGTATCTCCTTGACCTACATCTAAAAATGTTATATTTTCTATATTAAATAAGTTTAACGTATATTGACTCAAACTCATAAGAAATATTAATATCATCATTCTTTTCAAACTTTGCTTTATATGATTTGAAAAACAAACATATATAAATAAACCATAATATAAAAACATTTGATATATATTAAACTTTGGAATAAAAAATGAAATTTGATAGGTAGATATAAATAGAATAACTTTTTCAAATAGATTTAAGATCATCACATAGATGTCGTCAATGACAGGAAATATAAATGTTAGCATCGCAAAAGGATATAATATACAAGTAATGATAAAAATCATCATAGGCAATAAAAGGATTTGAAAAATTGAGATGTCTTGAAAAAAAGGCAAGATAATAACTGATATGCTCACAGACATCATGACTTTTTTTATGTAGTTTGGATATGGACTGAATAATGGATGTATGAGTTCTAAACACACTATAATTAAAAAAGTAATGACAAATCCTTGATGAAAAATGAACCCTGTATTAAATATAGTGAGTATAAAAAAAGTGAGAAAAATCATATCTAAGTTTTGCATGTTCATCTCAAACTTCTTATTTATGATTCTTAAGATATAAATAATTAATAATCTTAAGACCGCAAAAGAAAATAAATTTAAATAACTGATCCATCCAAGCATAACAATCATCATGCCATCTTGAAATCTTTGATTTACATTTAATATGAATAATACTTTTTTTAAAATAATCATTAAAACATACACATGAAGTCCTGATATCGTAAATAAATATAGGATATCAAAATTTGTATAAGTCTCTATTGTTTGCTCATCTCTGATTTTTTCACCAAATAATAAAGCTTTCAAATAAGTACTTGATGCCAAGTTATTTACACTAGTTTTAAGCGTTTCTCTTATTTGATAGATATGATATGTATGATCTATAAGTTTGATATCTTGAATATCTAATTTTCCATAAACATTAAATGCTAAAAAATATGATTTTAAATTAAATCCATATTCAACTGTCTGTGCTTTATAAGCTGTGATATCGGCATTAATATAAAGAATATCACCTAATTGATATTCATTTAATCCACTATAAAAATGAAATTTATATCGTTGATATTTAACTGTATATCTAGCATACTCATCATAAGAATCGATGGATACAACTTTTACATCTCTTTGGATATGATCTTGGTCAAAATTAGTTAATAATGCATAACAAAGCGATATAACAATTATTAGAATAACCAAAAATATGATATGGATTTGTTTTCTCATCCATATCATATATATAAAACATATTAAAAATGCCCAGACATAAAAAAAACCTAAAATGAAAATAAATAATGCAACTCCATACTTATAAAAATCATCCAAGCGTAATATATGGTCTAATCTTTTCAAGTGTTGCGGGTCCTATATTTTTTACATTGATTAATTCATCTATGCTTGAAAACAAGCCATGTTCTTGGCGATAAACAATTAAAGATGCTGCCCTATCTTCAGTCATACCAGGAATATCTAATAAAGTTTGAAAGTTTGCATTATTTATATTTATTTTTTCAATAACAATTTCATCAGTACTTAATGAAGGTATAAAGATATAGCTATCTTGTTCATATATTTTCGATAAATCTATTTCATTAATATCTGCATCATCTGTAAATCCATACGTAAAATCTAGAATCTCATCTAAACGCATAGGTTCAAAAAAAGTATAAAAACCAGGAAAAACTACTTCACCTCTTATTTCAATTTCAAAACTGTCTAGTTCTATCTTTTCATGAGTCACATATGTATACGCTTCTTTTCTTGGAAATAATACGATACATGCAATGATAGTTAAAACAACAACAATGATTATCCATTCTTTCATCTATATCCCTCCACTATATGATATAGATGAATTAAATATTTTACTTTAAAAAAATAATCAGTATAAACTTAGCAAGTTGATTTTATATTTTGAATGTTTTATAGAGTTTTAAATTATTTTATCATCTCAAATAATTTTCACAAAATCTTTTAAAGAGGTGCTTAATATATATAATTAATAACTATCCTATATCAGTTACATTTTTATAAAAAGAGGTCATATCTAATCTGTGCTAATTTAACGTATTCAGCAATATGTATAATTTTTAATAAAAACAAACCAAGAAATTAAGGAGTTCTGCTCCCACTTCTTGGTTTGTTTTTATTAAATTCATATTTTGATTATATCACTCTAAATAACATATGCTTCCATACACTAGCAACACAGTTAGCCCGTGATTGCTTGAATATTTTGTGGGTGGAAACATAAATCGAGCAACGAACTCTAGCTAATAGGGGGTCAAAAACCATCATGTATATAAATCAAGTAACATACTCTAGCGAAGGTTGACAATGTTAACATATATTTACTATATTTTTTCCATAAATTGGAACTTTTTTTCTAAGTCAATCTTCTTATAATTGAAATTTGTCGTTACTTTAGAAAAAGAAGCCTGTGAATAAGCTTCTTCTTATATTTTCTCCTATATGTTCTCTCACTCATGCTGCGTTGAGTGAACCAGATTGCTCGAAAATGGGGTGTTGTGTGTACTCAAGTAACATCAAAATGAACATTTTATGTTTACACTAACAAGCAGTGAAAAAACCATAGAAACATATTTTGGTCATAATTAAATGTTATATGACTAGTTTTACTCTGCTTTGAGTGCACCATATTGTTCGAAAATAGGGTCTTGTGTGTACTCAAGTAACATCAAAATGACGGTTTTACATTTACACTAACGAGCACTAGAAAAAGTAAAGTTCAAGGAAGGCAATTTATATCATTTTTTGACAAAAATTAAACCAAGAAATCAAAAAGACATTCTCGCGATTTCTTGGCTTTTTTCTTTGAAAAGTATATTCCACTAAATTGTTATAAATAGCAATGTTTCCATACATTAGTAGCAAGAAAAGCAATGGGTAATATACATAATAGAATATCTACATGTATTACCAATTTACACGTTTTCATATCAACCTATTAAAAATAAAACAAAGTTGCCAAAGGTTTAAAAAATTTATTCTCTTTATAAACTATATTGACATCTTTTGACAAGAAAATGTCTTTAACTTTAGTATAATCTTGCTTCTTCATTGAAAACTCATGAAAAAACAAACTCCTTTTAAGTCCTTTTCTAACTACTATGATTGCCTCATACCCTCCTTTAAGAACCAGATTTTCCTTGCAAATTATCACCTTTTTTATTCTATTATTGTAGATTTTTTCTCTTCTTCTCATTAATGTTTTATACTCGAAGTATCCGTCATGTTCATTAATTTGGAAATTTGACTCCATAATAATATGTAACATATTATTCGATATAAATACTATCCAAATACTAATGAATGTTATATTAAAAAAATTGTATTGGAAATTTTGGGGATCTTTTATAAATTCAAGTAGTATATAGTATATAATATTAAAGATAATAGGAAAAGAAAGCAATAAAATAATAAATAAAGAAATATATACTCTTTCTGAATTAAAGTGTTTTATCATTTTCTAATGCTACAATCATTCAATAATAATTTTACTATTTTCATATTGATCTCCTTTCAAAGAAGTTAAGAATGCATAATCTAATGCTGGAATTGCTGAATAAGCAACAGCTTTCGTTATTTTTTTCATATAATTACCTGTAATCATTGTTTTAAATGAACCAGGTTTAATCCAGTACTTTATTTGTCTTGAAGTATATTCAATTTTTTTGTTACCATAAGACGAGCCGACTCCAGCTAACACTCCAACTATAACTGCATCTACAACCATTTCTCCAACATTCCATTCAGAAAAATTTAACTTATTCTCTTCAATTTGCCTTCCAAAAGCTGCAGTAGTACCTGATACAAGTCCAATAGTTAGAGATCCAGCACCTGCTGCAGTTAATAATCCAGACAACCCACCAATAGCAGCGGCAGTCAAAACACCCTCTGACCATTCATTTCCACTTACAACATTTGAAACGATTTGGGTGACTGTTCCAATTGCTGCTCCAACAACGAATCCACCAACTAGATGCCAAAACTCACCTTCTTCATCGGCAAAATTAACAGGGTTATTATTTACACATGCATACATATTCGTTGATCCAATGTGAGATAATTGTCCAATAATCTTATCAGCATTAATGAATCTACCAACTTTTGGATTATAATATCGACTATTCAAATAGTACATATTAATTTCAGAATCATATCGATATCCACGGTAAGTGTATGAATTTATATTTGCAATATAGCCATAACCTGATGTGACTTCTGTCTTAGTAATGTTTCCATATGCATCATAGACATAGTGAACAACAGTTATACCACTGGCATTTATAATATTGGAGTAACATAAATACAGTCTTTTTATGTTTAAGTACACAATGTTGAATGTTGTTAAAAAATATGATTCTATACATATGTTCTCTGAAGTTTACAAATTAATCTGTTTCATTATCTTGATTTTCATTTAGGTTTTCTATTTTCATACTTGAATACTTTCTGATAGCTTTTAGAATGTTTGGAGTGAAACTTATTTGTATGATATCCTTGTTTTTAATCAACTGATAATATGATAAACCTTCTGTGGGTAATTTACTAATAAAAAGCCACTGATCTACTCTATTAAAAATTCTAAATTCTTTTATGTCTTCCCATAAAAAATCTTTCTTAAAGAAATGGTTAAATAGTGATCTATGAACACCTTCTTCATCAAAGGAAATCATTGAAAAACACTTATTTAAAGTGAATACTAATGTGAATGTTGGAAAACCACCAAGCATTATAACTAATAATATAGTAGTAAGTTGAGAACGATTTTCTTCAGTTGGTGTCGGTAAAATAATGAATGTCAGTACAAACAGAAAATAGCCTATAATAACAAGAAACAATATTCCAAATAATATGAATGGTGAGGCAAGAAACTTTGTTTTTGTGTTTTCCATAATTACTCCTTTAATCGCATCCCGCGATTATATCAATGATATTTTCTTGGCTTTCTTCATTTTCATCTACTAATAAATTGGCCAATGAGTTTAGTAGGGATCCTGTAGCTCCATATGTAAGAGCTAAAAAAGCAGTTGTTGCAGTTAATGAAAGTGAATTATTTACTCTTGTCATTATTGGTATAGTTCTATTAACCATGTTGCCAAATAAGCTTGGAGTTGAGCGAGCTATATAACTCATTATACCAAAACTTCCTAGAGTTATAAGTGCAGTAACACCACCTATAGCAAGAGCATGATTTCCATTTATTTTATCCCATCCTTTTGTCATTCCCTGAGATACAACATCTCCTGCATAACCTCCCATAAAACCTGAACCAGTAGCTACTACTCCTCCTACAACAGGACCTAATGCTATTGCAGTAGCAAGACCTACACTAATAATAGCACCCGCTACCGCACCACTTAAGAATCCTGCACCAATATCATCACCGTCAATTGCTGCAGTTATCGCACCTACAAAACCACCAACAGCAGCGCCTAATACAACTGTTCCGAGTATTGCTAAAAATGATTTTCCACTTGGATCTACATGCATGATTGGATTGTTTGCATGATATGCACTATTTTATATATTCTAAAAATTAGTCTATAGATTTTAAATCTTGAATTCTATTTAAGATCTATCTATTTTATTATACTGTTTCTCTATATCTTTGATAGATAATTCTCTAAATTGAGTTCTAACATTATATATAATTTCATCTTTTTTCATGTGTGAATTTTTTGATATTTGCTCTAGAATATGTTTAATTATCTCTTTGTTTTTATTATTAATACCGATTAAATCAAGAGCGAGAATATATATAATGGTTCCACCAAATTCAATACAAAACATAATTAAAATAATTTTTTTAAACTGTATAAGCTCATTAAAAAAACTTATAACATACAGACTTAACATTGAAATAGAAATCACAAGAGTGAAATAAAAATTACCCAATTTAAATTTTCTATATTTTATTTTTTCAATAAATGATAAATGAAAATGTCCAGTTCCAAAAAAGAACCAATTTAAAATACAAAATATCATTCCTAGTATTACAATAAATAATTCCATAATCTACCCCTGTATGAATTCGGAAATTCCCATTGCATATAAAGCAGATGCTAATGCTCTTGATATCGCTTGTGCCTGATATCCTCTTACAGCATTTGCTAGTAATTGTGACGCTGTATGTCGCGCATATGATGTAGCTGCTCTGTCTATTACAGAAACTCCATAATTAATATATGATTTTGAACCCCATGATTGTCCCAGATTAATTTTAGCATTCATAGTTTTAAAGTTTTGAGCTCCTGATCCGGACCAACCACCTAAACCTATTCCGACAACTGTCATAATACCAGCTTTTGTCCAATTAACTTCAGACCAATCGCCATTTCCAGCTATCAAATCTGATCCCACACTTCCAGTGAAACCTAATGTTCCGCCTACAATCATAGCTCCTACTACTCCTATACCACTTGCTCCTACTAGTGTGGTAACTCCCCCAATTAATGAGTCAAATCCTACTTGGCTCCAATTGATATTTTCCCATCCATCTGTTGCTCCTTGAGATATTGTACTTGCAGTTCCAGAAATAACTGCACCTATAATGAATGCTGCAATTAAAATTGGAAATTCTCCGCTGGGATCAGTGAACATTACTGGATTGTTTGCACAATATGCATACATATTAGTTGATAAAGCATTTCCAACTTGTCCTAACATACCATCAGCATTTATAAATCTTCCCACTACTGGATTATAATATCTACTATTCAAATAATACATATTAATTTCTTCATCATATCGATAACTACGATATCTATATGGGTTTATCTCAGCTAAATTAATGCCTGAACCATCTGTTATCTTTACGATATTTCCCCAAACATCATACTCATACTTAACTACAATATCCCCATCATGATCAACTATCTTTGTGATATCTCCTTGGATATTCTTAATATAGTAATACTCTATACCTTCAGTAGAATCATCAATATCATCATCATAATTGAAACTAATCAATGAACCATCATAATCATATGTATAAATAATACCATAAGTTCCATCAGTTTCAAATAGAGCTTTGTCCCCTTCTAAGAAATACTCTACTTTACTTCCATTAATCGTTTTACTCGTACGATATCCTTGATCATTATATGAATATTCGATTTCAACTGTTGCTAATGTCGCATCTGTTAATGTGATCATAGATAGTTGTCTACCATCATATACTAAAGCAGCATGATCATAGAGATTTCCATTGTAATAAAAATCAGTCATCTCATCAGGATTTCCTTGATCATCATACTCATAATTTCCTAATCTCGTTGTTGTATTAATCGATCCGTCTTGATTATATGTGATGTTATCAATGCTTTCAAGTTGATCCAACCAACTTTCACTATAATTATAATGAATATGTTCTTGTGGTATTGTAGGCCCACTACTAGGTGTGCCTACAGTAATTAAAATGCCAAACTCTAGATTGTAAGTGGATCCTCCAAATTTATCTTTACCTATACAATCAATTAAATAATATCCTGGTGTTGTTGTGTCTACTTGAGTATAATCCTTTATGGTAACCATAGGTAATGTAACTGGATTTGGAGGCATAACATATTCTAATTTATAATATGTAAATCCTAATGATAGACTACCATTGACTGGTATTTCTGTATCGCCTGAAATTACTACAAATATAGGATCACTACCATAATTGATGTCATACTCAGTGGGTGCAACTGCTTCCTCATAGTCATCTTGACCATATAAAAATGTCTTAATGTCAGTTATATTTCCTCTATTATCATAATAATAATATTTAGTGTAATTTGTTTCTGTTAAAGTTGAACTTAAAGGTATATCATAATCTCGTGAATCTTCTACAATCAATTGATTAAGCTCATCATACGCATAGTTCTTATCAAACTTTAAAAATCCATCTTCATAATAGGACTCACGAATAATATTACCCACATCATCGTATGTATAACTATACTTATACAGATTATCATCATCTTTGAGGCTATAAGATATATCATGAATTCTAGTCGTATCTCCAATATAGTTTAATGATTGTTCAATCAACAATGATCCATTTTCAAATAGTTTTACATATTCCACTCTCTTTAACACATTATCTATTTCATATAGATAACGTTTTGAAATATCATAACCATCTTGAGTTTCGTAGATAGTTTTATCGTATAATGTTGATGATACTATACAACTACCTTGAATATTCCATGATAAACAGTAATTGTTGAAATACTCTGTTTCTTGATTCATTCCTTCGAATGTGAAATCTAGACTTTCTATATTTCCTGAAGCATCATAGGTATATTGAATCGTATTATTATATGAATCTACCATTTGACTTAGTTGTCCTGAAATATCATATGTATAATACTCGGATTTTAAGATATTACCTTCATTATCATGTTCATTATAAATTGCAAGTAATCCAGACTGATCGTATTCATATGAGAATTTGGTTGTATCATCAAAATTAACACCTATGATCTGACCCTCATCATCATAAAAAAATGATATTACATCTCCATTGCCATATGTTTGGGTCGATATACGATTAGTATAATAATCTCCATCTTTTTCATATGTATAACTCATAAGTGATGTGGAATTTACTAATACATTCGATATTCTATCTTGTGCATCGTAGTTAATATCATAATAATAAATCGGTGTTCCACTACTGTTTCTATCTAATATGATTTTATCTAACCTATCTTCAGAATCATATAAATATTCGACAATCGAATAATAAGAATCCCCGTTCTGATAAGCTGAATAATCATCAACATGAACAGCTTTAATCAATTTGCCTTCATCATCATATATATATAGTAAGTCGTCGCCATTTGCATTTGAAATAGCTTTCAATAATCCAGTTAAAGTATATGTGTAGTAGTTAGTTGTTTTTCCAAACTCATTAGTTGTTGAAGCAATAAATTGACTAAATCCTGATGTAAGATATGCTGTTGAGGTTGTGAAGTAGTTATCTGTATCACCAACAAGTGTTCCTGTAACCTGTCCATATGAATTAAATGATTGTTCACTTGTTACACTATTATAAGTAACAGATTCAATTAGAGCTGCAGCATCATCAATACCTAATTCAAGTGTTGAAAATTCTGTTTCTACTTTTGTAGCTCGTTCATCACCATCATTTTCATAAGTAAGATTGGTGGTTTCACCAGATGAGCTATATATAGTTTCTAATCTTCCGTAGATATCATAATCATAAAGGCTGTAGATTGGTTCATAATACATTTGAATTTGATCAAATAAAACATATCCTTCACCTTCATATTCTAAAGTCAAAAATATGTGGTTACCCGCTTCAAAAGGTACTTCTTTTAACTGAAATTGCCATCCTTGTATTGCAGTATCGAAATTAACATAGCTCGTTGATACAATCGAATCTTCATAATCTTGTGATCCATAAATCTCATAAGTATCCAAAACGTCAACTCTTATTCTAAACACTTCAGGATAAATATCTGTACTCTGTATTGACATTGGTGTGCTATTCGAATAAGCCCATCCACCTATTGTTAATGTGCCATCTACTAAATCATCATTAATATAATTGTTATAATCGCTCCAAATATATCTAAGTGTTTTCGCATCACCATTAAATCTAATTGCATAATCTCCAAGAATATCTTCTTCAACAATGCTAGTATATGCACTAGTTGGAGTTCTAAAAATATAACTAGAATCAAATCCGTACCAGTTACTAAGTTCTCCATAGGAATCAAGAACTTCAAAAGATGAATTGTTAACTATGTTTTTCCTTGTGTCTCTAAATCCTTCAATCAATTGAATATTATCAAAATATACGTCACCTATTCCAAAATTATTTAGTTCTATAGTGACTAAAGTATTATCATCATCAACATCTACAATAACCTCTACATAATGCCAATTACTGTCATTATCGACATCCGCTGATATGTTTTCTTGCTCATCTCCACTTATTGAAATATTGACATTGCCGCTAAGTGTATCATTTTTAACATAGCCACTTAACATATAGTTACCATAATCTAAAACAACTGTCTGTTTGTAGGACCCGTAATGCTGTGCATCAGGAACTAGAAGTCTTGCTGAACAATCTCCATATAAAAAAGTATCGCATGAAAAATTTGAGTAATCTTGTTGTAGTGGATAACTAGGTTGATCTAGCATCCATGATATATCCATTTCTTTGCTCGTTTCAAAACTGTAGTTTTGAACTACATTTTCTATAGTTTTATAAGGATCAGATTTAGACAACAATTGATGATTCCAATTATAATTGGGTATTCCATCAAGCACTAGAGTACTTGATCCATCAATAAATCCCGAAAATAAATTTAGATAACTAAAAGATTGTGCATATCCATAACTATCAAGTATATTAACTGTATGTCCATAATTATCAAATTTATAAATGATATAATTATTATTTTGATCAGTCATTATAGTCATCTTGGATCCATAATAATACTCAATTGTGCTATATAAATCAATTTGATCAACATACTGATTGATTGTCCACACTTTATCGATAAAGGTATTTCCCTCATAATACGTGTATGCTACCTTTTTGCCAGAAGCTTCATATACACTGGTCAATCGTGCGTAACTATCTGTAATATAATAGTTGGTTGGTGAGGAAGTAAATGTTAAGTCTTCATTATAGTCCATATCATTTCTTGTATAGTAGAGTGCATAATCAGCATATTCTGATTTGTAAGTGTAGTCATGATTTACTTTTTCAAGGATATGATAAATATTTTCACTTTGTTTGACTTTCAAATATGTATACAATAATCTTCCTGAACTATAGGATAAATCAATTTGATTTCCACTCTCATCTGTAATATAATCAATTTCATCTAAATCTAATGGATTCCTATAGATGTTAATATCTATTGAAGTTTTTATGTCGGTTATTTGTTTTAAATACATATTTTCAAAGCTATATCTCACCTGTTGCCTTGTCATCATATAATATGCTACTGTACCAGGATTAATCAGTTTATAAAAAATATTTCCTGATCCATCTTCAGCGATATAGCACGTATATTGATTATATGAGTCAGATACAAATCGTGAATCACAAGTTGTTGGATAATAATGAACCGTGTTTCCTGTTCCATCAGTAATAGAATATTCTTGTCCCTCAATTATCGTTTGATATGTCATACTATAATTAGTTTGCCAACCCAATCCATATCCAATATTCGTATCTTTTCTATCAATATTATAGATTAATGAGAATCCAAAACTTTGTTTAGCTGTTTCGTAAGATACTTCATTTTTTATAAATATCAATTTTCCTGTATTATCTGAAACATATCCAACACCTGCATTTCCAGCGTTTTGTTGACTATAACTCCAATAATCTTTCATTCCTGTAGAATCAATATATATGAATTCAACAACAGGTTGTAAAGATTCTGAAGATTCACTTGAATTAACACTATTATATGCACCATAATCATAATTATCCTTAATTGTAAAACCAGGTGTTTGCACATTACCTGTGGATTGCCATTCTTTTACTATGTCTGTAATATCAAACATATATATATTATCAGATCCGACAATATGGTAATCTATCATATCAGATGAATGTGAAGGTCTACTATACCAATCAACTTCACCAACATCAAATGCTGAGTTATTTTCATACAATCCAATAATTCTATCCATGCTTTTTGAATTACTTGTTAGTGTAAATGTTGAATGAACAATTTCTTTATCCATCAAAAGAACTGGTATATCAAATGAAAAGAGACCTCTATATTCATTATAAATCGTTGTATTTGATACAGCTATATATGAATAATTCTCGTAGTTTGAGTTGGGTGAAGATTCAGATACATATGTATCATAGATATTTATAGATTGTTCAACACTGCTTATTGTAGGGTCTATAACAACAGGATAACTTGCTTTTTGTAACCATTCATCACTTGGTGTCAAAAATATTTGATAGGTTTTGTTACCAGTAACAATTAATTGAAGATCAATATCTGATGAATCATTTAAATCATTATCAAACATGATTAAATCAATGAAAGAAAAAATTGTTTCATTGTTATCATTTAGAAATATGATATTTCCTTGTTCATCTTGAATCAATGATAAATTTTTTAACTTATATTCAAAGGTCATACTAAAATCAAGTACATATTGACTAAGTATAATGTTTTCTTTAACCTTGTTACCAGAAACAATATATTCAACATCTGTAAAAGGTCGTACATTATCATAAAGTACTGATTGACTTATATTTGTGAGTTCTTTAAGGTTATCAGAACTCTTTTTTTCTTGATTGTAACTAACTTCTGCTGAATTTATATCAAGAATATTCCAATCAATACTATACGCACCTTGGGATAATTTGATTTGTTTATTGTCATCTAGTTGTTTTGGAAACTTAATTTGAAACTTATTAGCTTTATTTTCCAACTCATTTCCAGTATCATATAAGCTATTGTCAATGTCTTCCCACTTTTCATCTTTTTGATAATGAATAACATTGTTATACATGGCTACTTCATATGTACCATCTACTTTACGAAACGTTTTAGATGTTTCTGTTCTCTCATCTATCATCTCAGATTCTATAGCTACTTGACTTTGATCAAAGTCAGGATCCGTCGTTGTTGGATAATTATCAAATGAAGGCTGATCTGTTATAAGTTCTTGATTGTCAATCGTTGCAGCTTGTACTTGAAATGCACTCCATGGTACTAAACTCCACAGTTGCCCAAACAATGCTAAAAAAACAAGCATTTTTGTACTTGCATTTAGCAATCTTACTAAAACCAAAATCTGTTGATTCTTTAAAGGTTCTTTCTTAAACATATTTAATTTTCTCCCCATTTTAGTTTGAAAAACTATTATAATTGCATATTATCATGAAAAATAAAAAAAGTAAATAGAATATTTGATTACTATATAAATAGGATATTGCAATATCTTTGATAAATATATTAGACTTTATATTTTACCTTCTAAGGGATTTTGATACAAACATTAGTTTTGGGATTTAAGCCTACCGAATAAAATGTTTCATGGTAGTTAATGACAGGCAGACGTGCCTGTTTAAGACTAACTTGTCTTTCAGTTTTCAATGTTTTCTTTGTTCTTTATATAGCCCGAACGTTTTGTATGAATATTTTAGTTATGATCATTCTTATTTAAATCATTACATCAGAGTCATCTCCGCAATACATACACGAACTATAATTTAATCTTTTTTAGTGTATTTAACTCTTCTTACTATAGAAAAAAATCTAAAGCATCTACTATATCTAAGTACTTATAATTTTATAGAACACTTTCTTTTTATAGTGTCTTCTTTAAAAAAATCATCGCTATAAACTAGCGATGATATAGTGTTTTCTTATGTCAGGTCCTTTTAAAGCCTGTATATCTTTAAATCCTAAGGATGATAAAATATCTAAGTAATACGAAAGAGGTTTTACATATTGAGTTAATTCATAAATCTCTTGGTTTGTAATTACTTTGTGTTTCAACTTCATCTGATCTTTTTTTATAGACCACTGATAATCAAAAGGTTCGTTATCATTTTCTATGTATCCATCATAATCATCTAAGACTGATTCTTGATACACATCAAAGATAAATAGACCATTTGGTGCTAGAGCATCTTTGATATTAGAAAATACTTGTTTAATACCTTTTAAATAGTTCATGACATCAAAGAAACTAACGATTACATCAACCTTTATATCTAGTTTATCTCTTAGGTCATGATGATACAAAGGAGCTCTTAGATTTGAAGTTTGTAATCTGTCTTGTGCAAGACTTAGCATTTGATCATCATTATCAATACCCATTGCGTCTACTTGATGCAAAAGTAATTCTTGTAATAAATATCCACTACCACATCCAGCATCTAAAACGACATCGTCTGCTTTGAGATAAGGACTTAAAAAGGTATAGATTTGTTCATAATCAATATCACTCATGAGCGCATCATATATTTTTGAAAACATTATTTAACCCTTTTGACATCCATTAAGCGTTTATCAAATGCATAATACTGACGATCTTCTTCAGTAAATAAATGAACAATGACTTCATGACAATCAATTAGAACCCATGATCCACCTTTACCTTCGATATGTCTAATCTCTTCAGCTTCTAATGCTTTCTTTAAGTGATTGATTGCTGCTGAGCCTTGACGTTCATTTGTTGTACATATAACAAAATAATCATAAAACGGTGATGTTTTTTCAAAATCATATACCGCTAAATCTTTAACTTTTAAATTTTCTAATGCTTCTACTATTTTATTTAACTTTTTCACTATTTACCTCCATGTAATACGTGTAAGCTTCTATTTGTTCTTTGCTTGGCTTTAAGCCTTGTCTTTTTAAATAATTTAATGTGAGTTCCATAGACTTTAATACTGCTAAATCGATATCTTTAACTGCAAGTGCATATAAGCTAGTTGTATCTATGAACACTCTATTTGGTTCACAGTAATCTGAAACAAATACGATCTTCTCATAAATTGACATAAATGCTCTTCCCCATACATGAGATTTTATTGAGTTTAGTATATCTTCATTTTTAACACTAAAATCTTTTTCTAATTGCTTTGCAGCACTTAGCGCATGATATATAACAGGATAGTCTTTATATTTTTTTATGTCTTCTTGATTTAATAATTTAATTTGATCTTCTATGCTATCGTTTTTTGTATAGTCATGATATAAACTGGCAATTGCGACATAGTTTTCATCTACTTTATAGATTTTTGCGAGTTTCAAAGATGTCTCATAGACGCCAATGACATGATTTAATCTCTCTGGATCATTTTTTAATTTTGCTTCAACTTTTCTTCTTACTTCATTGATCATTTAAATAGTGCCTCCGATAAACTAATATGCATGCCTTTAGGATAAGTAACCTTGATGGTATTTGGTCCTTGGATATGCATAAATCCGATATCTGCGAACGTTAATTGCATTTTAGTATCTGTAATTTTAAAGTTTTTTTCTTCGTAATCATCTACATAAATATCAAAATTATTTTCTTTTTCTTTTAATAAGTTTTCTATTTTTGTAATATTTGTTTTATGAACATTCAAACTATTTTTAACATATAATACAACTGTTTGTTTGTCATTAGAAACACTTATGGATACAAGTCCTTCTAAAAAAAGTGTTTGATCTTTTTTAAGTTGATATATTTTTGGTTTAATGGTTTCTTGAGGAATCAGTCTTTTATATATTTGATAAGGTAGAAATTGATGGACATACCCTTTTTGATATAATCCAGGCATATCATATATTTGACGTTTACCTATATTTTTAATTAATGCTTCTTGAGTTAACCCTGCTTTAGAAAACGCTAGTGCATGTGTATCTTTGGTTAATGCTTTGAATATTGTGGTCTTCCCAGAATTTTGAACACCAATTAAATATAAGTTCTTCTCTGAAAAGTTTTGCATATAAACCTCAAGATTTTTAATATCATAAGGGTTTTTAGCAGACATCATGATGATATCGTGGTAAGGTATGCGCATTTGTTTTGCTCTTATGATCATATTTTTTAACATTTCATCTAGATTTGTACTTTCTGGTAGTAAATCTATTTGATTAATTAGATAAACATATTTTAGATTTGGTTCATATCTGTATACTGGATATGTAAAAAGCATATCTAAATGTAGAACCGAACTAACCATAAAGACAACTGCATCTTGGCTTAATTTAGGAAGATCTTCTGGATGAAAATGTTCATGAACATCACCGTAATGAAGCAGTTTATAACATGCTTGGCAGTAATCATGATCAAGAGTTAGTGCATATCCAACTTTTTGAACATCTTTTGTTTGGAGTGTTGCTCCACATCCTTTACATTTAATGGTCACTGACATATTGTTCTAACCTGCTTTGATAAAGTTTAGGGTATTTCTTTTGTATTCTTTTTAATATGAATTTCTCGATTTTTCTATTAAACTGAGTAATCTTGCGATCTGATTTTCTTTTAACGCTTCTAATTAAAGACGCTTTAATTTTGGTGCGATGTGCACCAAAGATATCGGTCATCATCTGATCACCTATAACCATAACTTCATCGATTTTTGATTGGCTTATTTTCAATGCTTTTTTAAATCCAAATTTAAACGGTTTAACAGCATGATAAACATAATCAAAGTCAGTGTTACTTAACGCTTTTGAAACTCTTTTTTTACCACTATTAGATAAAATAACGACTTTAAATGATTTTAATAACTCATTAATTAAATCAATTTGTTCTTTAGATAATATCTCTTCATCATAACCAATGATTGTATTATCTAAGTCAAAAAACAAGGTAGAAATCCCTTGTTCCTTTAATGTTTGATATGGAATTTCAAAAATGGATTGATAATAAAAATCCGGAATACATTTTTGATATAGACTCATTAACTAATTTCCAATATTTTAATGTCGAATATTTTTCCAGTTTCAGTTTTTACAGTAATCGTGCTACCAATTACATTCTTATCTTCGCTTTCTTCTTTTTTACGAGCAAAGTCTAATAATGCTTTTCCAATTGCAGATTCTACTGATATTTTATTAACCAAAGGATCTACTTCTAAGCTACCTACTAAATCAAATGTTTTTTCTTCATTACGATCAACAAATAAAACTTTTACTGATTTACCAATATTAATTTTATCTTCAGCAGTTTTTCTAATTAGCTTAACATTTTTAACGATTGTTTCGATTTCTTGAATTCTTGATTCTATTCTAGCTTGTTCATTTCTTGCAGCATCATAATCTGCATTTTCAGATAAGTCACCTTGTGCTCTTGCTTCTTTTAATGATTCTATATTTTCAGGTCGTTTGACTTCTTTTAGAAATTGTAACTCGCTTTTTAGTTTATCAACACCCTCTTGGGTTAATTGAAATTGTTGTTGTTTTACAGCCATTTTATTCCTCCTTAAATTCCTTATCTATTATACCTTATTTTTTACATTATTTCCATTTTTTTTAAGCGTTTTTGAATAACTTTGTGATTTAACATCATTTCATCAAGAACTTGATAAAATGCTTTTGAATGATTAAACACTTTATGATGTGCATATTCATGATAAACGACATATTCTAAATATATGGGATCTAATGTTGCTAGAAATGTATTTAATGTGATTTCTAGATGCTTTCTATGATAACTTCCATATTTAGATTTTAAGTATTTATATTTATAAGGCAAAGCCTGTATTCCTACTTTATGAAGTGTATCATTGACATTATTTTTTAATTGATCTGTCATTAATATAATTTCTTTTAGATAGATTCTTTTTCTTAATTTTTGAATGTCTATTTCATTGGTTTGGCAATATAGAGTATCTTCAATGATTTCATATCTAAATCTTCCTGGTACTATATGCAAATGATACAATTTACCCCATATTCTAATTTCATCATCTTTAATAAACTCTTTTTTTTGAAGTCTTTGATATAAAACATCAAATTTAGTTTCAATGAGTTTTACGATGTTTTTTTCACTTACATGTTTATTTGCGGTAATATAAACATAATCTTCTTTAATTCTAAAATAGACGTTTTTAATTTTTTTTCTTTGTATATGATAGGGTAGAATTTTCCCGTTTTTTTCTATTTGATTCATACGGCTCTTCTAATCATTGCATAGGGTTCAATTTCTTGATCAACTTTAATCTTAAGTATTTGTTTAGGATGTCTTGCAGTATCTAAAGGTTGATCTAGATCATCATACATTTCTTCTAAAATAAACTCGAATTTTTTTCCACTTGGATTAAAAACTTCTATATGCGAACCAATTTTAAAATGATTTCTTTGTTCAATGGTCGCAATCTTATTTGTATGATCATAGTCGATACCAAGACCTATAAAAAGTTGAGATGGTTTTTCACTTCTATGATTAAATAATTGTTCATCTACACCAGGCAAACCTTCAAGATATCCATGGGATGTTAATCTATTTTCTGCCTTCATTAAATCTACATAATAAGGTGCAAAATCAACTATGCTTTTCTCTTTTTCATAAGTATCTATTAATTGACGATATGTTGATACTACCGTTGCGATATAATGAAGAGATTTCATACGTCCTTCTATTTTTAACGATGAAACATTTGCATCTATTAAAAATGGAATTTGTTCTAAAGCTTCTAAATCCTTACTTGACATTGAAAACATTTCATCACTAACTTTTTTATCATTTTCTACCAACTCATAATTCCATCTGCATGAGTGCGCACAACCTCCACGGTTTGCATCTCTATCTGTCATGTTATCAGACAAAGAGCATCTTCCAGAAAAGCTCATACACATACCACCATGTATAAAAACTTCAACATCTGCTTTTGTTTTAGCTGTTAAAGATTTGATTTGATCTTTTGCTAATTCTCTTGCAAGAACAACTCTTTTAACACCTTTATGAAACCAATAATTAACTGACTCTGTGTTGTAAGCAGATTGTTGTGTTGATAAATGGACTTCTAAATTCGTATGTTCTAAAGCTTGATCAATAATATATGGTGATGCAGATATAATCGCATCTACCTTAACTGATTCTAAATCTTTCAAGTATTCTAATACACCTATTAAATCCTCGTTATGAGGGATAATATTTGTAGTTATATAAACTTTTTTTCCTCTTTGGTGAGCAAAATCACACGCTTCTTTAATATCTTTAATTTCGAAATTAGATGCGCGTGCACGCAATGAAAAATCAACGCCGCCAATAAACACTGCATCAGCACCATACAACAAAGCAATCTTTAATTTTTCTAAATCTCCAGCTGGAGCTAATAGTTCAACCATATTAAGACTCCCTTGTTTTATATACAGTCTTTTTATAGAAAAATCCTGAATCCCAGTTTTCTTTATATAAAGCTTTTATATCTTCAATTCTTTTTTGATCGTAGGTGCGATGTTTATATAATTCTAATATTTTTTTTGCGTATAAATCATCTTTAAATATCGTATCAATGACTAAATAATCTATGTGACTATTCAATGTATCAAGATAATCAAGCGATGAAAATACTTGAGATCTAAAAACATGAGTTCCCGCCATATCTTCTAAAATTGGATAGGGTTCCTCTGGTCTTTGTTCTTCAATGATTTTCATATTTTGTTTATTATGATATATGTTATTAAGATGTTGATAATCCATGAAATTATGAATTAATTGTCTTTTTGAGTAAAACATATTTAAATGACCGTGACCTACCATGAATAATTTAATTTCTTTATGTTCTGATATTTCTAAAACATCTTCTAAAGTAATTTCTTTTGCTATATAAGCTCCTAAAATACCTTCTTTTTTTAAGAAATTAAAATCATATTTGTTGGTTAGTAAAGTTTCTGGATTATAAATTGCTTTATCTATCAATCCTTTAGTTTTCAATCTCATAACTGAACCAATATCAGTAACGATAATACCAGTTATTCCTTTAGTATCTATGCTATCTAAAAAAACACTAAATTCATCTAATAGATTATCATCTAGCATTTGATTTGCTTGTAAGAATATCTCTTTGTTTAATTGGCTTGCGTTCATAATTGCTTGATTAATCTCTTCTGTGTTAAAAGAGTGTGTTAATCTAGCTGCAAACTTTTCATTTCCGATAATAAATCCATCTGTTGTATGAGATAAACTCTTCATGTTTTTGATATCATATAAAGTTATAAGTAATTTCATCTAATCAGTCACTTTCTTAGTGATGCTCATGCCATCACCAATATCAAAAAATGTTGTTTCATAATCATGATGTTGTTCTAAGAATACCTTAAATTCATTTATTTTTCTAATCAATTGTCTTGTATTTCTATTAACTAGAGATGGATCAAGATGATGAAAATCAAGATTATCACAAACAACAATGCCATCTTTTTTTAGATATGGTACAAATTTGTTAAAAAACTTTTGATATTGTGCTTTAGCTGCATCAATAAATATCATATCAAAATCACCAAGTTCTTGATCAAATAAAAGTGCATCTTGATGTATAATCTTAATTTGTTTATCATAAGGCTTAATATTCTTATTTGCTTGCTCAACCATTTTATCGTTTCTCTCAAAAGTTAAGACATTACAGCCTTGTTCAGCCATAAAAATGGCACTATAACCTATAGCAGTACCAATTTCTAGAACATCTTTTATATGGTGCTTTTTTATGACATCTTTTAAAAACAAAAGCCCATCATCACAAATAATGGGTATGACATGGTCTTTTGCATATTGTTTTAAATCTTTAAGCATTATGCGTTTTCTTCTGCCTCTATTTCGTCAAAGAATTTTTCTAATACTTCATCAAGCATTTCCCATTCTTCATCCGTTTCGATGTCCAAAAATGTACCTTCTGCTTCATCTTTATCATC
The DNA here is from genome assembly GCF_016865445.1 of Mariniplasma anaerobium. Taxonomy (GTDB): domain Bacteria; phylum Bacillota_I; class Bacilli_A; order Acholeplasmatales; family Acholeplasmataceae; genus Mariniplasma; species Mariniplasma anaerobium. The sequence continues at coordinate 545,703 of NZ_AP024412.1, read as the reverse complement.
TGGTACATATTGTGCTGCAGATATTTCTTCTGAATCAACGAATTCAAAAATCACATATTTTTTCCCGTTGTGTTCGTGAGTTAATATAATCTCACATTCTGTTTCATTTCCATCTTCGCCTACAAGTGTTAATTTGTTATCATCCATTTTAATGATCTCCTTTATAATCTAAATAGTTTTGCAGTATAAATACCGCTGCTAATTCATCTTTTTTTTGTTTTTGCTTACTTCTTTTTTCATTGCCTTTTATCATCACAGAAAGGGCAGATTTTGTTGATAATCTTTCATCCCATAAGACAACATTTACTTCTCTTTTTTGTAAGATTAGAGTTTTCATCTCTTCACTTATTTTACCACGAATACCAATATCATTGTTCATATGTTTTGGAAAACCTAAAACAACATCTGTGATTTTATGTTCATCAATTGTTTTGCATATTAAATCAGCAGCAATCTCGTATTCGTTTTCCTTAAATCTATCGGTTTTTAATGTATGGGCAATAATACCTGATTCACTAATTGATAGACCTATGGTTTTACTTCCTAAATCAATTCCTAAATATTTCTTCATAACATTTCCTTTATTTTTTCAATCATGGCTTCAACTTTGTCAAGATCTTGTGTACCACCTTGAGCCATGTTGCCTCTACCTCCACCAGATCCATTTGATAATTGAGCTGCTTGTTTAATAATGATATTCGCATTATCTAAGCTACTTTTACAAATGTAAGTTGCTTTATCATCAGTTAAATTAATCATGAAAATAGTTTCTGCATCTATTTTATCATAGAGTGCATCAGTCAGTTGTTTTAGAACCTTATTATCTATGTTTTTTACAATAATAACAGGTCTTTTGTTTGAAGGATCTGTAATGAATTGATCTAAATCAGATAAAACATCTTTTTGTTTTTGAAGTTGAATCTCTTTTTCTAAATTCTTAACAAATTCTTTTAGATCTTCAATATAGTTTCTATAGTTGATAATATCTTGATAACTACCTATAAGTAAAGGTGCTTTTGGAAGTTTGACATTTGGATTTAATTTATGTGCTTTATCAGTGATTAAATCAATTTCATGAAATAAATTCTCCATAAAATCTTTTACCTGTTCTTTTAAGTTATTTCCTGTGACGCCTTCCATTCTATAAATACCAGAGCCAATAGATTCATAAGAAACTATAGCAAAATCAATGATTTCTTTAGTGTTTGATACATGTGTACCACCACAGAATTCTTTACTCCAATCCATATCTACAACACGAACTATATTTCCATATTTTTCACCAAACAAAGCCATTGCTCCAATTTTTCTTGCTTCTTCAATTGGTAATTCTTTAATGACTACATCAAGTGGTTTTTCTTTAATATAATGTTTTACTAAATCTTCTACTTCTATAATTTTTTTATCTGGTTCAGTTTCAAAATGGTTAAAGTCAAATCGCCAACTCTTTGGTGACACTTGAGAGCCTTGTTGATTTGCATGCTTTCCAAATAGATCTTTAATAGCTTGATGAAATAAATGAGCTGCACTATGGTTTCTAATCGTTTTTAATCTCATCTTTTGATCAACAATCGCTAAGACTTCATCGCCTTCTTCAAAATCGCCTTCAACCTTATGCAAAAATTGGCCGTGCGGTAACTTAGAAACATCAACTACTTGATATCCATTAATTGTTCCTTGATCACATACCTGTCCACCTGATGTTGCATAAAATGGAGTTTGATCAAGTACAATACCGTCTTCAAATACTTTAATAACTTTTGATTCTGATTGTAGGTGCGTATAGCCAATGAATGTTGATGGTTGATCAAAATTCAAATATGCTTCTTTTTGTGATTTCATACTACCCATTTTTGATCGAGCAGATCTTGAACGTTCTTTTTGTAAATTCAACTCTTCTTTAAATCCTTTTGTATCAACACTAACTCCTTGTTCCTCAGCATATTCTAATGTTAATTCAATAGGAAAACCATAGGTATCATATAATTTAAAAGCTGTTTTTCCTGAAATTGTTTTTGTTTTTTGATCTATAGCATTAACTAGATGCTTTTCGCCTTCACTAATTGTTTCTAGAAATTTTTCTTCTTCTTTTAAAACTAATTTTTTGACAATATCTTTAGTATCATATAAGTTATCATAAAATACACCCATAACTTCAATCACATCATCAACTAATAAATATAAAAATGGTTTTGTTAAATTAAGTGATCTACCATATTTAACAGCTCTTCTAAGGAGTCTTCTAAGTACATAGCCTCTACCTTCATTAGAAAGCATAGCGCCATCACTAATGGCAAATACCAATGCTTTAATATGATCTGCAATCACTTTGAATGCCATTTGTCCATCATATGTTATGCCTGTTAATTCTTCTAAGTGGTTAATAATAGGTAAAAACAAATCTGTTTCAAAATTAGTTTTTGTTTCTTGCAAGACACATGCAAATCTCTCTAAACCTGCACCTGTATCTATATTTTTATTAGGTAATTCTTTATAATCTTCTCTTGCAACACCTTCTTTAGCGTTGTATTGAGAAAATACGATATTCCATATTTCTATATATCTTTCATTTTCAATATCATCTCTAATTAATTCAGTACCTCTTTTGTCATAAGAAACTCCACGATCAAAAAAGATTTCAGTATCTGGTCCACATGGTCCAGATCCTATTTCCCAAAAATTATCTGCATTAGCAATTAAATGAGATGGATCAACACCTAAGGATAACCATAAATCTCTTGCTTCTAGGTCATCTGGATAATAAGTCATATATAATTTATCTTTATCAAAACCAAACCATTTTGGATCGGTTAAAAGTTCAAGTCCCCAAGTGATAGCATCTTTCTTAAAATAATCTCCAATTGAAAAATTACCTAACATTTCAAAAAATGTATGATGTCTAGCAGTTTTACCTACATTATCAATATCGTTTGTACGAATGCACTTTTGAACATTAGTTAATCTTGGATTTGTTGGTTGTTCTGTGCCATCAAAATACTTTTTAAGTGGCGCAACCCCAGCGTTAATCCATAATAATGTTGGATCATTTTGTGGAATTAAAGATGCTGATTGTTCGATTTTATGCTTTTTAGATGCAAAAAAGTTTAACCATGTTTCTCTAATTTCCTTAGCTGTCATATATTTCATTTTAAAACCCTCCTTATAAAAATAAACAAAACGCCCTTAGATAATTTATCTAAGGACGAATAATTTCGCGGTACCACCTTAGTTCTAGAGAAATCTCTAGCACTCTTATATCGTTAAGGCCGACTTACCTTTTGCTCCCAAATAGCTTTCATAAGTTTTCTTCTTCGTTTTCACCAACCACGAAGTCTCTAGAATAGAAAATACTTATTACTCAGTTTGTTCATTGCGTATTTATATTATCATTTTTTTATATATAAGTAAAGATATTTTATCTCATTTTATGAGAGATTATGCTTCATTTGAGCATAACATTTCATAATGCTGGATACCCTCTTCTATATATGGACCTAAAACTGTCTTAAATCCTAAGTTCTCATAATAATCTTTTAAATAAGCTTGACCAGAAATTCTAATAGGATTTCCAATTAAATCTTTTTTAACAGTTTCCATTAAAAGTGTTGCAAGACCTTTCTTTCTATAATTAAAATCAGTTACAACCCTACCTACAGAATACTCTTCATATTTCAATCCTTTAGGAAGAACTCTTAAATAACTAATAATTTTGTCTTCATCATTTTTGATAAAATAATGCATAGAATCTTGATCTTTATAATCTGTATCTACATAAAATATTTTTTGTTCCATCAAAAACACGGTATATCTTAAATCAAGCATATCGTATATTTCTTGATTTGTTAATTGATTAAATTTCTTTTTGTATATTTTTTTTAAAGACATATTTAAACATATAAGGCGCACCACATGCAGCCCATCCTCCAATCAATAAATATCTTAAAAAGTCAAAAAACAAAACCTCTGGAAAGATAAGTTTAAATCCTTCTTTAATCACTAATGCAATGATGACACCAATGATGACTTTTAAAACTTGATTTAAATTAGTGTTTTTAACATTATATCCTATGTATCTTTTTTCTACAAAATATCCAACAGCAAATCCCATAAAACCACCTGCTGCTATATATAGATCATGATTTTTAACAAATATCATCAAAATAACTAAAACTGGTAAGATAAATAGCGTATAAATTTCTTCCTTATCATTCATCTTATCTATAAGTTTAAACATACCTATTGATATTAGAACACTTAACATGACGCCAACTAAAACATCTGATAGATAATGCTGAGCAAGATATACTCTTGATAAAGGCACAACTATAATGATAAATAATCCTACCCATTTTAACCAATTCATCTTATGCTTTTTATATAAATCATATGCAGTATATCCTAATACACCACTTGCTTGAGCATGTCCTGAAGGAAATGAATATCCTGTAGTTTCATATCCAAAAGGTGGCTCTATACCATCTTCAGTATAAGGTCTTGGTCTTTTAAATATTTCTTTTAATCCACTATTAACCATTGCGGAAATCATAAATGTTAATGCGAATTTATGTGCATATTTTTTATCATAGGTCCAATACAAAATAACTGCAACAATAATAAACGCATATTGATCTCCTAAATTGGTTGAAATATAGAAAAACCAATCCAGCAAGGGATTTCTAATGGATTGGAAGGCTTCTATTATACTTAAGTCCATAATTTTTCCACCTCTTGTTTAATATTTTTTTCTTCTTCTTTTGTTAAATCAATATATTGAAATTCATCTTTAATTTCCCATTGATTATCTTCATGGTAAATACCCAAATCAATAAGTTTATTAATAAGTGTCATCCCAATTTTTTCACCATATAATGCTTTTTTATGAACATCATCAGTTTTAAAATCTAAAATATCATAAGGAATCAACTTAAAAAGATAATGGGTTGCAAAATTAACTAATAAAACTGGTTGTTTACTTATTTTTTTATAAGAAAATCTTCCATCAATAGGTATAGCAAATATCACATTACACCCTGCATCAATTAAAGGTTGAATTGGACAATTATCAATGACTCCTCCATCAACATAAAATTCATCATCAATATTTGTAGAACCAAATAAGATTGGAATGGATGCACTGGCTAGTACAGCTTTTAAAGGATGTTCAAATTCATTTAGATAAAATACTTCTTTTTCCATACGATGAATTAAAACTTGATCGATAAAATTACCTTTTTTAATTTTGGCGGCTGTTGCATATCCATGAATTTTACTATCTCTAATTTCGCTTAATGTTATTTCTTCTTTCATTTTATCATAGACATCTTGTAAACTAAATAGTCCTTGTTTATCTAATTTAAATCTATCAAGACCTTTACCATAGATATCTTTATTTTCCATTTTCTCCCACATCTCGAGCATATGATCATAGGAAAAATCTGCCATAACCATCATGGTATTGATTGCTCCAATGGATGTTCCTGAGACATGTTTAATATGCTTTAATAGCCCATATTTTCGAAAAGCTTCCAAAACGCCGATTTGATATGATCCTCTAGCGCCTCCCCCACCTAATGCAAGTCCGATTTTTATGTTCATAAAACTCACCTATATTTCAATCCTTTTTTCATTCTTCTGTCAGCATCTTTTTCTTTTAGACTTTGACGTTTATCATAATCTCTCTTACCTTTTGCAAGACCTATCTCCATTTTTGCTAAACCCTCTTTTAAATAAACCTTTAAAGGAATAACTGAATAGCCTTGTTCTCTGGTTTTACTAAAAAGTTTTAGTATCTCATTTTTATGTAATAATATTTTTCTAGTTCTCGTCTCTTCATGATTATATCTACTTGAATAGTCATATTTTGCGATATGCATATTGATCACATATGCTTCATTATCTCTAAAAGTAACGTAGCTATCACTAAGATTAATTTTGCCAAGACGAATCGATTTAATTTCACTGCCCATAAGTTTTAAACCAGCTTCATAAGTTTCTTCAATGAAATAGTCATGTCTGGCTTTCTTATTTTGACTGATAACCTTCATAAAACACTACCTTCTTGTCTTCTTTTTTGTTTTCTTTTTATCGATGATTCCAAAATCCATCTTTTTCTCTAATAAATCTACACTTAAGAGTTCAACTTTAATTGGATCTCCTAATCTATATTTCTTACCGCGTCTACCAATAAATGTTAATAAACTTTCATTATACATATAATAATCATCAAGTTCTCTTAACGGTACAAATCCTTCAATCCCATTATCAAGTTTAACAAACATACCACTAGGCATCATTTGAGAAATGATTGCTTTAAAATATGTTCCAACTTTATCATTCATGAATTCACAACTCTTAAGTTTCGCGACATCACGTTCCATTTGAACAGCTTTTCTTTCCTGATCAGATGTATGTTTTGCAATATCTGGCATCACTGCATTATAATGATATAATTGCTTTTTCACATCATTGGCTTCACCTAATACAAATAAGTGAATCATTCGATGGAGCATTAAATCAGGATATCTTCTAATTGGAGATGTAAAATGTGCATAATAAGTAGCACCTAAGCCATAATGAATATCCTTTTGAGCAGAATATTTAGCTTTTTGCATCGCACGTAACAACAACATATGAACAACATAACTATATGGTGTATCAAGTGTTTTTTTAGTTAATGCTTGTAATGGTTCTGGTTTGCCTAAATTTTTCATATTAACGGCAAATCCTAATCTTGAAACCATTTGAAGCGCATTTTTAAGCTTAACTAAATCTGGTTTCTCATGAATTCTATAAAGTGCTGGTAGCTCTGATTTATACATATGATACGCAACAGTTTCATTTGCAATCAACATAAATGATTCAATCAATTCTTCTGCATCATCAGTTGTTCTTTGATAGACACTAGTAACTTTACCGTTTTTATCAATTTTAAATCCTAATTCACTACTTTCAAATTCAATTTCACCACGTTTTTTACGAATAATCTTTAATTTATTTGATAATTCATTCATATTGGTAAGCATATCTTCAATAGGTTTATCACTTAGAGATTTACCATCATTTAAAAACTTATTAACCTCATCATAATTCATGCGTCTATCACTTTTAATAAACGTTTTTTGAATTTTATAATCAATAACTTTACCTGTATCATCCAATGTCATCATACAAGATAATGTCAACTTGATTTCATTTGGATTTAGGGAGCATTTATCATTTGATAATAAATGTGGAAGCATTGGAATCACTCGGTCAGCTAAATATGCAGAAGTTGATCTAGCATAAGCTTCAATATCTAAAAATGATCCACTTTTTACATAATGACTCACATCAGCTATATGAACACCGATATGATACAAATTATCTTTATACGTTAAACTAATCGCATCATCTAAATCTTTAGCATCTTTGCCATCAATTGTGATGATTAGATCTTTTGTTAAATCAACTCTTTGTTTCATCTCTTCTTTCATATCAATATCGATATCTTTCAAAGACTCCATGACCTCAGGACTAAATTTTTCAGGCCATTGATATTGATTGACAATCTTTAATGTTGATATATCAGGATCATTTATATGTCCGATAACCTTCTTCACACATGCATAAACACAATCCTTGTCAATTGATTCTACTTCAAGTAAAACAACATGACCAGAAACAAGTCCTTGATATTCATCAACGACTAATCTTTTTTCGATAAATGTTTCAGGCTCAAAAAACAAGCCTTTTTTATGCTTCTTAACAGTTGCAATTAAAACTTTTAATGCTCTCTCAACTACTAAAACAACTTTTGGCTCAACATCTTCTTTAACCAAAACGATATCATCGTGCATAGCATCAGACAGATTTTGATATTCAATATAGACATCTTTTAGTTCTTGTCTTAAAAAACCAAATTTTTTCTTTCTGTCTAATCTACCAATCAAAATATCATGATTTAGCATATAATATGGTTCCTCATAAATTAAATAAGCATAGTCATCTAAATTTATTTCTCCCACTTCATCTTTATGTAATTTTCTTGTTTGTTGCTTGTAAAACTCTAAATATAAATTTTCCATAGTTTACCTCACTCATATTATATCATATTTTAACATTTAACATACGTTCATTTTTGCGTTGAAATATGGGTTTTTCAATTCCTTATAAAAAACAAAAAGTGCGTTAAGTAAACCTTAAACGCACTTTTTTTCATATAGATTTTAACTTATTTTTTTAAATTGTAAAATGAATCTAATCCTCTGTATTGTGCAACTGGTCCTAATTGATCTTCAATTCTAAGTAATTGATTATACTTAGCGATTCTATCAGTTCTTGAAGCACTACCAGTCTTAATTTGACCAGCGTTTGTAGCAACAGCGATATCAGCAATTGTTGTATCTTCTGTTTCACCTGAACGATGTGAGACAACAGCAGTATAACCTGCACGTTTAGCCATTTCAATCGCATCAAATGTTTCAGTTAATGTACCAATTTGATTCACTTTAATTAAAATAGAGTTTGCAATATTTTCTTTGATACCTCTAGATAATTTTTCAGTGTTAGTTACAAATAAGTCATCACCAACTAATTGGATTTTTTTACCTAATTTTTCAGTTAGATAAACCCAACCTTCCCAATCATTTTCATCAAGTCCATCTTCAATTGAAAGGATTGGATATTTACTAACTAGTTCTTCGTAGAAATGAGTTAATTCTTTAGCATTAAATTCTTTTCCACCTTCACCAGCTAAAACATATTTCTTAGTTTCTTTATTATAAAATTCACTTGAAGCAACATCCATACCTAAGAAGATTTCTTCTCCAGCTTTGTATCCTGCTTTTTTGATTGCTTCCATAATAACTTGTAAAGCTTCTTCGTTAGATCCTAAGTTAGGTGCAAACCCACCTTCATCACCAACACCAGTATTATATCCTTTAGCTGTTAAAACTTTCTTCAAGTTATGGAATACTTCAGCTCCCATACGAAGTGCTTCTCTAAAAGTTTTAGCACCTACTGGAAGAATCATAAATTCTTGGAAATCTACATTATTATCAGCATGTGATCCACCATTAATGATGTTCATCATTGGTACTGGTAATTGTTTAGTATTAAATCCTCCAAGATATTGATATAATTCAACACCTAAAAAATCTGCTGCAGCTCTTGCTACTGCCATAGAAACACCTAAGATTGCATTAGCACCAAATTTAGATTTGTTTTTAGTACCGTCTAATTCAATCATCATTAAATCTATTGCAACTTGATTTGTTACATCAAATCCAACTAATTCAGGTGCAATCAATTCATTAACATTTGCTACTGCTTTTAATACACCTTTTCCTAGATAACGGTTCTTATCTCCGTCTCTTAATTCAACTGCTTCGTGTTCGCCTGTTGATGCTCCTGATGGAACAATCGCACGTCCGAATGCACCAGAGTCAGTAAAAACTTCTACTTCAACAGTAGGATTCCCACGTGAGTCTAATACTTCGCGTGCATAAATATCGCTTATAAATGGCATAATATCACTCCTTTATATAGTTTTTGCCTTGTTCGTTTACATATTCATTATACACAATAATTATAATTAAATAAAGCATTCTAATTAATAAAAACGTTTACTTACTGTGCTTATACGCATAATAAACACTTATAATGAAAAATACAATATCTATTATGTTATTTACTTTGAAAAATAGTGAATTTAATGGATTTAAAAAATTAAAAAATGGAAGTGGATTCAAAACCTCAATAACTAAGTTAAAATCAATTGTTCCAGTAAATAAATAGATCAATCCTACATTTGATGTAACATTCATTAAATAGTATGCAAATACAAAAGATACAACACTAATAATGCTAAAAATAATATGTGGACTTGAACTAGCTTGCTTGATTCTTTTTGCAGTTAATGAAGCCAAAATGATCAACATTAACCAAGTTAAAGAAATATTAAATGAATATGCGATTAATAATTGTAAAGAGCCAATTAACAAACCACCAACGATAGCCATAAAAAATCCTTGTTTAATGACATCAATAAGATCATATTTATTATACGGTTCTTGAAATTGTTGCTGAATGCTCATGCAATATCTCCATTCTTTCTTCTATATCTATTTTAACAAATATATTTGTATTTATAAACCATATAGCATACGATGGTAAATTATGGTAAATCTAAGTTTTTTAACTAAAATATAAAAGATGCTTCATGTTTGGACACAAAGCATCTTTTTTAGATTTAAAGTTCTAAATATTTTATTTTAGGTTTCAACATTAAAAACACAATGGTTACAACACTTCCCTTTACTAAATTAAAAGGAATATAGGCAGTTAAAACAAAGGTTAGATAAGAATTAAATGTATAAAACGAATCTTCTATAAAAGTAAATGCCCAAAAATGAACCCTTCCACTTTCAGAAAGTGCAATGGGTGGTAATGTTAAAAACAATGGTGTTGCTACAAAGAAATTAAGTGTTGTCAAAACAATAGTTAATACAATTGAAATGACTGCAGTATAAACGATATACTCTTTTAACATGGTTTTTTTATGATCAATAGCAACTTCATACATAAGTGGTTTAGATTTATCTCTTAACATTTTTTTTACAATATTAAAAGCAAATATAATCGAAAATGATGCAAACATCGCCATCATTTCCCCAACTAAATCAGCTGGTTCAAACCCTCTAAATAATCTCCTAGCTATGGTTCTTAATAAAACAACCATAATTGTTTCTTTGTTCCCCAAAACCAGTAATGCTACTAATATAGCAACTTCACTGAAATCTATTTTAAGAAAAGAAAACGGTGGAAACCAAGGAATTTCAATCAGTGCTAATACAATAGACACCGCAGCAAGTGATACAACATACAACATTTTTTTTAAACGCAAGTAATTTGACATTTTTTTGACCTCCATAATAAAATAAAATCGCCAAATTACTTCGGCGATAAAAGACGTCAAAAAAGACAAATCTTCTTCCATCCAGACTTTACTGTCGGTACTTGAATTTCACAAGTTCAACCCATTTGGGTTCGCGGACTTTACCGCCGGTCCCGAATTACACGGTGCCCCGAAGTATTTATTTACTCTTATATTTTAACATAATTTATTTTTAAATCAATATAAATGAGCTCTTGGAAACGTTTTACAATCAAGTTTTTTAACTTATTGTTGTTTTTTTAGTATAATAGATATGTAAACAATCGTTAGATGAAGGAGTTTAATATGAATAAAAAATTTGCAGCACTTATTATTATGGATGGTTATGGTATTGCCGAACCAAGTGATTCAAATGCAGTTACACTTGCTAAAAAACCTTTTTTAGATAAATTATTTAGCCAATATCCGAAAAACACATTAGAGGCAAGCGGTGAAGCCGTAGGACTTCCTGAAGGCCAAATGGGCAATAGTGAAGTTGGACATTTAAATTTAGGGGCAGGTAGAGTTGTCTATCAGTCTTTAACAAGAATTAATGTAGCTATTAAAGATGGTTCATTTTATAAAAACAAAGCTTTCTTAGATGCTATAAAGCACGTTAAAAAACATAATTCTAAATTACATATCATGGGTTTAGTTTCAGATGGTGGCGTACATTCTTATCCAACACACATTAAAGCATTACATGACCTAGCTTTAAAAAATGGTATAACACCTTATATGCATGCTTTCATGGATGGTAGAGATACACCTCAAGAAGGTGGATATGGTTATTTAAAAGATTTAATGGATTATGGTATAAAGATTGCTACTGTATCAGGTCGTTATTATGCAATGGATAGAGATAACAACTGGGATCGTTTGCAAAAAGCATATGATAATATGGTTTTAGGTACAGGGAAATTATACGAAAATGCATTAGATGGTATCAAAGCATCTTATAAAGAAGATGTTACTGATGAATTTATTATTCCATTTTTAGTAGATAAAAAAGGTCTTATTGAAGACCATGATGCAGTTTTATTTGCTAACTTTAGACCAGATAGAGCAATTAGAATGTCTGTCGCTTTAACAAATCCAGAAGGAACAAAATTATTTGTTACTCCAGGTAAACCCACTTTTGATATGTCTCATCCATTAAAAGATATCTTCTTAGTTTCTATGATGCATTATCATGAAGCAGTCAAAGGCCCTCTAGCTTATGATCTTCAAAAATTAGATAATATTTATGGCGAAGTTATCGCAAATGCAGGATTGAAACAATTAAGAATTGCGGAAACAGAAAAATATGCGCACGTCACTTTCTTCTTTGATGGTGGTAGCGAAAGAGAATTTAAAGGTGCAACTAGAATTTTAGTTGAATCTCCAAAAGTAGCAACTTATGATCTTAAGCCTGAAATGAGTGCTTTTGAGATTAAAGATAAAGCTGTTGAAGCTATTAAATCAGGTAAGTTTGATACGATGATTCTAAACTTTGCGAATCCTGATATGGTTGGTCATACAGGTTCAATTCCAGCAGCTGTTAAAGCTGTTGAAACGGTTGATCAATGTACTAAAGAAGTTGTTGAAGCTATTTTATCAATTGGCGGAGTCGCTATTGTTATAGCAGATCATGGAAATGCTGAAAAGATGAGATCTGAAGATGGACAACCTCATACAGCACATACAACAAATTTAGTTCCAGTTATAATTACCGAAAAAGGTATTAAAGTTAATCATGGTGCCCTATGTGATGTTGCACCAACATTACTTGATATTTTAGGCGTTAAAAAACCTAAAGAAATGACGGGTCACAGTTTAATTATTAAATAAATATAAATATATAGCAAAAAGACGAATAGTTAAATCTATTCGTCTTTTTTATTAATATCAATAACTTTCAAGATATATCCAATTTCTTCTACTTTTTTTAAAAGTTGATTTAAAGTTACAGTCTTTCCATCATAAACAATTTTTATATATTTATGGATGACATCATACTTAAAATGTGTGATTCCTTGTCTGTATAATACATGTTCAATTGCTGTTACACATCCTGCTGGATAATTATCGTTGCATTTCAGGTATGCAGTTGACATTTCATACACTCCCTACATCATTTTTTGTATGTAATATTCAATGATAGCTTGTGTCCCTTTCTCATTAAATCCCTTATCAGATAAAACTTGATAAGCTTTTGTAACTGTTTCTAAAACTTTTAAATCTAGATTTTCTTTTTCATCCATTGCAAGTTTTAAATCTTTTAAATAGTGTTTAATAAAAAAACCTGGCTTATAATCTTTATCAATCATTTTTCTTCCATTAAATTGAGCTTGCCATGAACTTGCTGAACCACCTACAATAACATTAAGCATACTATCTAAATCTAAATTCTTGCTTTTTGCAAGCGTTAAACCTTCAGCAATCCCTATGATATTACCTGCAATTACTGTTTGATTAACTAGTTTTGCATACATACCAGAACCAGCTTGTCCCATATAAGTAACCGTCTTTCCCATCACTTGAAATAAAGGAAGTACTTTTTTATATGTGTCTATGTCTCCACCAACCATAATCGATAAATTACCATTGATTGCGCCTAAATCTCCACCTGTAACAGGAGCATCTAAAATATATAAATCTTTAGCTGTACCTTTTTTATATATTTCTTTTGCAAGTGTTGGTGATGATGTTGTCATATCAACACAAATGGTCTTTGGATTTGCTTCTTCTAATATCGTATCATAAACATCTTTCACATCTTGAGGAAATCCTACGATCGTAAAAATAATATCTACATCTTTAATAATCTTTTTTATATCATCACAAAATATGAGATCAGGTTCTAAAGCTTTAGCTTTAGATGCTGTTCTATTATATGCATAAACTGTGTGACCGGCTTTTCTAACATGTTTTGCCATTGGAGCTCCCATCACACCTGTACCAATCCATAATACTTTCAATTTAAAACAACTCCTTATTTAGTCTTTTTATTTAACCATTTAATAATATCTTTTCTAACTAATTCTTGATCAAGATCATTTAAAATTTCATGATATGATTCTGGATAAGTGATGATTTCTTTATCTTCTACAGGAACTAGATTATATAATCTCTTGCTAAATTCAACAGGTACAATCTTATCTGCTTCACCATGTAAGAATAAAACTGGTGTTTGATAAGATTTAATATGTCTATTTAAATATCTAACACCACTTACCATCATATTTCCAGCTAGAGAAAAATAAAAGTTCTTTAAATTAAGTGGATCATTTTCATAAGCTTCTTCTACAGCTTTTATTCTTGATAATTGGCCATCAGAAAAGTCATTCTTTTTAGATAAAAAGCCTAACCATTTATACCCAATTATTCTAAAAGGTAGGACATCTTTAACAAAATAAGATGCTGCCGCACTAGAAATAATACCATCTACGTCATGATAAGTAACACCATACATATTTACAATTGTTCCACCCATAGAGTGTCCCAGAATAAACAACTTTTTAGGATTTAATTTTTTCTCCATTTCTACTAGAACATGAAGATCATCAATTGGTTGATGAAAAGATTTAAGTTTACCACGTTTACCTTGACTTTGGCCATGCCCTCTAATATCATATCTAACAACTGTATAAGATGCATCATTTAATGCTTTAGTCAACGCATCATATCTCCCACTATGCTCTGCAATACCATGTGTAATAATAACGGTTGCTTTTGCATTTTCAACTTCATCACGTTTAACGTGAAATAATATACCATTTATTAACATTTTATCCACTCCTTTGACTTTATTATACAACAAAGAAAGCGTTTTACTTATTTTTATAATAAATAAAATAAAATTTATGTACATTCTATTTTAAATATTAAAATATGATGTATAATTAGATTGTAAATTCGATTTTGGGAGATAAACATGAAAAAAACTAGTTTGTACGAACACCACCTAAAGTTAAACTCAAAAATGATTGAGTATGCAGGTTATTTAATGCCTGTCTATTATCAAGGCATACAATCAGAACACCACAGCGTTCGAACACATATGGGTGTTTTTGACGTTTCACACATGGGTGAATTTTTAATTGAGGGTAAAGATGCCCTAACATTTGTTAATTATTTAGTGTCAAATATCATTGTTGATGATTTAAGTAAAGTCACTTATACACTTCTCTTAAATGAACAAGGATATCCACTTGATGATTTATTAGTTTATGTAATTGGCAAAGAAAATATATTACTTGTTGTTAATGCAGGTAATAAAGAAAAAGATTTTGATTGGGTTTCATCAAAAGTTGATGGTTTTGATTGTGTAGCTAGAGATATTTCTGATAATTTTTCTCAAATTGCAATCCAAGGACCAAAGACTCAAGATATTATCGATAAGATTCTTGATGCGACTGTTTCAGATTTATCTTTTATGCATTATAAGGTTGTTCCTTACAAAGAAGGTCATGTGATTGTATCTAGAACTGGATATACTGGTGAAGATGGATTTGAAATATATGGATATCACAATTTTATTATTGATCTATGGAATGACTCACTTGCTCTTGATGTTACACCTTGTGGTCTAGGTGCAAGAGATACCTTGAGATTTCAAGCAAATCTTCCATTATATGGTCAGGAAATTAGTGAGACAATCACACCTTATGAAGCCGGTTTAGGATTTGCGGTTAAATTAGATAAAATGAATTTCATTGGAAAAGAGGCTTGCATTAAACATAAGGAAGAAAAAACTAGAAAATTAGTTGGGTTTGAACTTCTAGAAAAAAATATTCCTAGACATGATTATGAAGTCTATAAAGATGAAAAACTTATTGGGCATGTAACAACTGGTTATTTACTGGCAGGATTTGAAAAACCAATTGGTCTAGCTTTAATTGAAAAAGAATACGGAAAGCTTGGTACTGAAATATCTATCAAGATAAGAAATAAAATGGTGCCTGCGAGCATTAGAGATAAAAAATTTTATACAAAAAACTATAAAAAATTAGGAGGCTTTTAAGATGATTAAAAAAGGGTTATTATATGCGAAATCGCATGAATGGTTGAATGTAGATGGAAAAACTGCAACGGTTGGTATCTCTGATCATGCACAAGATAATCTTGGGGATGTCGTTTTTATTGAATTACCTCAAGTTGGTCAAACAATAAAAAAAGGAGAAAGTTTTGGAGCAGTTGAATCTGTAAAAGCTGCATCTGACATGTATCTACCTATATCTGGAAAAATCTTAGAAGTAAATAGTGCACTAGAAAACACACCAGAATTATTAAATTCAGACCCTTATGGAAGTTGGATTGTAAAACTTGAAATCTTAGATGAAAAAGAGTTGGATAGTTTATTAAAAGATTCTGAATATAAAGAAGAAGACTAAAAGCATGCATAAATATTTACCCCACACACAAAATGATATAAATGAGATGCTTGAAAAAATTCAAGCATCTTCTATTGATGATCTATTTTGCTCTATTCCAGAGGCATTAAGATTAAAAAAAGATTATCATGTCCCTAGTCAATTAGGGGATTGGGAATTAACCAAACATATGCAAGAACTTGCAAATCAAAATAAAGAACTTTTAATCTTTAGAGGTGCAGGTAGTTATGATCACTATACACCAAGTGCTGTTAAGGCGCTTGTTTCTCGTCAAGAATTTTTAACTTCTTATACTCCTTATCAACCTGAGGTTGCTCAAGGGACACTACAATATATTTTTGAATATCAATCCATGGTTTGTGAATTAACAGGCATGGATGTTTCAAATGCATCTATGTATGATGGTGCTACTTCTACAGCTGAAGCTATGTTTATGGCTTATGCTCAAACTAAAAAGTCAGATATTTTAGTTAGTTCAACGATGAATCCTAAGATTATTGATGTCATTAAAACCTATGCTAGATATAGAAATATAAATGTAATTCTAATTCCAAGTATTGATGGTGTAACTGACCAAGCATTCATAAAAGAAAATATTAAAGATAAAATGGGTGTGATTGTTTCAAATCCTAATTATTTTGGTATCATAGAAGATTATCAAAATCTTGGAGAAATCATTCATCAAGAAGATGCCTTGTTTATTCTAAATCAAGAAGGTCAATCTTTAGCTTTATTAAAAACACCTGGTGAACTTGATGCAGATATTGCTTGTGGAGACTTACAAGCATTAGGCGTTCCTTTATCATTTGGTGGTGCTTATATTGGGTATTTAGCAACTAAACAAAAACTTGTTAGAAAAATGCCTGGACGTATTTGCGGTATTACAACTGATGTTGATGGTAAACGAGCTTTTGTATTAACGCTTCAAGCTAGAGAACAACACATTAGACGTGCTAAAGCAAATTCTAATATTTGTTCAAATCAATCTTTAAATGCATTATTTGTGACTATATATCTATCATTAGTCGGTAAAAATGGATTTAAATTATTCGCATCAGAATCTTTAAATGGTGCACATTATTTATATAAGAACTTATTAGAAACTAAAAAATTTGAAATTGTATATAACCAACCTTTCTTTAAAGAATTTGTTTTAAAAGCAAGCTTTGATGTCAAAGCTTTTGATACATATTTAATAGATCATGGTATTTTAGGTCCTCTTCATATAGGGGATAATAACTTATTATTTGCAGTCACAGAAAAAAGAACTCAAGAAGAAATTGATCTACTTGTTGAAATGGTGGTGAACTTCAAATGACAAAACTTTATGATACTTTGATTTTTGATTTATCTAGAAAAGATAGAATTGGATACCAATACCAACCTAAACATTTAAAAGAAATTCATCTACCTGCTCACTTATTAAGAGAAACATCAGCCGAACTTCCTGAAGTTTCAGAATTTGATGTAGTTAGACATTATACAAATGTCAGTCAAAAAAACTTTGGTGTTGAAACAGGATTTTATCCTCTTGGATCTTGTACGATGAAATACAATCCTAAAATTAATGATGAACTTGCAACTTTAAATGGATTTGCTAACATTCATCCTCTACAACCAGATTCTACAACACAAGGTCTATTAAAGATTTATTATGAAACACAAGAAATCTTATCAGAAATATCTGGATTAAAAGCTTATTCTCTTAATCCTTTTGCAGGTGCACATGGTGAACTTGCAGGTTTAATGATTATTAAAGCTTATCATGAAAAACATAATGATTTAAAGAGAACTAAAATTATAGTTCCTGATTCAGCTCATGGCACAAACCCAGCAAGTGCAACTGTTTGTGGTTTTGAAGTTGTAGAGATTAAATCAAATCCTGATGGAACAGTAAATGTTGAAGCTTTAAAAGAAGTCTTATCAGACGAAATTGCTGGACTTATGCTAACCAATCCAAATACTGCAGGTATCTTTGAAAAAGACATATCAGAAATTTCTAAATTGGTTCATCAAGCCGGTGGTCTTCTATATTATGATGGTGCCAACTTAAACGCCTTGTTAGGACGTGCTAAACCTGGTGACATGGGCTTTGACATAACTCATATCAATCTTCACAAAACTTTTTCTACACCACATGGTGGTGGTGGTCCAGGATCTGGTCCAGTTGGTGTTTGTGAAAAATTAGTTGAATTCCTACCTAATCCTATTGTCGTTAAAAAAGGTGATGCATATGCCCTAGATCTTGCAAAAGATTCTATTGGCAGTTTAGGCATGTTTTATGGAAATGTCAGTGTTTATTTAAGAGCTTATGTTTACTTAAGAACACTAGGAAAAGAAAACTTAAAGGATATTGGTGGACTTGCAGTCTTAAACGCAAACTATATCAAAGATTCCTTAAAAGATCTTTATGAACTTCCTATCCAAGGACATTGTATGCATGAATTTGTTTTTGATGGATTAAAAGATAAATCAACAGGTGTTAAAACACTTGATATCGCTAAACGATTACTTGATTATGGATATCATGCACCTACCATTTACTTTCCTTTAATCTTCCATCAATCTATGATGATTGAACCAACTGAAGTCGAATCAAAAGATACACTTGATGCATTTATAAATATCATGAGAGTCGTAGCTAGGGAATCCATTTCAGATCCTGAAATTGTAAAAAATGCTCCACATAGTACTTTAGTTAGACGATTAGACGAAGTTAAAGCAGTTAAAAATCCAATCTTAAAATATAAAGATATTCACTAAAATAAAAAAAGATACCTATCATCTCAATTGATGAAGGTATCTTTTATTATCTTAAATTACATTTCCATTTCTCTTAAAACTTCTTTAGCAATAGCGTCATAAACTTTTCCCGCTTCTTCTTTTCCACTAAAGATATAAGATTTATCTAAAGGTTGTCCAATTGGTACTTGTCCAAAAACTTTAACACCTAGTCTTTTAGCAACAGAATCTCCGCCACCTTGACCAAATAAGAATTCCCTTTTTTGACTACATTCATTAAAGTAATAACTCATGTTTTCAACAACACCAATTACTTCATGTCCAATATTTTGTGCACCAATTCCTGCTTTAACAGCAATGTTACTCGCATTAATATGTGGTGTGGTAACAACCATTACTCTACTTTTTGGTACATAAGATTTAACATCTAATGCAACATCACCAGTTCCAGGTGGAAGATCAATTAATATCATATCAATATCTTCTTGCCATTTAACTCCATTAAAGAAATGTACGAGCATCTTACCTAACATAGGTCCTCTCCACATTAATGGTTTTTCTGGTGGCATAAAAAATTCAGTAGAAATTACTTGAATACCATCTTTTTCCAACGGAATCATTAGTTCATCTTTTGTAGCTTCTAACGGCTTAATGTCTAATTGTAAAACATTAGGTATACTTGGTCCATAAACATCTGCATCAATAATACCTATTTTTTTACCAGCTCTTATAAGTGCAGCTGCTAAATTTGCTGTAACTGTTGATTTACCAACGCCACCTTTACCTGAGGCAATTGCTAAATACTTAATTGCTTTTTCTCCTTCAGGTACAAATAAAGATTCAAAGAATACTATTTTTATTCCAGGAAATCCCAATTCGATTTTTACTAACTTAATAATTTCGATTTTCACTTGTTGTTCGAACTTAGTTTGGTCCTTTAAATAAATCTCAGCTTCTACAACTCCCGTTGGCCCAACTACAAGCTTTTTAACACCATTTACTTCACCAAGTGTTTTATTAAAACCTGGATCAATAATCGTTTCAATCTTCTTTTTTAATTCATCATATGTCGTCATATCATTCACCTCATAGATATTATAACAAATATTGAACAATAAATGTTAAAAAACAACTCTTAAACTTTAGTTTGACATCGTTTAAAAATAAGTTATAATTAAACTTATAAACCGAAAGTAGGAACAAAAATGAATATCCATTTTAGAAAACCCATCAAGGGAGAATATTTAGATATCACAAAAGCATCTGATGATATTTTTAGTCAAAAATTATTAGGTCCAGGATTTTTAGTAAAACCAAAAGATAAGCATATCTACTCACCAATTTGTGGTAAAATAAAAATGATATATCCTACTTTACATGCAATTGCAGTTTCTACTGAAAATCTTGATATATTAATACATGTTGGATTAACAGAAAAGATACGACATAAAGATTTATTTAATCTATATGTCAAATTAGGTGACACAGTATCAGAGGGAGATAAACTCTTATCACTTAATTTTGATTTTAGTGATTATCATGAAGATGATTATCAAATTCCAATAGTTTTTGTTCAAAAGCATACACTACAAATTTTAAGTGAATGTGAAGATTCAATAGAATTAGGTATTTTATAAAACAAGGGAGTGACACAAATTATGCTAAAAGGAATTATCGCAAATTCAGGATATGCAATTGGTAAGATTTTAAAAATCGATCAGCAAACCATTGACACATCCAAAGTCACTATTAAAAATATAGAAAATGAAATTTCATATCTCCATGAAGCCATAGAAAAAACAGTAGTTCAATTAGAACACTTAAAAAAAATAAACGCAAAAAAATTCGATGCTGAGACACTTGCAATCTTTGATGCACACATCACAATAGCTAGAGACCCAGAGGTTATTTCTCAAGTTGAAGATAAAATAAAAAGTGAATCTTGTAATCTAACTTATGCTATAAGATTTGTTGTAGATTCTATACTTGAACTATTTAAAGATATTCAAGACGAATACATTAGACAAAGAGCATCTGATCTTTTAGAAGTATCAGATCGCATCATAAAAAATCATTTAAACATTCAAATGATTGATATACAAAATATAGAACACAAAGTCATTTTAGCAGCACATGAAATTACAGCTTCTGAAGCTGCTCAAATCAATCCAAAATATATTTTAGGTATTATATCAGAGGCTGGTGGAAAAAACTCTCACAGCTCGATTATCGCTCGTTTATTAGGTATTCCAGCATTAGTAGGTGTTGATAACTTAATGGATACAGTAAATGATAAGGATCAAATCATACTTGATGCTGTTGATGGAAAACTTATACGATCTTATACAAAAGAAACTTTATTGCAATACAAAGATAAATATTTTAGTTTTCAATTAGAAAAACAAAAACTTAAATCAATTAAGACAGTTCGTTCAATTACAACGGATGGTATAGAAGTCGAACTACTCGCAAATATTGGATCTTCAAAAGATCTTACGCAAGCACTTGATCAAAATGCATATGGCGTAGGTTTATTTAGAACTGAAGTTTTATTTTTAGATCGTTATGAATTTCCTAGTGAAGAAGAACAATTTTTAGAATATAAAAAAGTGCTAGAATCTTTTAAAGACAAACCTGTAATTATTCGTACACTTGATGTAGGCGGAGATAAACTGCTTCCTTATTTAAAACTTCCTGCTGAAAGTAATCCAGCATTAGGTAATAGAGGTGCTAGACTATCTTTATCTCATTTAGATATTTTTAAAATCCAAATCAGAGCACTCTTAAGAGCAAGTCATTATGGATATTTAAAAGTTATGTTTCCGATGATTTCAACAAAAGATGAATTTATGAAACTACAAAAAATCGTTCATCAAGTTGAAAAAGAATTTAAAGAAAATAAAATTTTATATAAACCTTTTGAATTAGGTATAATGATTGAAATTCCATCAGCAGCAATTATTGCTGATCAACTTGCAAGTGTATGTGACTTCTTCTCTATTGGAACTAATGACTTAATTCAATATACATTTGCAGCTGATAGATTAAATGCAAATCTTGATTATTTAAATCAACCTTTTCATCCATCTATACTTAGATTAATTCATATGGTTACTAAAGCAGCAAAAGCTCATGGTAAAAAAACTTCTGTATGTGGTGAAATGGCATCTGATCCACTAGGCGCATGTCTATTGATTGGTTTAGGTGTTGATGAATTATCAATGACTTCTTCTTTGATACCTGGAGTTAAAAATAAAATATTACAACATAACCATAAACAATTAGTTTTATTAGCTGAAAAGCTTTTAGATGCACAAAATGAAAAAGAAGTCCTTAAAACACTTCAAAAAAAAATGTAAGAAAGGAAAATTACAATGGAGAAAAAACAATACAGTTTCTTTGATCCTCAAAATCCAATGTTCCTTAGTGTTGCAAGATGGATTGTAATTATAACGTCAGGATTCGCACTTCTTATTGGTATCATCGCACTTGGAAATGAGACTCCAAATAGTTTTGCATTAATTTTAGGATCTGTTTTATATTATTTTACTGGAATGATTTTTGTAAATATGTTATTTAATATAAGAGATATTAGAGTAAACACTCAAAAGACAAATGAATTATTAGAAAAACAAATGCATATAAACAAAAATGAGGCTGAATAAAAGCCTCATTTTTTTTACTAGTTATTTTACAATTAACCTTTCATTTGCGCAAATAAATCAGATACAATTTCATCATCACCGACAAATGGGAACATTCCAAGTAATTTAACTCTATTTTCTGACATATCTTCGTCAAAATAATGAGATTCCAAGATATCTATATAATGATTCACTAAATATGTTCTATCGATCATAAATTGATTATATGAAACTGTATCATATAATAAACCATAGTTAGATAAATTTAATACATCTTGAGTTAGCTCTTCTTCTGATATAGAGATTGATGTCATAGCTGTTGTATAGTCTTGAATAGAAATATCAGTCATAAAATCAGTTAACAGTTCTACTTCATCAAGATAAACTTCATCGTAACCATTTTCGTCAACAACTACTTGATTCCATCCATCAACGTCTAATAAGTTCCAAGTAAGTCGAATTTTGTCTCCAGGTATATAAGAGCCTTGTGAATAGCGTAGCGTAGGATTATACATACCATAACTTATAAAATTTTGTTGCATTTCTCCAGTAGCATCAAAAGTAACAGAATAAAATTTTTCATTTTCTGTATCCGTATAATTAAATCCTAATCCTTCTTCGGAGTTTGAAAACATGAATACATTTTGGCTAGATTTAACATAATATTGATAGAAGACTTCATCATCTTTTTTCATATTGACGTGCACATTGAGCATTTCGCCTGATTCACAAAAAGCATCATAATATCTATCATGTAACTCAAGTCTATCGCTTTGTTCATAATAATCTCGTACATATTCTAAATAAACATTTTCATTAACATAGTTTAAATAAATCATGTCAACACTAACAGAATAGTAATTGTTATATTCTGGGAGTGATTGATATCGATACGCTTCTATATATAACTTGTCTTCTTCACTTAGAACCTTTAGATAAACATTATAGTCGTCTAATTCTGCAGTACAAAAGCTGTCTTCTTTAAACTCATTACATACATCAATTGCTTCTTCATATTCACTAAGTAGCATAGTTTTAGTCATAATAAATTCAGAATCAACTTCATCAGGATTATATGGATAATCATATTCTAACGGTAACTCTTCTCTTGAATATTGCTCTTTTCCTGGTCCTATTACTGTAGAAAGCTTTTTATTTAAACGATTACTTAAGGGTTGATCAATTAAGGTCAATAATTTTGTTTTATAAAAATTAATCTTTTCCTTAATTTCTTGTGCTGTTTGAACAGATGTGTTATCAAAAATTGAATTTTCGTTTCCAATATCTACGCTAACTAAAGCACAACTTGATAACATGATTATAGTTACTATAATCATAAATGCAATACTTATTTTTTTCATATTCCCTCCAAAATTATGAAGAATATAGTTTCATAACTATTCTTTTATCTAAGCATTTTTTATATGTAAATTTGTCATTGTTTATAATGTATATATTTTACCAAACAAATTTAGAATTGTCTATATGTTATATCAATTTAAATATCTATTTATCAAAATAAAAAAAGCAGTCCATATTGATATATGAACTGCTTTTTATTAAATTTCTTTTTGCACATCTTTAAGTAATGTTTTCTTTTTTTTACGATATACATATAAATTAATAAATATTGAGAAAAACCCACCCGTCCATAAACTCATTGAAATATAAAATAAGTATGGAAACATATCTGATTGTTGAACAATCACAAGTAATAAAAACATTGGAAAAGAAATACCTAGTGATAATACTGTTGGTATAAAGATGTATTTCAGTTTTATCTTACTTAAAAGGTTACTTATAACAGGAATCCCAATAAGTGCAATAACAGTTGATGCATATAAAATAGGATCATCCATTAAACAGTTTTATCTTTCTTATTTTTAGTAAAAGCTTTTTTAAAATATGATTTGACACGTGTGAAAAATTTAGTTTGGTCATAACTTAAAATAGCGATCTTGTAAACCGGAGCAACAACATATAAAGCGCCAATTAAAACGATAACCATAACAACTAAAGCAATGATTGCTTCTAGTAAGCTCATAATACCCGATGCATAAGCGATTGGTGCAACCATCGGTGTGAATATTGGAACAAAAGCCATAGCTTTCATAAATCCATATCCTCCAGCAAGTGGCGCAAATATACCAATATAAAATCCACCTAGTAACATAAGCGTTAATGGTGATTGGAATTGTTGATAATCTTCTTGTGTTACAGCCATTGATGCAAATAGAGCTGCAATAACTAAATAAAATAATGTACCTACAATAACAAATAATAATGCAATGATTAATACTAATGGCCAATTTGGAAGTAGTTCACCTAAATATTTTAGTAAATGAACATCTACTCCTGATGGCACAACTGAGCCAGCAGATGCACTTACATTTCCTAGCAATGCCGCAATGCCTCCATAAACTAGTATTAAAGCTCCTTGTATCAATACAAATAAGATACTTGCAGATATTTTAGATAAAAAATGTATTTTAGCAGGAACACTTGCGATAATTGTTTCGATTGCTTTGGTTGATTTTTCTTCAATTATATCAACACCAACAAATTGTGTAGCCATCGTAATTAAAATAAATAATGGAAGTACCAGTATACTCATCAATGATGAGATAGCTGCTTCTTCTTCAGGATCTTCATAATCAGGTGCCAAGATAGTTTCAAAAACTGGGCTTTGATAATCATCAATTTGATAATTGATGATTAATAATTCTATTTGTCCCATGAATAAATAATTATTCTCAGGATATTTAGAATATATATCAATCACTGGGCTTGCTACACTACCTTTAATCACTAATGCAACATCAGAATCTTCTGCTTCCCAAAAAGCATCTTCATCAAAGCTTTGATTAACACTTTCTATTAAATAATAGTCATAGCCTTCATAAGGAAGATTTAAAGCTTCTTGTAAGTCAGTGTGAATTGTATTCATAGATGTTTCATTGTAAACATCTACATATATATTCGTAATTTGATCATCTTCGCTACCAAACCAACCGATAATTGTTGGCAGATTGACAATTGCAACAAACAATAATGCAATGACGATATTTGCGATTAAGAAGGACTTTCTGAAAACACGTTTTTTTAACCCATAGACAATTAAAAATTTAAATTTCTTCATGTGCGTGTCCTACCTTTGCTATAAATATTTCAGATAAAGATGGTTCTTCAACATCATATTTTTTAATATGATCACAAGTCTTAACATAATCAAAAACATCTTTACTAACAGATTCATCTTCAATTTTAACAACGATACCATTAGCATTTTCGATTACTTTAAACACACCTTTTATCGCTTCTAATTTTTCTATTTCTACATCACCAATAATACTAATGTTTAATTTTTTAAAGTCTTTTTTAACTTTATCAATACGTCCACTAATAATGGCTTCACCTTTTTCTAAAACGATAATTTCTTCACAAAAAGATTCAACATGGTCAAGTTGATGAGATGAAAAAACAACCATAGATCCTTGTTTTTGAAAATCTCTAACAACTTCCACAAATATTTCAGTATTAATTGGATCAAGTCCACTAAATGGTTCATCAAGAACTAAAAGTTTAGGGTTATTGATAATTGCTGATATGAATTGAATCTTTTGTTGATTACCTTTAGACAATTCTTTAATCTTTTTATTTTTATATTCAACAATATTAAAACGTCCTAACCAATAATCAAGGCGCTCTAATATGACTTTTGGTTCCATATCTTTTAATTGACCAAAATAAAGCATAAGCTCTTTAACTGTAACTTTTGTCAATAAGCTTCGCTCTTCAATCATATAGCCTATTTCATTGACATTATGATATCCAATTTTGCCACCATTATATAAGACTTCACCTTCTGTTGGTTCTAATAGACCCATAATCATTCTAAAGGTTGTCGTTTTACCTGCACCGTTGGTACCTAAAAGCCCAAAAATTTCTCCAGGTTTTATTGTAAATGTCAAATGATCTACAGCGACTAAACTACCATACATCATTTTAGCATTTTTAACTTCTAACATATTTGTCCCTCTTTTCTTTTATGCAAAATCTACTATATTATATCATATTTTCATGCTATAAAAAAGAAGGTTTCTAGATAGAGTTGGGTTTATTTTTATTATTATTTTTATTTAATTAAAATATGTAGATAATTCAATCTTTTTTTTAGATAGATTCTTTTATAATTTGCTTTATTGTCATATTTCTAGTCTTTTTTTTCGATTAAAAAAATAGAACTATAAGATTTCTTATAGTTCTACATTTATTATTTTAAACTACTCTTTAACTCTTTAGATATCATTGCTATAAATTCATCTAATGTAATAGTCGTTTGTTTTTGTTCACCATATTTACGATAAGTGACCAATCCTTCTTCTACTTCGTTATCCCCTAAAACAAGTGAATAAGGTATTTTTTGTGTTTGTGTTTCTCTAATCTTATAACCAAGTTTTTCTTCTCTTAAGTCACTTTCTACTCTAAAATACTTATATTTTAATGTATCATGTACTTTTTTAACATAATCCATATGAGCCTCTACATTAACAGGAATAATCTTAACTTGAACTGGTGCTAACCAGAAAGGGAATGCCCCTTTATATTCTTCTATTAAGTATGCTACAAAGCGTTCCATCGTAGAGACTATACCTCTATGAATGACTACTGGTCTTTGATCATTTTTACCATCTTCACCAACATAAGTTAGATCAAAACGTTCAGGAAGTAAGAAGTCTAATTGAATAGTTGATAGTGTTTCACTATTACCTAAAGCTGTTTTAACTTGAACATCTAATTTTGGACCATAAAATGCTGCTTCACCATATGCTTCGTAATATTCTATTCCAAATTCATCCAATGCTTCTTTTAACATCTTTTCTGCTTTATTCCACATTTCATCATTTGGGAAATACTTTTCAGTATCTAGTGGATCACGATAACTTAATCTAAATTTGTAATCAGTAATATTAAAGTCTTCATAAACAGTTAGAAGTAATTCCATTGTTCTTTTGAACTCATCTTTGATTTGATCAGGTCTAACAAATATATGTGCATCATTCAAAGTCATTTCTCTAACTCTTTGTAATCCTGATAATGCTCCACTTTTTTCATAACGATGCATCATGCCTAATTCAGCAATTCTTAAAGGAAGTTCTCTATAAGAATGAACATCATTTTTATAAAGTAACATATGATGTGGACAGTTCATTGGTCTAATGACTAGCATTTCACCATCGCCCATATCCATTGGAGGAAACATTGAATCTTGATAATGATCCCAGTGTCCTGATGTTTTATATAAATCTACATTGGCCAAAATAGGAGTATATACATGTAAATAACCTAAAGATATTTCAACATCTGTGATATATCTTTCAATGACTCTACGAATGGTTGCTCCTTTAGGTAACCAGAAAGGTAGACCTTGACCAGCTTCTTTAGAAATCATAAAGATATCTAATTCTTTACCTAATTTACGGTGATCTCTTAGCTTTCTTTCTTCTAATAATACTAAGTGTTCATCTAATGCTTTTTTACTAAAAAAGCTTGTGCCATAAATTCTAACTAACATTTTATTATTACTATTACCTCTCCAATATGCACCAGCTAGGTTTAATAATTTAAAATGTTTAATTTGTTTGGTATTTAAAACATGACCACCACGACAAAGATCAACAAAATCTCCTTGATGATAAACTGTTAATTGTTGATCTTTATAATCTTCAATAATTTCTAGTTTATATGGGTCGTTTTTAAAAATCTTTTTAGCTTGTTCATAAGAAACTTCTTCTCTTTTGATATCAAAAGCTGCTTCAGCTAATTTATGCATCTCTTTTTCGATTTTTAATAAATCTTCATCATTAATCTTTTCATCATTAAAATCTACATCATAATAAAAACCTTCTTCGATATAAGGTCCAACACCAAAACAAGCACCTGGATAAAGATTAGTAATGGCTTGAGCCATTAAATGTGCCGTTGAGTGATTGATAATATCTAAGGACTTTTCATCTTTTTCAGTTAAAATCGCTAATGTTCCATCTTCTAATAATTCTCTTGATAATTCTACATAAGCATCATTAAAAACAGCTGCTATAGCTTTTTTAGCTAAAGACATCGCGATACTTTGGGCAATCTCTAAAGGTGTAATGCCTTTTTCATACTCTTTTTTACTTCCATCTGGAAACTTAATTTGAATCATATAATTCACTCCTTTTTTTAATAAAAAAATCCCTAGACAATAGTCTAAGGACGAATTTACTTCGCGGTACCACCTTAGTTCTAGGTTTCCCTAGCACTTTATCCCTTTAACGCTAGGCTCAGCGGATTAGTTTTTGCTAATCTACTCCCAGGTAGTCATTTAAGATTTTCGTAGCTTTCACCATCCTACGTCGCTTTTAGTTAACCTAAATGTTGTCCTGTTCATCGTATCTAAATATATTATATCACTAGTTTTATAAATTACAAGTTATTTATCACGTGTAAATGGTTCTTCTGATAATTTGACATAATGCATTAAATCTTTAATTCTTTGTATAAGTCTACCAGCTTTCATTCTATTGGTTTCATCTTTTGTAAGTGTTAGAGCTTCTAGAAGTTGTACAAGTGAAAAATTAGAACTCATAAATACTGGAAGTTTAGCTGATAAACGATATTGAAGCACTGGTACAATGATTTCATCTCTAAACCATGGACTCATGTTTTCTCCACCAAAATCATCTAGCATTAATATATCTGCTTGTTTTAGTTTATTAATACGTTCTTCTAAGTTCCCATCATTCATTCCTTGACGGATTGAACGAATCAAATCAGGAACATATACAAATAAAACTGCTATATTTTTTAATGCGAGTTCTTGAGCTATAGCAGATAATAAATATGATTTACCTGTTCCATATCTTCCATATATAAGCATACCTTTTTCATAATGATCTTTTCTATAGTTCTCAAGAAATTGTGCTGCAAGATCATGTGCTTTTTGTCTTTCTTCATTAAAACAATCAAATTCAGAAATACTTGCATCTTGAATATAAACTTCACTATCATAAAATTTCAAGTTTCTTCTGATTCTTTCTTTTTTAAGTTCAAAAGCTTTTTCTTTTGTTGGACGATAAACAATCTCGATATAAGGTTCAGTGCGCAAAACAACTTCATAGCCATCAACTACCGGTTTTTCTTTTTTTCGAACCAGATATTGATAAACTTTGTTTACATCAACATCTAAAACTTCTAAGCTTTTAGTCTCTTGATTTTTACCAATGAATTGTCGCATTTCAGCAATTGTCATTTTCTACGCCTCCATTTTCTCTAATTCTTTCACGTAATCATCCATCCAGTCAGGTTCACTAATCTTTTTAGCTTTTTTCTTGTTGACCCATTGGTTTTCTAATTGAGTTGAATGATTCAGTGCATCTTCAGTCGTTTGAATACCTCTGTTTAGCCAATCATGCAAAACAGTTTCCATATATTTTAATCCAGGAAGCACGCCATCTTTTTGTTTTAAAACAAGCATTAAGATGACATTTATAATACCTGGATCAACGTGATTTCTTTCAATTAAAAGTGTTGCAGTTGATAATGCAATACCTTGAGTATCTGTTTTACTATATTTTTGAATAATCACTTGAGGAGGTATATTTTTAATTAAATCAGTTTTAGGTATGTCTTTTTCTTTAATCTCAAGTGTTTGATTTTTGCTTTCATAATGTAATTTTGCTTTGTGATTTAATGCTTGAAAGTTTATAGTTTGTCTTGATTGTGATGCATGAATATAAAC
Source organism: Mariniplasma anaerobium (assembly GCF_016865445.1). Lineage (GTDB taxonomy): Bacteria > Bacillota_I > Bacilli_A > Acholeplasmatales > Acholeplasmataceae > Mariniplasma > Mariniplasma anaerobium. The sequence continues at coordinate 515,250 of NZ_AP024412.1, read as the reverse complement.
TTCTACCATATCTTTTACATCAAATTGATACACAAATGCTATTTTTGATATTTGTTGTTGTAATTTTTGGTTTAATAATTGTGAATTTTTTAAACGCTCTGGTAGTGCTTCAACAAAAGCATTGAAATCAAAATGATTACCAATATGACTACCGCCATTTTGTTTCCTACCTTGGAATTCATAATCAAGTTTTAATAAATTTAAACTCTTAAATTCATACATACTATCGAAAGGTTTTGTTATGTTTGTATATCCTTCTAATTTTGGTGTTTCGATTTTAAATAAATTCGCAAGCATATCAACATTTTTTTCCCCAATTTCTGATTGTAGATAACTACCAAAAACTGTATCAAGTAAGAATTGTTTAGCAGATAATGGTGTCTTCATGACATAAATATATGCATCATTTTCTTGATAAACTTCAAGTAGATTCAATGCTTCTAATTTATTACGCATTTTTAAGAATTCTGTTTGCTTTAAATTTAATAAATCAAATAATTGTTGATGTGTATAACTCTTTTGATTAATTTTATCGTTTAGTTGATAAAATGTTACGAATAAAGAATGTGATGCTACACCTAATAATGGTTGATAAAGAAGGGCTAACACTTTAAAGTCTTGATTAGCAAGATCTGAATGAACGCTTAATTGGAAAGTTGAACTATTCTTCATAATTTTAAACCTCTCAAAAATTGATCGATTTGAAAATATAAATAATCAAGATCACTTTCGTTATCAAAAATAACATCAGCTTTCATTTTTTTATGTTCCAAGCTTAGTTGACAATTGATAAGTTTTTTAGCATCTTTTTCTAGCATATCATCTCTAGACATCAATCGCATTAATTGAATGTTTTTTGATACATATACTAAACATGTTATATCACATTTTTTTTCATATGATACTTCAAATAATAGTGGCATATCAATAACTACTATTTTTTCATTTTCAAAAGTTAATAGTTGTCTTTTGATTTCTTTAAATACAAATGGATGCGTGATTTCATTAAGTTTTAATCTTAATCTTTTGTCTTCACACATTGCCTTTTTAATTTTTTCCTTGTCAGCATCTGTTTTTATAGAAAAGCCAAAAAGAGACTCTGCTTTCAAAATCATCTCATTGTTTTCTTTCCACAGATTTTTTACGATTTCATCACTATCTATAACTTTGATATTTAGTGATTTAATGTAAGCTGCTGCTGTTGATTTACCAGATGCAATTCCACCTGTTAAGCCGACAATATAAGGTTTATTTTTGGCAATTTGGACAGACATATGATCCACGACCCGCTACTCTAATTTTTATAATTTCTTGTTTGCATACTGGACAAGGTTCTCCTTGTTTAGTATGCACATTCAATTGATTTTGAAATCTTCCATGAACACCTAAACTTGATGTATAACTTCTTATGGTTGTTCCACCAAGCTCTACCGCTTTTGCTAAAACTTTTGTTGCCGCATCTATTAAATCTGATGCTTGTTTTTTTGTTATCTTAGAAGCTAGTCTACTGGGATGTATTTTAGCTAAAAAGAGTGTTTCATCTACATATATATTACCTAATCCACTGATGATATGCTGATCTAGCATAACACCTTTAATAGGTCTATTAGTATGATGAATTTGATTGTAAAAATCCAATTTATTTTGATCTTTAGGTTCACGTCCTAAACCATTTAAGGGATATACATTTAAATAATCTTTAATAGGAAGAACATGAAGCGTTCCAAATTTCCTAACATCATGATATCTAAGTTGGCTCAAATCATCAAGAGTAAATATAATATGTTCATGTTTATCAATGTCTTCATGCTGTTTAATATAGAATTTGCCTTCCATTCTTAAATGCATAATCATCACATCATAGTCTAATATAAATATTAAGTATTTACCCATTCTTTTGATATCTCTAATCGTTTGATTGATTACATGTGTCATAAAATATGTAATATCTGTTTTAATGATATTTGGATATAAAACAAAGATATCAATGATTTTTTTATCTTTAATTTTTAAAAGTAGCGTGCGTCTTACCGTCTCTACTTCTGGAAGTTCTGGCATACATAACACCTATTTTAAATCATACCAAGTTTTTCCGACATCACAAGATGTCTCTAATTCAACTTTTAAACTGACTGCTTTACGCATCATCTTTGGTACAATTTCTTTCATTTCTTCTAATTCTTCTTGAACAACATCTAGAATAAGTTCATCGTGTACTTGAAGAAGTATTTTAGATTTTTTATTTTCTTTTTTAAGATATCTATATAAATCAATCATTGCTTTTTTCAGTATATCTGCAGCACTTCCTTGAATTGGTGCATTAAGTGCTGTTCTTTCGCCAAATGATCTTTGAGTATATACACTTGATTTTAATTCAGGGATATATCTTCTACGATTCATAATTGTCTTAACATAATCGTTTTCTTTAGCATAAGTAACGATATCTTCCATATAAGTTTTAATCTCGGGATATAAATTTAGGTAATCATCTATAAATCTTTGAGCTTCCTTTGGACTCACATGAATATCTTCTGATAGACTCCAAGCTCCAATACCATATATAATTCCAAAGTTTACAGCTTTTGCTGCTCTTCTTTGTTCACTATCTACTTCATCTTGATGAAAAATCTCTTTAGCAGTTTTTGTGTGAATATCTTCATGATTATTAAATGCTTCTATAAGTTTTTTGACATTTGCCATGCTTGCTAATACTCTTAATTCAATTTGAGAATAGTCAGCACCTAAAAATAGATGATTTTCTTTTGGTATAAAGATTTTTCTAATCTGTCTACCTTCTTCAGTTCTAATAGGAATATTTTGTAAATTAGGATCAAGTGAAGATAATCTACCTGTTGTTGTTAATGCTTGCATATAGATGGTATGAACTTTATCATCTTCAAATAGATTTTGTTCTAAACCTATAATATATGTTGAATATAGTTTTGATAATTGTCTATATTCTAAAATTTTTTCAATTATTGGATGTTTACCTTGTAATTTATTTAATACATCAACATTAGTAGAATATCCAGTTTTAGTTTTCTTACCATTTGGTAGATCTAAATCCTCAAACAAGATTTCACCTAATTGCTTAGGAGAAGAAACATTAAACTCTCGTCCAGCTAAATGAATAATTTCTTTTTCAAGTTGATTTATTCTTGTGTTCAAACCTTCTTTTTGTTTGCTTAATTCTTCTTTATCTACACGAAGACCTTCAAATTCCATTTCTGCTAAAACTTCAGATAAAGGTAATTCAATATTTTTTAATAAATCTAATTGTTCATCATCTTTTAAGTTTTTTATCAACTCATCTTTTAATGCATATATTGCTTTTGCTTTTGAAGCGATATGATGGAAATATATATCTTTTTCAGGCAAAGCTTTTTTACTGCCTTTGCCATAAATATTATCATCATATTGAATATCTTCATAATAAAAGTTAGAAACAATTCTTTTAAATTCTTCTTTTCCCAAATGAGAATTTATTAAATATGCAGCAAGCAACAAATCAAAACTTACACCTTTGATATCAAGTTTATTCCATAAAAGAAAAACTTTAATTGCCTTTAAATCATAAACATATTTTTGGTATTTTTCGTCTTTTAAATACATATCAAAACCAATGGAAGATAATGCAACATCTGCACTTATGACATAATTGTTATTTCCATTAGATAAGCCAATACCCCAAAGTTCAGCCTTGTGATAATTGTAATCGCTAAACTCAAAATGAAGGCTTAAGTCTTGATTTAATATATCTTCTAATTCACTAACACTTTTTAGTTCTATATGATTCCATTTACTCTCTTCTTGTTTGACGGGCATTTCCATTTTTTTAACAAATACATGAAGATCTAAGTCTTGATAAAAATGAATCAAGTCTTCTGTTTTTATATCTTTTTTTGCAATAGAATCTACATCATACTCGATATCGCAATCTAATTGTATGGTTACTAATTCTTTACTCATGATTGCACTATCTCTGTGCTCTCTAATTCTTTCGCCTAATTTACCTTTGATATCATCTTGATGTTCTAATATATTTTCTAGTGTTTCATATTCTTTTAATAATTTAATCGCTGTCTTTTCACCTACACCTGGGATACCTGGTATATTATCTGAGGCATCACCCATAAGTGCTTTTAAATCAATCATCTGATTATGTGTTAACTCATATGTTTCAATAAGTTTTTCAGGTGTAAAATCATGAACTTCTCTCATACCTTTTTTTAATAGATGTACTGTAATTTGTTCATCAACTAATTGAAGTAAATCTTTATCACTTGAATATATATCAACACTATATCCTTTTGCACTAGCTTGTTTAGCTAATGTTCCTATAATATCATCTGCTTCATATCCTGCTTTTGAATAAGCCACAACACCATTAAGATCAATATATTGATTAACTAAAGGAATTTGTTGTCCAAGTTCTTCTGGCATCTTAGTTCTACCAGCTTTATAGCCTTCATAGGCTATGTGTCTTTTAGTTGGTTCTTTTGTATCAAAAGCAACTAAAACATCTGTAGTTTCTGATGTAACCATTTTTTCAAACATACCTACAAATGCAAAAACAGCATTTGTGTAAGTCCCATTTGAGGATTGCATCAATTTAGCACCAGGGTAAGCTGTTGCATAATATGCTCTAAATAAAATTGAATTACCATCTATTAATGTAATTTTTTTCATGATATGATACCCCTTTTCTTAATTTTATCACGCAAAATCAAAATAATTTCCCACAGTATTTGTGGATAAGTAAAAAAGGATCAACGAATCCTAAATTGACCCTTTCCTTTACCTTTACCCTTTTTTTGTTTCGTTTTTTGGAATGCTTGAGTTGGATTTTTTGACATGCTATCTAGTTGTTTTTCGTCCATATTCATCATTTGTTTCATCATTTTCTTTTGTTGATCAAGTGCACTTCTTAATCTGTTAAGATCTTGAACACTCATGCCAGAGCCTTTTGCAACCCTTTCTCTTCTTTTTGAACTCTTATCAATTAAAGATGGGTCCTTTCGCTCTTTTTCTGTCATTGAAGTGATTAATACACTCATTTTATCAAATTGTTTATCGTCAATTTTTGATGCTGCATCTTTGATTTTTCCCATACCTGGCATAAATCCTAAGATTTTACTCATAGAACCCATACGTTTAATCATTTTAAACTGTTTTAATAGATCATTATAGTTAAATGAATCACTCATTAACTTATCCATCATTGATTTAGCTTCATCTTCATCAATTGCGTCTGTAGCTTTTTCAATTAATGTTAAAACATCTCCCATACCTAAAATACGAGATGCCATTCTCTCTGGATGAAATAGTTCAAATGTATCCATATGCTCACCACTAGAGGCAAACTTTATTGGTATACCTGAAACTTCTTTAATAGATAGAGCAGCACCCCCACGGGTATCTCCATCAAGTTTAGTTAAGATTGCTCCTGTAGCATTTAATTGCTCATGAAAACTCTTAGCAATATTAGCTGCATCTTGACCAGTCATTGCATCAACTGTTAATAAGATTTCATTAGGATTAGCAATTGCTTTAACATCTACTAATTCACTCATCATCTTTTCATCAATATGAAGTCTACCAGCTGTATCGATGATGACACAGTTATATTTATTCTCTTTTGCATACTTTAATCCGTTAGTAACAATATCTCTAGCATCTTTTAAACCTTCTTCATAAACTTCGATGCCAACTTGCTTACCAATCGTCACTAATTGTTCAATAGCTGCAGGACGATATACGTCAGCAGCAATAAACATAACATTCTTCTTTTCAGTCTTTCTTATATAAACGCCTAATTTGCCAATTGCGGTCGTTTTACCTGAACCTTGAAGACCAATAGTCATAATTGTTGTTATGCCGCTTGAGGCATAATTAATGCCCTCTGCGTCCTCGCCCATGACTCTCTTTAGTTCGTCATGAACTATTTTAACGACTTGTTGCCCTGGATTCAATCCTTTTAAGATCTTTTCTCCAACAGCTTGTTCTTTTATATTTGCAATAAATTGTTTAACTACCTTAAAATTGACATCAGCTTCTAATAATGATAGACGAACTTCTCTCATCATTTCATCAATGTCTTTTTCAGTTAAAATACCACGCCCAGTTAATCTGCGCATTGCCATTTGTAGTCTTGAACTTAAAGAATTCTCTGCCATTACTCATCCAACTTTCTTAAATCATCTAAGCTTTTTAAATCTTTGGTTTGTTCTAAGTGATCTATAATTTTGAGTCTTTTTTGTTTGTTTAATAATAATTGTAGTTTTTCTTCATAAGAAAAAAGATGTGTTTCCACTTTTTTTAATTGATCAAAAATTGCATTTCTACTTACATTCGCTAAATCCGCAATTTCTTGTAATGAGTAATCATCTTGATAATAGTATTTAAAGTATTGAACTTGTTTATCAGTTAATAATTTATGATACACATCAAATAATTGATTTAGTTGTTCTTTTTTCTCTAATGATTCCATAATTTATCCTCTAAAGAAATCTTCAAATAACCCATAAATATAATCTTCAATATCAAAATATACCAAGTCATCTATCTTTTCACCCAATCCAACGTACTTAATTGGCAGATCGTATAAATGTCTTATTGCTAGTACAATACCGCCTTTAGCAGTCCCATCTAGTTTAGTCAAAATAATGCCTGAAACATCTGTAGCATCTTTGAATACTTCTGCTTGACGCATACCATTTTGTCCTGTAGTTGCATCAATAACTAAAAGCGTTTCTTGTGGTGCATGAGGTAGCGTTTTTTGAATCACACGTTTCATTTTTTCTAATTCTTTCATGAGATTCACTTTAGTTTGAAGTCTTCCAGCTGTATCACATAAGATGACATCATAGTTTTCTTTTTTAGCATACTCTATAGCGTCATAGATAACACTTGATGGATCACTACCAGAATCTTTTGCAAAAACATATGTATCACTTCTTTGACCCCAAATCTTAAGTTGTTCAATTGCACCAGCTCTAAATGTATCTCCGGCAACCAACATAACTTTTTTGCCATCAGTTTTAAGTTGTTTTGCAAGTTTGCCTATAGTTGTTGTTTTTCCAACTCCATTGACTCCAACAAATAAATATACGTTTAATTCATTTTCATCAAAATTAAGTTCAGTATTTAAAAGATCACCTTTTAAATAAATCTCAAACATTTTGTCAACAATTATCTCAGCTAGATCATTAGGATCTGTAATTTGTTTTTTATCAACATCTTTTCTTAACTCTTCAATAAAATAAACAACTGTATCAACACCTATATCTGCTTGAATAAAAATATCTTCTAAAGCATCAAAGAGTTCATCGTCAATTGTTTTTGATTTTTTAAGAATTTCTTTTAAATCAGTCAAGCTTTCTTTGGTCTTATGCAGACCTAAAGTATATTTATCATTCTTTTCTTTTTTACCAAATAATTTCTTAAATAGTCCCATAATATGTCTCCTATAACCTTTAGATATTATACCATAAGAAAAAGAAAACCGAAAGGTTAATCTTTCGGTAAGTTTTTAACAAAAGTAAGCAATTCATCAAAGTTTAAATGTGAACTCATTTCATCAACATATTCAATATAAATGATCTTTCTATTTTGATCAAGAACGAATACTGATCTTGCTAATAATCGTAATTCTTTAATATAAGTTCCATATTTATTCCCAAAATCTAATTCAATGTAATCACTTAATGTGATGACATTATCTAATCCTGCACTTCCACACCATCTTGCTTGTGCATATGGAAGATCATTTGAAATCGTTAAAACTGTTAAATCATCAATTTCTGATAATTCTTGATTGACTGTTCTAGTTTGACGATCACAGACTGTTGTGTCTAGAGAAGGAACTACATTTAAAATAATGTATTTCGTCTTAAAATCTGACAAACTAACATATTCATTTTTATGATTTAATGCTTTAAAATCTGGAGCAATATCTCCGACTTCTTTTGTGTCACCAATTAGTGTCACTGGTTTAGATTTAAAAGTTTTCATATCTCACACTTCCTTTAACAACTTCATGACTATTATATCATATTTTAATTTCTAATTCATAAAAAGTGGCCTTCTGAAAAAGTTCAGAAGACCAATTAAGGGGGTTCTGTGTACTTTCATACACTTTAAAAAGGGGGTATGTAACATCCATTAATATGAATGCATAGATATATTATCACTTTTTCATTTGTTTGTAAAGTGCCAATGTAATTTTACTTATTTATCTGTTTGTTCTTCATTGCCTTTTATATATCTACATTTAGGAAAACCACTACATGCTATAAACTCACCATATCTTGATTTTCTAATAACCAATGGTTTCCCACATTTAGGACAAAGTTCATCAGTCATTTTCGGTTCTACTTTTTTCATATGCTCTTGTGCATATTCAATCATTGGAATAAAACTATGATAAAAATTTGATACTATTTCTACACCAGATTCAGTTGCTTCTGCAATTCCATCAAGCTTTTTCTCCATTTTTGATGTGTAATCTACATTAATGATTTTATGGAAGAATGAATCTAGTTCTTTTGAAGTTAGTCTACCTTGTTCAGTTGGAACAAATCGTTTTGTTTCTAAGGAGACGTATGCTCTATTTTTTAAAGTTTGGATAATTGCAGCATAAGTAGATGGTCTACCTATACCAAGTGATTCCATTTCCTTAATTAAAGTTGCTTCAGAATATCTTGCAGGTGGAGTTGTTACTTTTTCTATTGCTAGGACTTCACTTGCTTTAAGTTCTTGATTTATTTCTAATTTAGGTAATAATTTATCAACTTGTTTTTGATCTTGATAAACCTTTGTATGCCCATCAAATTTTAATATAGATCCTTCAAGGTTATAAATATTATCATTTGATGTAATTTTAACTTTTGTACTTTCGAATAATGCATCACTCATAAGTGAAGCTAGTGTGCGTTCATAAATACGTTTATAAAGTTTTAATTCATCTTTATCTAAATATGATGACATCATATCTGGTGTCCGATAAATGGATGTAGGTCTAATTGCTTCATGAGCATCCTGTGCATTTTCTTTTGTAGATACTTTATAGTGACCTAAATACTTTTTACCATATTGATTTAAGATAAATTCATTTGTTTCTTTAATAAATGGTGCAGCCAATCTATTTGAATCTGTACGCATATAAGTGATTAACCCAATGGTTTCATCATTTATTTCAATACCTTCATATAGTTTTTGTGCAACCATCATGGTTCTACTAGCGCTCATATATAAGTTGTTAATAGAATCTTGTTGAAGTGTTGATGTAATAAATGCCGGTTTTGATTTTCTTTTTGTATTTCTTGTTTGAATATCACTAATATGAAATGGATTTGTTGATGTTTTTACAATTTGATCAGCTTCTTCTTTTGATAACCGCTTTTTAGCCGGTATATGATAAGATGCTTTAAAATCAGGAAATTGTGCATCAATTTCATAATATGTTTCTGGAATAAATGCTTCAATCTTCTTTTCTAAATCTACAATTAGTTTTAATGCAACACTTTGCACACGTCCTGCAGATTTGGATTTAATTTTTGATTGTAGTAGTTTTGATAATTTAAATCCAATGATGCGATCTAAGATACGTCTTGCTTCTTGAGAATTAACTAATTCTTGATCAATCTTTCTTGGATGTTCCAATGCTTCAGTTATTGCTTGTTTTGTGATTTCTCTAAAAACGATACGATTTTTAGCATTTGGATCAAGTTCAAGAATTTGAGCGAGATGCCATCCGATGGCTTCTCCTTCTCTATCCTGGTCAGTTGCAATCAAGACTTCTCTATTTTTAGCTTTTTGTTTTAATTCTTTAACTAAATTATTTTTACCTTTTATGATTTTATATGATGGTTGAAAATCATTTTCTATATCAATACCTAGTCCATCTTTACCAGATGTTGCTAGATCTCTTATGTGTCCTTTAGACGACAAAACAAGAACGTCATCTTTAACGTATGTTGATATTGTTTTTGATTTAGATGGTGATTCCACGATAATTAATTTTTTATTTGCCATGTAAACACTCCTTTTCCATATCTATTATAGTAACTTAATTTTTAAAGTCAAGCATAAAGAGAAATTGCTTTCTATATATATATTTATATAATATATATGTTTTTCTATTTCATAATAGTCGAAAATTATGTGTTTTTACTTTAAAAAAAGAAAAAGATGAAGACTAATTTTCATCTTTAATGTAAGTAAGAACTTTTAATTCTCTTTTTAACCATGGAATTTGAGGTAAATCTTTATGAATTAAGCTTTGGTTTTGTTTGATAGCATCATCAATATGAATTTTTATAAGCTTATATCCATATGCTTTTTCATAATCATCTAGATTTTGACTTGTTATATGCTTTGAAACTTTACATGTGAAATATTTAGATTCCATATAAAAAATTTCATGATCAATAGTTTTAGATTTTCTTTTTTCAATCGTCATACCAAATGGTTTGATAGTGTTTTTAATAATTGTTAATCCGGTTTCTTCTAAGGTTTCTCTCATTAAGGTTTGGATATCAGTTTCATCTGGTTTTTGTCCACCACCAGGAAACTTTAAATCATGATATAAATCACTTTGAATCATATATAGGTAGGGATATTGTAAAATGATGGCACGACATGCAACTCTATGATAGATTTTATCGTCTAAATCATAATCTTTTAAATCAAAACAATGTATGAGCTTCATGTTTTTTCCTTATCTCTTCTTTTATCATGGATTTTATAGGCTCATAGGTCTTTCTATGAATAGGAGTATATCCATGTCTTTTGATAAGTTCTATATGTTCTTTTGTTCCATATCCTTTATGTTGCTTGAAGTTATATAAAGGAAAGACTTTATCCATTTCTATCATATATTGATCTCTAGTTGTTTTAGCTACGATAGATGCAGCAGCAATACTAATTGATTTTTGGTCGCCCTTAATAATGGATTTATTTGGTATATCAATTTCCATTGGCATCGCATCTATAAGTAAAAATTCTGGTTTTATTTTTAATTGCTTAATTGCAGAATGCATGGCTTCTCTTGCTGCTCTATAAATATTAATACGATCAATCTCATCAACTGAAGAAATTCCTATACCTATTGCAAGTGCATGTTCTTTAATTTCAATTAAAGCTTTTTGTCTTTGTTTTTCACTTAACTTTTTTGAATCATCTACATAATTTAATTTTGCACCTTTTTTTAATATAACTGCAGCAGCAACCACCGGACCAGCAAGTGGACCTCTGCCTGCTTCATCTATACCCGCTATATATGTTATACCTTTTTCATAAAGTTCATCTTCAAATTGATATAAATTAAATTCTGTCAAAAGATAAGCCTCCTAATTGATTGTTTCTAATATCTGTTAAGATGATATGATAAACTCGATCATAATCAATTTCAGCACCTCTTAAAAGTGCTCCACGCTTTTGCCCAATCGCATCTAACATAGATACATAATCATCCATATCAAGGGCTATATCATATCTTTCTAATAATCTTTTGGGATAATGAATTTTTAAAAAATTAAGTGCATATTGACACACATCATCTATAGGAATAATATCATCTTTAATTGCACCTGTAATCGCTAAATGATAACCAACTTTTTCATCTTCAAATTTTGGCCATAAAACACCAGGTGTATCTAATAATTCAAAATTAGATCCTAACTTAATCCATTGTTGTGCTTTAGTAACTCCAGGTTTATTGCCTGTTTTTGTGGCTTTTTTGCCTGATAAAGCGTTAATCAAGGTAGATTTACCAACATTTGGTATACCTAATATCATGGTTCTTATAGGTCTATCCAGTAGACCTTTTTCTCTATTTCTATCCATTTTTTCTTTTAAAACTTCATATGCTTTATCATAAATTTTATTGGTGTTTATTTGTGATTGTGAATCAATTTTTAATGTGGAAAATCCTAAATCTTCATAGTAGGTCATGTGATCATGTAAAAGATTAGTATCTGCTAAATCCATTTTATTAAAAAGTAATAAAATTGGTTTATGTTTAACCATTTTTAAAACGTTTGGATTCATTGAAGATAAAGGTAGTCGTGCATCTAATAAAATCATCACGATATCCATTAATTTTAATTTCTCTTTGATTTCTCGAAAAGATTTAAACATATGCCCTGGATACCATTGTATTTGTTTAGTTGTATTTTTCTTATCCATTAGATATACCTCCGAATGGCCAAAGCTTATAAACAGCTTTACCAATAATATCGTCACTATGGATTGCGCCAATACTTCTGCTATCATAAGAAAAAGATTCGTTATCGCCAAATGCGAAATACTGATTTTCTCTTAGTATATTATTTCCATCTAAATAAGAAATCATTTTAAGTCTACCTGGATCATCTACTTGATAGATTTGAAAATATTGATTTTGATACACTTCTCCATTGATTAATATATGATATACGTCACTTGTGCCAATTTCTTCAAATGTCACTGTATCACCAGGAATAGCTACAACTCTTTTGACAAAATAAACTTGTTCTTGATCTTCATAATCACTTGATAAATTAACTTGTTCTCCTGTGGTGTCTATATAGCGATCCGTAACATGTACAATAATGACATCATCACGTTTTGGATTATAATTAAAGTGATACATTAAGACTCGCTCACTATCAATTAGAGTTGGCTTCATTGAAGAACCATCTACATTTGTTGGGAGAATAAAAAACATAAATAAAATCAAAATAAACATCATTGATATACTTAAAAATGTTAGCCAATCTAAGATTTCAAATTGATGTTTTTTTAAATAATTATCATTAATTTCTTCTTTTTTTCTTTTAAATAAGACAATATTAAAACCAATAGCAGCTAATGCTACTATTGATGTCATTATATATATTGTCATTGTCCATCCGATAGTTAATCTAGAAACTTTCAATGCATAAAGCATAACAGTCAACATGATTAATATGAATGCAAGACTTAAATTGATGTATGCTTTTCTTAACGTCATTTTGAGTACTTATCCTATCTTTATGATTTACCTAATATTTCATTTAATTGTTCATATGTAACTAAAACTTCACGTGCTTTTGTTCCTTGAGATGCAGAAACGATAGAGTAATACTCTAACATTTCAACAATTTTTTGTGCTCTATTAAATCCAATTTCAAATTCTTTTTGTATGCTATTAATCGATGCATTTTGGGAATCTACAACAAAATATGCAACATCTTCAAATAAATCATCTGAAGCCATTTCTTTTAATTCTGCTAATTGTTTTAAAGCTTCATGTTCAAAGATATAGTTTGCTGGATATCTTTCTCTAATATAATCAGTTGCTTGATATATTTCATTATCAGGAATATAAGCACCTTGAAGTCTATGTGGACGATCACTTTTCTTAAATAACATATCGCCTTTACCCAATAGTGTTTCAGCACCTGCTCCATCTAAAATGGTTGTTGAATCTACAAAAGATGCAACTTTAAATGCAATTCTTACTGGAATATTTGATTTGATCGTTCCTTTTACAACATCTGTCGTTGGTCTTTGGGTTGCAACTAATAAATGGATACCTGCAGCTCTTGCTTTTTGAGTAATTCTTTGGATAGCATTTTCTACATCGTGAGCAGCAACCATCATTAAGTCGGCTAATTCATCTATAACAATAACGATATAAGGCATTTTAGGATCATCAATTAATCCACGTTTTACATTTGCATTATATGATTTGATGTCTCTAGCTCTGCTTTGTGCAAATTTTTGATAACGTCTTTCCATTTCATCAACTGCCCAATTTAAAGCTTGTGAAGCCATTTTAACATCCGTTATGACTGGAGTAACTAAATGTGGAAGATCATTATATGGTGTAAGTTCTACCATTTTAGGATCAATTAAGATAAGTTTTAAATCCTCTGGTGAATTTTTTATAAGTAAACTAATTAATATCGTATTCACACAAACACTTTTACCACTATTTGTAGCACCTGCAATTAATCCGTGAGGCATTGCTTGGATATCAGCATAAATGCTTTCTCCATCAATATCTACACCTAAAGCTACTTTTAAAGGATGTTCTTTATCATTTAAAAATGCTGGATTATCTATGACATTACCAAAAGCTACAATTTCTGGAGTTTTATTTGGTACTTCTAATCCTACATAAGGCTTACCAGGAATTGGAGCTTCTATTCTAAGTGACTTAGAGGCAAGACTCATCATTAAGTTATCACTAATTGATAAGACACGTTTAACGTTAACGCCAGGCTCTAGTGCTATTTCATATCTGGTTACTGTAGGTCCTTTTTTACTTGATTTAACTTCGCCTTCAATACCAAATTGTTGAAGCGTCGCATTAATAACATCTATTTGATCTAATAACCATTGAGGTTGTTCATTTAAATCACGGTCTTTTTTAGAGAACATAGAAATATTTGGAAATTGATATGCTTTTTCTTTTAATGGATTAGGTTGTACAAAAACAGGTTTTTCTTCTGGTGTTTTATCATCTAAAAATCCAAAATCAGATGTAACAACTGGTTTTTCTGTTGCTTTTTCTCTTTTATATGTTTCCAATTTTGGTTCACTGGCTACTTTAGGCTCAGGGTTTAATTCTGGTCTTGGAGTGAAAATTCTTCTCTCTTTTTCAACAGGTTTAGCTTGAAAAGCCATATCATCTTTTCTTGGTTCTTGACGTTCATTTCTTTGGTGTTGTGATCCAATTGGATTCATCATCTGTGGTTTTTTAACTTCTTCTTTTTTAGGTTTTTCTGTTGGGATATAATCAGATGGGCCAAAATACTCACTTCTAGTTTTATTTGATACGATATTTGAAAATTCATAATATTTAGTGCCATATTTTTCTATAGCTTGTTCATCAGACATTTTATGTTTAGTTCTAAATGCATCAAAACGTCTTGTCGTATCACCGGTATTTTTAACTGTAAATGGAACAGTTACAATATCTTTAACTTGATGACCAAAAATTGGAGAAACAAAATGGTCTGTTTTATAAACCTTTTTGCCTCTAATACCTTCAATTTTAGCAAATTGAAAAATTGTGAATTTTGGAACTATCGTATTTAATTGCAAGTTTTCTTTTTGTTTTCTCATATATCTTTACCTGCATTTTCTAAGTCTTCTGTTATATCTTTATAAATATCATCGATACCTGTATCAATTGTTTTTTCAACATTAAATACTTTTTTAGAATAAATCTTATACGTTTCTTCACCTGTAATTGCGATAATTGCTAAGCCGATTCTTATCATAATAATATTTATTGCAGTTTCTTTAGTTAATTTTCTAACCCAATATGCTGGATTGACTGCATTAATAACCGCAACTGCAGTTTTTGTTACTTTAGAATATTTCCTAGCTGTTTTAACAAATTTACTATTATCAAATTTTGTCTTAGTCTCATTAAGTTCATATATTTTAGCTAAAGTCAATCCTTTAGTCATTCTTAATATTTTACCTTTTAATAAATCTTCTATACGATCTGTAATATAATGTGCTAGGGTTAAAGATTCATCAACAGTAAGTTCCAAATAAGGATATTTAGATTTTGGATAAAATTTCTTTGCGATATCTACTGCTAATTCTCCACTTATATTTTGTAAATGCTTAGCATATCCAACTTCATTTCTTAATTCTTTATCTTTAAATAGTTTTTGACCATCTTGGATTAAATATTTAATTTCTTCTTCATCAATATCTGTTTCATCAGCTTTTTTAAGTTTTAAACCTTTATTTAAGCTTCTTAAGACTGCATAAAGGTAAATAAGGAGCAGTAATAAAAATCCAAAACTGATCCCAATTAAAAAGCTTATAATAGTTGAAAAATCTATAACAATCGGTCCAATACTCAATAAAATCTGCATGAAATCAACTCCTATAAGTTATTATATCATTAAAATGATATAACATAAAGCATGTAGATACTAAAAAAAAGTTGAACATTATCGTTCAACTTTTATCTTTGTATTAAATTAAATAATAAAACCCATAAATGATAAATTCGATTTGAAGTCCACCGTCAATTAAGTAGGATGCACTAACTGAAGAAATATAATAAATGTGATCCAAATCTAAAAGCTGATTCATAAAATCAATCGCGTCTGTATCATCAGTGGCAGTAAATGAAACTGAAATTCTTACATATTTCAAATTCTCTGCTTGATCCTCATCAAATGGTGAATCTACATCATTTACTAATGTTGTTCTAAAGTTTTCTGCTAATGTAAGACCTGCTAAATTTCTAGCAATTGTGACATCATTTTGGATTGCTTGAGCATTATATGAAACAGGTATAAATGGCATCAATTCGCCAATTTCTAGATAACTCTCTGTTTCTTCAGACTCTAAAATTTGATTAATTTGATTTCTTAATACTATTTCGTTTTCTTCTAATTCATCTAGTCTAATATTTTGAGTGTAGTTGATTAAATAGTATCCGACAATGACTCCTATAAAAATTAAAATCATAAAAGGTAAGGCTTTAGTTTTAGAAAGTTTCTTTCCAAATACATTATATTTACGCATGATATAAAGTCACCTCCAATACAAATTCAGAAACGACTCTAACTTCAGGAGCAGATATAATCCATCTATGATCCCCTGTCATCAAATCAGTTTTTCCGTAAGCTTCGTATATTGAAAGTACATATTCATCTAAATCCAATCGTGTAGTCCCACTTATTGTAATGACCATCATTTGATCGCTAGCATCTTCACTAAATGTCAACAATGCAACATCGCTATTAAGCTCTGCAATTAAATCTGTTATATAAGGTTCATATGATTTTTCAGATTCTGATAATGACTCATATAATTGATTAAAGATGATTTGATTGGGTGTATAACTATTTGATTGTGGTAAGTCTCTTTGTAAAATATATAATTGATTTTCTAACCCTTGATTTAAGTTTTGTTGATTTGCTATATCTTCGCTAAATAAGAAAAATGGAATATATAATAGTGCTACTGAAGCAAATATCAAGAATGAGAAAACCATTAAATAGTTGCCATATATATTCACTTTTTTAATGCGATCCAATTTAAACTCAAAAGTAAATTGAGATTTAATATCTTTTGTTCTTATAGATGCATAAGGAAGATAACAAGCTCTTGGCATATCTAGGTCAAGTTCATCAATTCCCTTAAACGCATATAATGATGTATTAAAATCTTTAATTTCTTTAACTACACCGTTTTTTAATTCTTCATTTGAAAAATTGTCTGATAAATTAAAAACAACAATATCTTCAATAGATAATTTACCTTTTGTAATATTGAATTTATAATAGTTAGCTATTCTTTCAATATAATTTTCTAAAATTACTTGAGGGTCTTTGCTTGATCCATCACATTCTTCTATCATTTGAAAGATTGGCACATCATTTACAAATATTTGTATAGCCAATAATTTATTATATATAGTTACAAGCATTATTTGACTTGCATCAGATTCTATATTTTCTTTATATAGTTCATATAATGAAAGTCCTGGTAGATCAAATGAAACTTCTTTAGCACCTAATTTTTCAAACACATCATAATAGTCATGAAGTAAACTTTCATCAGTGATTAAAGCTAAGGCTTTAACACTTTCTTCGTCTTCTTTTTGTATGAAATGAGAAATAGCAGCTGTTTCGAAAGGAAAATAAATTTTCTTATCAGTTTGATCAAGAACATATTGTGAAATTGATTTTTTTTGTAAATCATTTTTAGATATAGATAAATTTCTTATCAATAAATTTTGATCATGAATCAAAATATTGACATTTCTTATCTTAACTTTATGTTCTTTTAAATTGTCCAGAAAAAGTTGATATAAGATTTCCGGTTCTTTAATATATCCGTTTACTATAACACCTTCTGGAAGATCAATCGCATCAAATAATGAAGTTTCTATATTGTTGTTTTCAACAAAATAGCTACATTTATAATCTGATATAAATACAGTCATGTTTTCTTTTTTTGTAAACAAAGTATCACATCCCTAATAATTTTAAATACCAATCAATCATTTGCTCTCCATAAAGATAACATATATAGACAGACAGCGAAATAAAAGGTACTAATGGTAAATATTTATCTTTCTCTTTCATAAAAATTATACCATATATTAAACCAAACAATGATGCAAGAAATAAAGATAGTACACCTTGGGGAAATTTAAGAAATAATCCTATAAAGATATATAACTTTACATCTCCAGCACCTAATGCATCTTTTTTATAATAAGCTTTTGCAAGTGTAGCTATCAAAAACAGTAATACAAACAAAACTGCACTTGATAATATATAGGGCCAAATCTCTTGATCTAAAATTCTAATAAGCAATATTGGAATGATACCTATCATCCATATACGATCAATAACAATCATTGAATCTATATCAACAATTGATTCAATCAATAATACTGATAATAAAATAATTAAAATATAAAAATCAATCGTAAATCCATATAAGAGAAAAGATAGCGTAAATAAAGATCCACCTATAATTTCATAGATCAGATGTTTAACGCCTATTTTTACTCCACAATTATGACATTTACCTTTATTGATAACAAACCCTATGATAGGAAGTACATCTACTAATCTTAGTTTTCTCTCACAATGATCACAATGTGATGTCCCTAAAAGAGTTTCACCTTTTGGTATTCTTACTGCAAGCACATGAAAAAATGAAGTAAAAAGGGATCCAAAGATAAAGATGAAGATAGCATATAAAATTGTCATTTTGAATTCTCCTTACTTATATATGTATTTATAAGAAAAGGAGGCATCTTTAAAAGAAAACCTCCTCTTTTTAATTAATTAAGTATTGGTTCTATGCTACAACGTATTCTGAACCACTAACATCAACTTCTGTTGTGTTTACAAACACACTAGTTAACGTATCTGTTGCAGCAGCTAATACATGATATGTTACTGTTGATCCAACAACTTTAACATATAAAACTTGTGATCCACCTGATGAAGTTCCAAGCGTATTATTAGCCATATCAATATCTAAATCTGCAATTGCATAAATTCCATCTGCAGCATTTTCAGTTAGATCGTAAAGTTTTGCTGCTTCTTCAACATTTTGTAATGTTGCGATATCAGCTTTTTCTTGTTGTCTTGAAATAAGACCACCAATTGTAGGTACAGCTATTGCTGCAATAATCCCTAAAATAACAACTACTGCTAGTAATTCTACTAACGTAACACCTTTTTTATTTCTCAAAGCTTTAAACATAATTTTTTCCTCCGTTTTCTTTTTTTATATCATTTATATCTTATTTATATCTTATGTTTTTTTTTTTTAAAAGTCAATTGATTTTTAACTAATTAAGAAAAACGTAATAAACTAGATTTGCGTACCTAAGGACAACATAGGTAGCATAATTGCTAAAATCATCACACCAACAATTGCATATACTAAAATTAATAATATCGGTTGAAGACTATTTTTTATCTGTTGAATTCTAATTTCACTTATTCCATTATAGTATTCACTTAAGTTTGCCATAAGTTTTGGAATATCTCCTGTTTTTTCACCTGTAGCAATCATCTTAGCCATAATAGGATCAATATGAGGACTTTCCTCAAATGCTTTACTAAATGGCTTCCCATCTTGTAAATAATTTAATGTCTTAGTAATGAGTTCTTTATATACATCATGTTCTAGAATATCTCTTGTCGTTTCTAATGCTTGCATCGAATGGATACCATTAGATAACATTTGTGATAATGAGTTTGCGATTAATATTTGGTTTGTCATTTGAATCAAAGATCCAAAAACAGGAAGTTTTAATAGTCCAAGTTTAACCACATAGTGGAATTTTTTATTATACTTATTAAGAAAATAAAATAATCCTGCAATGATTGCAGCTACAGCAAATATAAAGATTGCATACGCTTGGAAAAAATCGCCAGTATCTATAAAAAACTGTGTAATACCTGGAAGTTCTGCACCTTCAAATGCTGCGAATAATCCTGTAATATTTGGAAAGACGAACAATAACATACCTATAGAGATAACTATTGCAGCTCCTAAATAGATTAAAGGCATTCTTGTTGCACCTTTAATTTCAGAGGATAATTTCATTTGCGATTCATAATATGTAGCCATTTTTAATATGGTTTCAGGTAATTCACCTGATAATTCACCAACTTTAACCATTTGAATCAATAAATTAGGAAATTCTTTTGGTCTTCTTGCCATACCATTAGATAATAAATTACCATTATATACTTGTTGATACAACTCGAAGTATAGTTTTCTAATATTTTTATTTTCTTGCTGTAGACTTAATAACTCTAAAGCAGGTAATAATTTCACACCTGAATTTAATAAAGATCCTAATTGTTTTAAAAAGAATACAAGTTGTTTTGGCTTAATTAATCGTCCAATTGTAATTTGTTCTAAATAAGTAATTATATTTTTATATTCAACAATACTTTTTACTTTATAATTTTTTGCTTGCAAATACTTAACACAAACACTTTTACTAAGAGCTTCCATTTTTCCTTTAATTGTCTTACCATCAGCATTGATGGCTGTATATTTAAAGTTTCTTAATTGCAAAAATATCCCTCCTATTCCTCAGCAACTTTCATAACTTCTTCTAAAGATGTAACACCTTCTTGCACTTTTTTAAGTCCTGCTGATAGAATACTTGTCATGCCTGTTCTTCTTGCTTCTGTTTCTAAGAGGTTTAGTGGGGCATTTTGTGAAATAAGTTTTTGCATTTCATCAGATATAGGTAGAACTTCAAATATACCAACACGTCCAGCATATCCTTTATAATTACATGAAGGACAACCTTTAGCTCTTCTTACGGTATTAATATCAAGTCCTTGTTTTTTAAACATAACGATTTCAGTAGGTGATGGTTCATCATCATAACTACATTCAGTACATAATTTTCTTACAAGTCGTTGTGAAACAACGCCAGAGAGTGAAGATGCAATCAAAAATGGCTCAATATCCATGTCTAATAGTCTTGTAACAGTCTTTATTGCATCATTAGTATGAATAGTAGATAAAACTAAATGTCCTGTTAGAGAGGCTCTAATCGCTATCTCTGCTGTTTCGACATCTCTAATTTCACCAACCATGATAATGTTAGGATCTTGTCTTAAAATAGATCTCAATGCTTTAGCAAACGTTAAATCAACATCTGTCTCAACTTGAATTTGATTTACGCCTTCCATTTTTAGTTCAACTGGGTTCTCAACTGTCATAATATTTACATTTGGTTTATTAAGTTCTGCCAAACATGAATATAATGTTGTCGTTTTCCCTGAACCTGTTGGTCCACTGACCAAAACAATACCGTTTGGTTTTGCAATCATATCTCTAACTAATTTTTCTTCTTTTTTTGATAAACCAATATTATCTAATTTATTTGCTCCACCACTTATATCTAAAATACGCATAACAACTTTTTCACCACGAACGGTAGGAAGTGTTGAAATACGAAGATCAATATTACGCTGCTTAATAGCTGTTTGAATACGACCATCTTGTGGCACTCTAGTTTCGGTAATATCCATACCTGACATAACTTTGATACGACTTATCATTTGGTGCAATATTTTTAATGGAAATTCTCTAACAGTATCTAGAACACCATCAACACGATATCTTACAACAATCTTATCGTCGAGTGGATCAATATGAATATCACTAGCTCTTTGAAATACCGCTGATGTTAAAATTTGATTAACAAGATTAACCATTGGTGTATCACTATAATCATCTTCTTCTTCGGTAATGACATCAATAGATACATTTTGTTTAACTCCAAGTGCTTCTAGAGTTCTTGTGAAACCATAATATTTTTCTATTTGAGTATTAATTTCATTTTTTGGTGCTGCAAACATTTTTGGACGAAAACCAGTAATTAAGCGTAGTTCTTCAACAACTGCAAAATCAAGAGGATCAGAAGTCGCAAACATTAATCTATTTCCCTCTATTCTAAGAGGAATCATTGTATTTCTTCTACAAAAAGATTCATCTACTAACTTTAAAACATTTTCATCAATCGTAAAATTCATTAAAGAAACACGTTGAACACCTGTAGAATCTTCTAAGGCTTTTAGTATTTGCATTTCATTAGCATATTCTAATCTAACAATTGTTTCACCTAAACGCTCATTTTCTTCTTTTTTCTTTAAAGAGTCATTTAATTGTTTTTGATTAATGATTTTTGCTTGTAGTAAAACATCTCCAATACGTTTTAATGCCATGTTAGATGCCTCCCTTTTCTACAACAAATTGTTCATAAATTCTAGATTGTGCATTATATTGAACTTCATATAGTTTATATTGATTGGTTGTGCCAAAGACATCTGTAACGCTTCTATTAATATAGTAGATAGAACCATCATAACCATCTTGAAGTAATAGTAGATAAGTTGTTTCAAACTCAGCATCTTCAATAATGATATTTGGCGTAAATTCATCTAATAAATCATTTTCATAATAAATAGTATCTCTAGGAATAATAATTTTATTTTCAATTTCTACATTATATTCATTAACAAAAGGAACTCCAGTTAATGTAAAAGATAGTGATGTTTGTCCAGTTTGTTCTATATTGACATAATAAGTGTATTCAAAAGAATTAAAAAATGAAAAGTCATATTGATTAATTCTTAAAATTCTAACATTATACCCAATAGTTGCCCATGATGGAATTAAAGGATTTGAATTAAACATAAATCCATTTATATGGCTTTTTGCTAATACTTCTAATAATCCCGTTGAAATAACACTTAATTGTACATTGGTCAAATCTAGTGTAGCTAGATTCTCAAGGATCGAATATCGTGAATTTGGAGTTATTATGATTTGATCAACTAATTGATTGATTTGACTGACATCTGCAACGCTAATATTTCTTACTGTTACTTGATTCAAAACACTTTGATTAGTGTCTTCAACGAAGTAATCAGCAAGTTGATATTGTTTTAATGAGGTCATATGTCCCATATCTTCTATAATTTGACTCATTAAATCATCAACATTTACTACAGAATATACACGATTTGAGAAATTCAATTCAAGCTGTTGTTCTAAAATCACTTTATTTTCATCACTAATTGAAAAATAAGCTTGATTGACCTGATTATCAATAATTGATGACATTGTTTGCTCATGATTATACTCAAACAATGATAAAGGAATATCAAACATAGAATCCTGATATGATATTTCAAAGACTGCACCGTCTATGTAAGCAGTTATTTCATTATTAATAACATTATCATACTGGTCTTCTTCATATGCGCCTAAATAAACAGATCCTAGGGTTGTTGAAGAAGGTGGATTTGATATATCATTAACAAAAAACATAGTCCCCGCAAAGACTACTGCTATAAATAAAGTAATGATAGAAATCATAAAATATATGTTTCTTTTAAAATATAAAATAAAATGTCTCAATATAACCACCTCTACTTGACATCATTATACCAAAGATTTTCTCGCTTTATGTGTTATTTTTAGCAAATTAAGAATTTCTTAATAATTTTCATTATAATTTAAACATTAAATCATATATAATAGAGTTGAAATGATTGGAGGTGTCTGACTTGATTAAATCAAAACATGGATTTACTATTATAGAAGCTGTAGCTTCAATATTTTTAATAACGCTCATTTTGACAACAGCGATGTTGATTATTCTAAATATGCGAAATCAAGCGACAGCTTCTGAACAAAAGATCAAAGCTACTGATGTTGGCTCTTTAGTAAGAAATGACATCTTAAGTCATACTGATTATGATGATCTTAATACATGGCTTAATGGAAGTGAGCACATACTAACTAATGATAACTGTAGTACTTCTGGGTCTCCAATTGATTGTGATGTATTCTTATATGAATCAGGAGATAAGACATTTCAAGATGATATGACCATTACCTTTTTAGAACCAACTACGCAATCCATAAACTATAAAATTATTCACTATGAAATTGAGATCATTTATTTTAAAGAACGTATCGTAGTTTTAACAGGAGCAGTTTATGAGAAAGCATAGAGGGATAACTATGGTTGAACTGCTTGGAGCAGTAGCCATATTTGCAATCGCATCTAGTGTCATTGCTTTAACCATATCTTTAATTGTCAATGCAAATAAAGATATTATTGAAACAAGTCAAGCAAGCACAACCGGTACTTTAATCATTAAACGTATTGAAAATGCATTAAATGATTTAAATATTACAGATTATGATTTAATATCTAGTGATGAGGTTATATTATATTCAGATAGTGAATATGTCTATGATGAAACATCAGAGGAGATTATTTTGGTAACATATAATCCTAGATTAGAACTATCTATCTTATTTAACACTAATATTTTAATAGATAATGAAATCATAGATTTATCTCAATTTAGTTTAGATGAAACAAGCACAATTGAAATTATATCTGATGCTACAACATCTAAATTAGTCATTACAGTTGTTTTAGTATCTGATGAAGGTAATTTATATACTTTCAAGACCAATTTACAATTAGTCTCATAAGGAGCTGATTTACATGAATTTATTCAAAAACAAAAAAGCAATAGGTTTACCTATGGTGCTCGGCATCATTGTTTTTGTCATTGGAATTACCACAGCACTCATGAGTTTTATTATGTTTCAATCTAGTTTAGTACAAATTGATATTGATCAAACTGAAGATTACCAAAATGCAGTGACTAGTGTAAATGCAGCTGTTCAAATTATCGCAAGAGAAGAAAATTTAGAAACAGATTTCCTCCAAAGTTTAGAGACTTATTTTAATGTAGATATTACTGCTATGAATAGTGGAGTATATTCTATTACTTCTATGATTGATACAAGTAACCAAGTTATAAGTTATATGACTGGTTCTGCTGGAAACTCTAATATAGTTGATTCTTTATTTAGTAAAACCGGAGGAGAAACAGATTTTTCGTTATCTCCTTTAATTACTCCTACAACAATGATTAGCACTTTTTTACCTGATTATATCTCTCAATCATTTCCTTGGATTACTCCTGAAACAGGGTTTACAAGCTTTGGACAGCTTATGGATTATGTTGAAGACTTAGCTAAAGCTAATTCAGGATTTCAATATAAAAAACCTAAAGATTTAGAAGACCAATGGAACCCAACAGCTTGGTGGAATTGGTATGTAGATGGTGATGTTGACATTGATAAAGAAAAAAGAGGACCTATTAAAAATTTAACTGTGCCCGAGGGACAAATCCTTTTTATTAATGGTGATTTGACAATGAATGAAGGATCTACCATTTATGGTAATGTAGTCATTAATGGTGATTTGAAAATAAAAGATAAAGGTAATTCAATACAAAGCGTCCTAGGTACTATTTATG
Organism: Mariniplasma anaerobium; assembly: GCF_016865445.1. Taxonomy (GTDB): domain Bacteria; phylum Bacillota_I; class Bacilli_A; order Acholeplasmatales; family Acholeplasmataceae; genus Mariniplasma; species Mariniplasma anaerobium. The sequence goes on along the minus strand of NZ_AP024412.1, from coordinate 489,892 downwards.
TAAATGGAGACGTAGAAATTGAAGGAAATTTACTTTTAGGAACTATAGAACATCCAACATTCATATTTGCAGAAGGCGATATTAAAGTTGATAAAGCTGATGGTGTAGGTTATTTTCTATGTGATGAGTTTGATAGCAAAAATAATTCAGATATCACAGGTGGTGTTTACGTAACAGAAAAAGCTGACTTACCTACAGGTGGTATTACAGCGAACACTAGTATTGATTCTTCAATGCTATATGATTTTGCGATTCCATCAACTATAGAAACAGAAACTCCTGATCAAGGTACAGGAACTACTTTTGTTTATACATTCCCAAAATTGACTTAAGGCTAAATGCCTTTTTTCTTTTTCTTTACATGATATGCCTTGAATATAAATAAAACTATGAGATAATGAGTAGAGGTGAAAAATTATGCAACCATATCTTATTGCTTGTGACCTTGATGGTTCACTATTAAATAAAAAAAGCGATTTAACTCAATACACAATTGATGTATTAACTTATTTGCATCATTTAGGACATAAAGTAGTTATTGCTACTGGTAGACCTTATGGTGGGGCTATTGATCTTTATCATAAACTAGGTATTGATTCTCCTATGATTAATGATAATGGAGCAACCATTGAAAATCCAAAGGATTCTAAGTTTGCCAAACAAAGAACTTTAATTCCAAATGATATTATGAAAGACATATTTATAAATGCTAAGCCTATCTTAAAATCGGCTTTCTTTAGTATTGAAAAAACTGTATATGCTTATAAATATGAACCTAAATTAGAAGAATACTTTGCAGGTCTTGCGACATCAAGTAAAGTTATCGAATGTGAATTTAGTGATATAGACGTTGAGCCTTCTGGTCTAATCTTTCTAGTTGATACTCTCAAAAAAGAACAATTAGAAAACTTTATAAAAGAACATTATAGTCAAACTATATCTTTTAGATTATGGGGTGCTGGTCATAAACATGCCATTTATGAAATATATTTAAAACATGTTTCTAAATCAAGTGCACTATCTTATCTTCTAGATTATTATAATATGGATAAATCTCAACTCATCACTTTCGGTGATGGCATCAATGATATTGAAATGATTAGAGATGCAGGACTTGGTGTGATGATGAAAAATGGGAATTGGGAATTAAAAGGCGTTTCTAAAGACCAAACAAAATTCACCAATGATCAAGATGGCATCGCAAAATATTTAGTTAACTTCTTCGATTTAAAAGGACATTTTAAATAATGTTCTTTTTTTATAATATGCATAAGCCTTTATATCTCTTCATGCGTTCTATATAATAACAATGAGCAACCGGTAAAGATGTCAAGAGCAAAAAACAAAGAAAATGAATAAAATCTAGTTAAAAGTACAAAATCAAGGCATACTTAAAAAAGTAAAGGCTGTAAAGTACAACATATTTAAATATTACTTATAAAGTCTATTGGTACTCAACAAACCATAAATAAGACGAATAAGTTTTCTAGCAGTTAAGGCGAGGGCACGTTTGTGTTGATGAGTCGTGACTTCATCATATTTCTTTTGATAAAAATCACGATATTCAGGCATATGAATTCTAGCCATGTTGGCAGCCTGAATCAAAAAGTAGCGTAAATATTTATTTCCAGTTTTAGTCATGTAAGTCTCATCAGCAGTGAATTTACCGGATTGATTCTTACGCCAAGTGATACCAGCAAATTTAGCAAGTGCATCATTGGAATCAAACTGACTCATATCAGCAATCTCAGCTAAGATACCAGCCGCGTAAACTTTACCAATACCAGGTATAGAAGTTAAGATTTGATAGTGATTATGATTAAACCCAGCGACTTGTCTTAAAATAGCTTTATCAATGTCTTTCATTTCATGTTCATAGCATTTAATGACATTTATGGATGAGGCTAGAGCTGTATTAATAGGATCATAAGAAACTTTATCAAGACGATAAGAATCTCTAGCAGCTTTTTGAATTTTAGCAGCGATATCAAGTGAATTATCAAAACGATTTTTACTTGATTTAGCAACAAAGTCAGCTAAATCTTCTAAAGATGAATCAATAATATCATCAATGGTTTTGTATTCTAGTAAAAGATCAACAGCAGTTGAACCAAAGTTATTAGAGAATATAGTTTCAAAATTAGAGAACTTTAGAAACACGTTATTAAGGGCATAAACCTTCTCATTAGATAATTTTTCAGCAATATGAAGTCTATGTCTGGTAAGTCTTTCTAAAGCAAGTCTTTGGGCACCTTTAAAGGGTGTAAGTTCATCACATCTTCCAACTCTAGCGATATCAGCTAAGATATAAGCATCTTTAGGATCAGTTTTATCCATATCAGCAAAACTCTTCCTATAATTTTTAGAAATTTTAGGATTGATGAGATAAACTCTGATCTCAAAAACACTTAAAAACTTAGACGCTGATAAGTAGGTCGCAACATGACCGGAATAAACACCGGTAGACTCTAAGATAACAATCACTTTAGAGAGATGATATTTATCAAGAAGCTTTAGAATATGTGTTTCAATTAAGTTCGCACCATCTTGTGTGTTAGGGATATTGACAGATAAAAGTCTATCACGATTAAGGTTAAGTGCATAAACGTGATTAGATAATTTAGCAACGTCAATACCAATAAATAAAGTGTGATTCAAAGTAACACCTTCTTTCAAGGAAAATTAGATATAAGAGAAGTCCTAGCCTTGAAAGACAACTGCAGCCTCGCCAATAAGAAACCACTGTTGGATCTAATGTTGAGTTACACCAACAGGTAACAACAACCGGTTAGCAGATAAGTCAATCAAGCAGGTTTGCACGCTTAATGAGCACCTAGAAGTGCAAGGAGTGAAAGCAGATTCTTCTGGTTACATCTTAACTTAATTATAACACTAGGACTTCAAACTTATAAATAATGATATGTAGAAGGTATAAACCTTAATCTACACTACATATTATACGAGGAGTGATAATATGTTAGAAGGAAAAAAAGTATTAACTATTGTTAGTAAGGATTATGATGACTTAGAATTTTTTTACCCGATGATTAGGCTTAGAGAAGAAAAAGCGACTGTATTAGTTGCAGCTGAAAAAGCAAAGACTGATTATGTTGGTAAATATGGCTTGACTATTAAATCAGATCTAAGTTTTGATGATGTTAACATTAGTGAATTCGATGCATTATTAATACCTGGTGGATGGGCACCAGATTACTTAAGAAGAATACCAAAGGTAATTGATTTTGTTAAATATATGAATAAAGAAAAACGCGTTATAGGAATCATATGTCATGCAGGTTGGGTATTAGCTTCTGCTGATATTTTAGAAGGTGTCAATGTAACCTCTACACCAGGCATTAAAGATGATCTTACAAATGCTAAAGCGATTTGGCATAATATAGAAGCTATTAAAGATGGTCATATCATTTCTGCAAGACGACCTCCTGATTTAATTTATTACTTACCTTTGATAATTGAAGTTTTATGTAAAGGTCAAATATTAACACTCTAATAATTTAGGGTGTTTTTTTGTATGCTATAGGTAGAGAAAAGAGGACAAAGAAAATGTCAAAACATTATACAAATAGAGCGCGTCTAGATGCGGTCAAAAACTATAGAGCGTCAAATTTGAGTCTAAGTGAATTCGCAAGACAACACAAATTTAATAGATCAACACTTAAAGACTGGGTAGCGGCATTTAATCACTTAGAAGGTGACTTTATAAGAATTGACAATATAAGTGATAGACCAGGAGAACTCATCAATGAAGAAAACATCAGACTTAATATGTTAAAAGGCGATGAGATTACAAAGAAATCAACACACTTTTCACGTTTTGATCACTCGATAGTCGTGATAGAAAGCAAACAAATCAAAATCACAACCTCTCTAGAACAAGCTTTAAAAATCTTAGAGGTTATTTATGATTGATTATAGGAACATAAAGAAAATCTATTTCTATTCAAAAGATATGGATATGCGTGTAGGTATGCATAAACTCCAAATTCTATTATCGTGTAACTTTAGACCCATTGAGATGATGTATACCCTATTTGTCTTTTGTTCAAAAAATAGAAAGACAATCAAAATCTATTATGAAGATGAATATGGAACGTGGTTACTGATCAATAAAATAAACTTCACAAAGTTTAAATGGCCCAAAGATTCAAAAGAGATAGGGTATCAAGCAAGTGATCTTAAAGCGCTTTTAAAGGGACTGAAAGTCATTGATGAGAAAAACAAAGAAATAGGGTATTAAATTTTGAGATTTACTATATATATAAATATATATAGTAAAAGTTCAAAAATGTGCTATACTAAACACATGAACTTAAACCAAGCGCTTAAAGAAATCGAGCACCTAAAGAAAGTAAATATAAAACTTTTAAAAGAAAACGAGAAGAATCATCGTCTCATTTTTAAGCTTAACACAAAGTTAAACTTGATTTTAAGTGACAAAGAGATCTTAACTGAAAAATATAATATAGAACGGATCAAGACATTTATACCTAAGAGCGAAAGCATATCAGCAGTCATTATTAACGAAGTAGAAACATTAGGTAAAGAAAAAAAGATAAGAAAGAAAAAGCGTAAAAACTTTGAGTCTTTTGATTTTGAGCGTCACGTGAGTGAAACTAGATATGAAAAGCCTGAGATAGACACGTGCCCAACATGTAAAGGGGAATTATCCATCGCATCAGAAAAAGTACGTTATGTGGTTGAGTCTATACCCGCAACCCTTAAGGTCACAAAGATCATTAAACAAAGCTGCAAATGCAAAAACTGTAATCCAAAGGATAATCAAATCTATTATCCACTTTCAACATCTTTATTTCCAGGAAGCGTCATGACGCATTCTTTCGCTTCATACATCTGTTATCATAAATATGAGCTCGGCATTCCTTTTGAGCACTTATCAAGACACCTTAAAGAAACCCTTAAAATTGAAGTCTCAAAACAAAACCTCGCTTTATATATGGCAAAAATGGCATCTATCTTAACGCCAATTTATAAACAGATGAAAGATGATTTGCTTAATAATCAAGCAAAGGTTATTCACGCAGATGAGACAACGCTTTCTATCAGCAAAAGACCTTTATCAGATCAAATGCGTAAGAAAAGTTATGTATATGTCTATACATCAAGCTATTATGATCAGCAAATCGCGATTTATGATTTTCATGAATCAAGAGCCGTTGATCAAACAGCAAGGTGGTTAAAAGCATATGAAGGGGTTATTGTCTGTGATGATTATGCAGGCTATACAAAACTAAAAAGAGAAAATGATAAGATCAAATTACAAAGGTGCTTCGCACACGCAAGAAGACGATTTGTAGATATTCTTAAAGCTCTACCACAAGATAAGAAAAAAGAAAGTTACGCTGTAAAGATTCTTGATGTCATGGGCAAGCTCTTTCATGAAGAAGCAACCTATAAGCGGCAAAACCTCTTACCTAGTGAGATTTTAACCAAGCGACAACAAGATCATCCTAAGATACTAAAAGAGCTAGAAGATCTTATTTTTAAGCATGACTATAAAACAAACTCCGCAATAGAAAAGGCAGTTTCCTATACAAAAAAAGTATGGCCTGAACTAACGACATATTTAACAAGTGGTTATGTGGAAATTACAAATAATATCGCAGAGCGAGCAGTTAGACCCTTCGTGATTAATAGAAAAGTTTTTATGACATCTGGATCATATGATGGAGCAAGATATACGACAAAGCTGTTTTCAATCATTAGAACAGCAAGAATTAACGATGTTAATGTTTCAAAATATTTAGAATATGTTTTAGATAATATCAATAAAAAAGAGATTAAGGATCTACTCCCTTATTCTCCATCTGTCATCAATATGTTGAAAAATAATTAAATTTCGTCAATATCCACCAGCGATAGATTTGAACCCCTATAGAAAAATACCACATTCAGATGTCTGAGTGTGGTATTTTTATGAGGTAGTGTTAATATTTGACCTTTACAGTTTTATCTGAAAAAGTAATTTATTTATAAGTTGAAAAGAAAAAATGCTACCCAAACGGGTAGCATTATTAATTATATGTGGCGTTGCAAGAGGGATTCGAACCCCCGACCGACGGCTTAGAAGTCCTTTACACTATAAAGCATCTATAACTAGGTGTTTTTTCTTTCCAGGAGGTTTTCTTATGGACTTTAAAAGAGCTAGAGACATACTTAACATTGAATTAAAAGATCGTCCATATCTTGGACATAGTAGATTATATAAACTTATTATTGAAATATTTGACGGTAACAAACAATATGCAGATCAATTCATGGTTTCAAAATATGGAGGATATACATTAGGTCAACTTAATTCAATTAAATATTATATTGAGCGGAATCAAAAAATATATATGCGCCAAAAACTAGAGAGGGCTTAAAGCACTTGTTGGCGCAGTGATTTAAGTCCTCTTTAGTTTGCAGAAAGGATGAAACTTTATGATTATCATATCTAGCTTAGAAAAACTCAATCTCGTCATTGAACATAAGGATTTAAGAAGAGAAAAGTTTCTTGCATTTTCTGATGATAAATGGATTGCTATCGATAACACAACAGGCGATATCTGGACTGAAGAATTTGATACGTTCATATCAGCTGTTAAATGGCTAACACTTAAACAAGACAAAATCAATCTAGCATTTAGAAGAGAGTTAAGATTAAATATTTAGATAATTGATTTCATTTATATATCTCCTAGTCCTGAGCAAAAGATTTATGACATTAAACTGCTCACTTCCCTCCAAATAATCGAAAGGACACTATCATGAAAAATAAAGTTAAACTTACTAAAAAACTTAATATCAATAAAAATGATAAAGGTTTTTATATTGTCCTTTCTTCTTCTATACTTGATTTAGATCTAAACCCTGGAGAAAAGCTAACATTAGGAGCTATTGTTGGTCTATCTAAAAACACCGGTAAATCAACTGCAACAACACGAACACTTGCTGATATGATAGGCGTATCAATTCGCACCATGCAAAACTATATTGCTAAATTAATTGAAAAAGAATATATGCTTTATTCATGGGTTGGGCACAATAGACATTTCATTCCTCTTGAATCATTCAAAAAGAATAAAGATGCGAAAGCAATCATCACTTCTGATATCTTAAAAAACAAAATATTAACTCCAACATATAAACTAGCTCAAGGCTTAATCATTGCTAGAGGTATCAATAACGATTTAGGTGGCTATCGTTGGGACTCTATGGAAGACATGGCTCAATATATGGGTGTTAGTCTTTCAACAGTTTACAGATACATTAATCAGCTTCTTAAAGCTCAAACAATTATAAGAGATACAAAAGATAGATTGTTATTCATCTCAAATGATTTCTATTCAAAAGAACAGCGTAAACAGCTTAAAGCATCAATCACAAAAGTTAAACAGTCTTCGCATATCTTCATTGAACCGCATGTTGATGATGCTCTTGATGAAATATATCAATCTATGTAGAAAAAAACACTCAAAACTTAGTTGAGTGTCTTTAGTCTTTTCTATAACTGTGAATATCAGAGCATTAAGTTTGAAACTCATCACTTCTTTCATTAAAAGTAGCTCATATAACGTCTAAAAAACTAATAAAATAGATCTAAAAGCTTAAGTGATTTTTTTTAAATCATTTTTTCTTATGTCTTGCGTCCTTCTTCTTAATCTATGCGTATATGCTTTTAATTTTTTCGTAAGTCATGTTGATTTTTTCGTTTATCATTGTTGAATCTTGCGGACTAATAATAGAAAACACAAAAGAGAATTTAATAAGAGATTTAATATTAAGAATCATAAACAACATATCTTAAAATGTTTATATAACAAAAAAGCACCTTGAATTAAGATGCTCTTTCCTCTCTGTTCTAAAAATTAATATATTTACTTTTTAAATTAATCTTTTATTTTATTAATAAAAATAAAATCTCATATTCATGAACTCCAGAAAAACACCCAATGACAGAATCAATATAATTTGCAATCATTTGCTGGCTAGCATTTGGTTTATCTTTAAACTCCATGTAGGTTTTAAAGGACTCTAACTTTGATTTATCAACCAAGTATCCATGATAAAGTTCAAAATCTTCAAAATCTTCAATTATATATGAAAAAGTTTCAATATCATATTGTGTCTTATCCATTTCAAAATATGTCTCAATATTATAATACTCTTGTTTTTTTTCATCATAGTCCCAGTGGTCTATTAATTGACCTTTATGCTTAATATAAGGCTCTGTTTCATGTGCACCTTCATCATCTGATGTGCAATTTCCCCAATGAGCTATAAACAACATATCATTTTGATGCTTTTCTTTTATGATGTCATATATTTCAACCATGGATTTATCTAAGACATCAAAAGATAGCACTTGAGAAAAACTATTCGCTAATACATCTTCAGGCACAATAAACTTGATTTTTATATATTTTATCTCAGCATCACTATATTTGACATTTCTCTTGTTTTGTATTTCTTGTAACTGGCTTTCTACCTTTTCTTGCATATTTTCCATTTTAAAAAAATCATATAAATGCATATATCTTACTCTCCATTCTCAGTTTTCGGTTTGGGCATATGTCCATTCTTCGGTTCAACTGTGTCATCATCAAACATTCTCCATTTTTTTCCATTTTTATCTGTATAATCATAATGTTTCTTAGCACCATGAGCTGTATTATTAAAATCAGGGTAATATCGTTCTTTTCCACCTAAATGCTTATTTTGAAAAGATCCATGATAGTCACCATCTTCTTCATTGACTGTTTTATCACCTTTCCAAGTGAATCCAGGCAAATTTGAATCTAGCGGATTATCAAAATCTAGCCCTTCTGGTATCTTAGGCATCCCAAGTTCATCTGGGTCCTTAAAATAATTAACTAATGTTGTAGAAATATTCTCTACACTTTTGTTAATCTCATCTTCGTACTGTATCATAGCGACTATGATAACTACTCCAATGACAATACCAACTATAATCCATCCACCTGTACCAATAGTTAAACCTGTACCAATAATTTTAAATAATCCTAGTAGTCCCGCAAAATGCCCATCGCAATCTACATACATTACTGGATTATTAACTGCATATGCATATAAATTCAAACTTGATGACGTGTCATCTGATAAATAACTTGTATCATCTATATTTAAAAATCTTCCGACAGATGGATCATAATATCTAGATTGTAAGTAATAAAGATTTAGCTCTTCATCATATCTATACCCACGATAACGATATGGATTAATATCATCTAATCCAGTGACACTACTTGATTGCTTAATGATGTTGCCCCATGCATCATATCTATATTCAACCACTATATCTCCAGATTGATCCATCAACCCAATGATATTACCTTGTGTATCAGATAGATAATAATATTCAACACCATTATAACACATACTAATCAAAGTGTTATTCACATCATATGTATAATAAATATAATCAGTTTCATCAATAATTTCAATAACAACTAAATCACCATCTAATATATACGCATATTCATGATCATTTGTTGATTTATAAACTCTTATGCCTTGATCATTATATGCATATGTTGTATTAAATGTGGTTCCAAAATTAACACTAATTAATCTTCTACCTTCATATTCATAAGAATACTGATTTCCACTTATCTCTATATTAGTTGGATTTCCTGCATCATCATATGAGTAATTAGTAGTTCCAGTCTGAATACCATTTTCTTTATATTCTATTGTGTAAAGCTGAGTATCGTTATACCCTAATAAGCTATTACCATATGTTAAAACTTTCTCATTAATTGGTGTTCCTAATAATAACCCTGTTGTATAACTATAGTTTTTTATATTTGTAATGTTACCCAAATCATCATAAGTGTATGATATAGATGCTGAATCAGAAGAATTTCTAAAATAAATGTCTTCTCTGATAAGACGATTATAGCTGTCATATTTATAACTATATTTTTCTACAATTGTATATGAATAATCCTTAACAATGATTTCAACAATATTACCTATATCATCATAATAGTAATAATAGTAAAAATCATCAACACCGTTTACGAGTTCATATGCTATTTGGTATATGCGTGTTGTTGCGTTACCCATAGATGCATCTACATTATGATCATCATAATCAAAAGTCATATTCAGCAATGAAATAGCATTATAGGTTAGATTAATATCTTTTAATCTTCTAAGCGAGTCTTCATCATATGTGTAATCTTTGGTTACCGTATTAGTTCCCACCATATATGTCGTATAATCATACTCTCCTGTATTATCATCATAATGATAATAGACTGATCGATTAATACCGCTCACTTGATATGTAGATCCAAACAGATTCCCGTGATTATCGTATTCATAAAGAATAACGTTTCCATCTTCATCAGTGATTCTTTCTAACCTATTTGATAGATTGTAGCTATAATAATAAATCTTATTATTTGTAATATCTTTTACTATAGTTAGTCTTCCGCTTGCATCATATTGATACTCATATCTATTCTCTGATTCATCATTGAATTTCATCGATATGAGTAAATCTTCTTCATTATACTCAAAGGAGTAAACATCTCCATTTGAATATATTTTTGTTTTGATTAGATTTGTTAGGTATTCTTCACTATTGATAATTTTTGTAAGGTAAGTATAAGAAACTATGATTTCATCATTTATTTCTACACTTTCTAATTGATCCTGTGCATTATAATTAAATGTGTACGTTATGCTATCAAATGATACTGTAGATAATCTATGATACGTATCATACGTATAACTATATATTATTCCACTTTCACCAAATTCTTTTTCTAAGATTTGTCCAAATTTATTATACTCATATTGAATAATGTTGCCTTTAGCATCCGTTATTTTTGATAATAACCCATTTAATTTATTATAGTCATAATCTGTAGTGTTCCCAAATTCGTCTGTACCAATATCTAAATACTGTGAATCTTGATTATAAGTATAAGTTGTTTTATACCATGGACCTTGAGTTGATTCACTCATATCATATCCTACATAAGTTGCACTGATATGATTGGTGATATTATCATATTGAGTAGTTACTCTAACATTGTTTTGTTCGTATTCTATATAAGTATCATTTGTATCATATTCAATATTTGTTATTGTTGAATTGTCTTGAATCTCTATGAGGTTTCCATTTGTATCATAATCAAAAGTATAGCTTCCATCGGGAGTACTTACACCTGTCAATAAACCTCTATCATACTTGTAAGAGGTTATAACATCATCTCTATAAAATTGTATATTATCAAAATAAGCCGTACCCTCTCCTTGATATATGCCAGAAACATCAATATTTGAAACATATATTGGTAGTTCAATTGATATCATTAGATACTGCCAACTCTCTATTGATGAATCAAAAGGTATATAATAATCCAATTCAACAGCATGGGTTCCATCTCCACCTTGCACTAAGACTCTTAATCCGAAGAATCTATCATCAGAAACTAACTCACCATTCACATCATATGCTTTATTTGGTACTGCATCAGCTTTTGCCCATCCACCTATAAGATAGGTCTCTCCTCCTGCAACGTTATCTGTGAAGTTTTGTTTAAAATATTTATATGAAGATCCATCACCATCAATTTTTAAAGAATAGTACCCAAATAAATCTTGATATAAGCCAGTTTCGTTATTTGCTACAAATGTAACTCCACTTGAACTCCAACCTGTTGTTCCATATTCGAATCCATTATTTGTAACTTGATTATATCTACTTTCTACAAATCCTTCACTTATCTGTATATTATCAAAAAATGCTGTAGAGATAGATGTATTATATAGTTTTAAAACTACAGGACCTGTTGTTGCAACTGTAAATTCTAAACTAAATTGTTGCCACTCATCTGATCCATAAACTTTATCATCTGTAGATATTACAGTAGCTCCAGTTACAGTCATATACGCTCCATCAGTACTACTTCCACCACTATTTTTGATATATCCAGTGAGTGTGTAACTCCCAGTAGTTAAATACATTGACTGACTTGCATAAGGATATCCTACGGGTTTAGTCATACTAATTGCTAAACTAGATGAACCTAATAGAGATTCGCTATTTGTATAAGCTATTGAACTAAATGTAGTGTTATTAAAAATCCATCCATCTTCAATTTCAAATCCATGATTAGAAACTGGATTTTGTGTTTGTTTTAATACATCAGATTTTTCTAATAAACTATGAACATTTTCATAATCTGGAAATAAATTAATTCCATTGTAGTAAAAAAAGTCATAATTTGCAGTAACACCATCAATATCCTCAGCATAAAATAAACCACTATATTTAAAATATTGAGAATTTCCATAACTATCAAAGACATTAGTAGTATGTCCGTAGTTATCAAATATATAATTAATATAATTACCATCATAATTAGTATATTTTGATTGGTTCCCATTATATTCAATATCATATTCACTTAACATTCTGATACTGTCACTTATTTCCACATGAGTTACCTTATTTGATAAATATGTGTAGTATAAATAGTAGCCAAGACTAAAATTCTGAGCTGCTATAATTTTATGGTCTGAATATCCATATCTAGTATAATTAGCACTACTCATTGTAGTATTATTATAATTATAATAATTAGAAACATAATTTAAATTGTCGTTCGAATCATAAGTATAATTTTTATATTCAATTAGCTGATTAAAACCTGGTGCTTGTTCTAAATATAAGTATGTCTTATAGAGCAAATCAGATGTATTGTATTCAAAATAAATGTGATTGCCTACTTCATCAGTTATTAGAGAAACTCTTCGAGAAGTAGTCGAATCATATGAGATAACTATCTGATGTTGAGTATCATCCTCAGTAATTAAATATAGTCGTCCTAAATCATATCTTTCAAATGTATAAGATACACCATTTTGTGTTTTTAGCGTTAAATAACTTGTGGATTCATATAACTTCATGAGTGATCCGTCCTCAGACAAATAGTAATCCCCATTTATAATATCTTCAACGAAATTGAAATATATTTTTTCTCCATCTGGTTTGTATAAATAGTATTGATTTAAACTGCTATCAGTAAGTATTTGCATATTATAACTTGTTTTCCAACCATATCCATAGCCAATTTGTTCTTCTTTCTCGGAAACACTGTAATACATTGATAAACTAAGAGATAAATACTCATTTTCCAGTGAAAATTCATTTCTTACCCATGTTAAATTACCTGTGTAATCACTAATATACCCAGTTCCAACTGCTCCCATATCTTGCGAAGTATAAGTCCAATAATCTTTTAATCCTGCAGGATTTTCATAACCAATGTTTATTACAGGGTTTTCACTTGGAGAATATAGATACTGATATACTTGGTTTGTTGTGCCTATACCTTCATCATATACAAGTCTAAACCCAGGTGTCATGCTCACTCCGGTTGCTTGCCATTCTTTTGCAGATTCAGTAATATCAAATGTAAATGGTGTAGATGAATCAACAACATAATAATCTACTGGGTTCTCTTCATAATCAGGTGCATTATTCCAAGTAGCATTTGAACTAGACCAAGTATCTAAATTTTGATAAATATTAATTTGTGCTCCTGACGAAACACTATATTTAATAAAATTAATATTAGCATATGTAATTGTTTGATCCATAACAACTGTTGGCAGATAAAAATATAGCATGCCATCAAATTGACCAATATAACTATTACCACCAATGTACATTGTTGATTGACTATAATAATTATTATTTGGAGAATATGAAGAAATATAAGTGTCATAAATATTCATAGTATTTGATGAGCTTGTAGAACTATCTAATGTAGGATCAATTGTAACTGGATAATTTGCTTCTTCTAACCAACTATCATCTGGAATCACTTTAAAAGAATATTTATTGTTTCCTAATTCTTTTATAACATACTCAATATTACTAGATTCATTTTGGTTGCTATCATACATGACAAAGGGATCAAAAACAAAAACCACTTGACCTTCATCATTAACTAATACTAAATTATCTTCAATTTCTTCAAAATATAATCCTTTAATTTTATATTCAAACTCAAAAACTATATCTTCTTGATAACTTTTCAAAATAATTTCTTCTTTAATTTTTGATCCGTCTAGATTATAAACTAAGTCAACCTCATATAATACATTTGCATATGTTACTTCTTGACTTGTGTTGATAAGTTCTCTTAGATCATATTCATCGACTTTAGTTTTTTTAGCAGCAACTTCAATATTAGTCGATTCACTACCTACTAATTGCCAGTTAATATCATATCCATCCATTGATAATTTGATATCTGAATTTGTGATATCTTTAGGGAATTTAATATCAAAAGCGTTAGCTTTATTACTGTAAGTCTTAGCTTTAGAGTCATAGTCTAATGTGTTATCAATATCTAACCAATCGTCACCATCTTTATAGTGAACTACACTATCATAGATGGATACTTCATAACTTCCATCTTGTTTTCTAAAATGCTTTTCATTTCCTGTTCTCTTTGAAGTGTCTTCTGAAACAATTGGAATGTCTTTAGCAGCAACGTCTATACTATGAACTTGCTCACTTGTTTCATCTTCAAAAACTTCTTGGATGACAGTATCATCACCCACTTCAGCTATAATTGCTTGAAATGGTATCAAACTTAAAAACATTGCAAATAATAAAGTTATCACAATGAATTTCTCTCTACGTTTCATTCGATCACACATTGATAAAATTTCGCGTGAATCAAATGCTCTTAAAATTTTTTTCATTTTCCCTCCGGTATAAAATATATTTAGTTGTGTCTCCCCTTTGGTGTCGTATGAAACAATTCTAACATGAATAAAGTTTCAAAAACAGGGCACATATGTCCCATTAGTCATTTTTCACTATATATTTTTAATTATAATTGATACAACTTTCATAGGGCAACAGATTTTGATACATAAATATACTCCTTAAAGTTCAAACAATTAATAAAGCTTCAAAAGATAGATTGTTATTCATCACAAATGATTTCTATTCAAAAGAACAACGCGAACAACTTAAAGCATCAATAACAAAAGTCAAACACTCTTCGCATATCCTCATTGATTCTCATGCTGATGATGCTCTTGATAAAATATTTCAATCCATGTAGAACAAAAAAACACTCAATGAATCCTTTGAGTGTCTTTAGTCTTTTGTTTATCTGTTCATATCAGAGTATTTAGTGTGTAGTACATCACTTCTTTGATTAAAAGAAGCTCATATAACGTCTTAAAACTAATAAAATAGATCTAAAAGCTTAAGTGATTTTTTTTAAATCACTTTTTCTTATGTCTTGCGTTATTCTTCTTAATCTATGCGTATATGCTTTTAATTTTTTCGTAAGTCATGTTATTATTTTCGTTTGTCATTATCAAAACTTGCGGACTAATAATAGAAAATCAAAAATAGACTTCATAATAGATTTATTATTTAGCTAAATAACATCAATAGTCTCATTAAAATATCAATTTACTAAAATGCTTTTAATAGGGTGTTTCAGTTCAAAACTACATGAAAAAAACAGCATTTAACTGCTGTTCTTTACATCTAACCAATTTTTCTTAGCACAGTCTCTAATTCATCAGCTAAATTACGTTGATTTCTAAGTACTTGGTCTAATTTATCTGATAGTATAGAAATATCTTTATTAGAATTAATAATGAGATCTAAAATAAATGCCATGTTAATATCGTCTCTCACATTTAATTGTCTCAAAACGTCTTTAACTTTCTGTTGTTCTTTTAATGATAACATAATTTTATCTCCTTTCTTATTTGTTAATGATTATTTTTAGATAAATGAAATCAACTGATAATATCTTACTTTATGACTTCAGATATAAACTTGTTGCACTATTAATTAAAAATAGTACTAAATCAAAGACGACAGTAAGAATGTTATTGAGTTATAGCAATTTAAAGATTACTGATAATATATATATTTGAGTGAAAATTAAAAAACTATAATGAAATGATATTAAAATGTAATACTAACTATTAGTCCAACTATACCAAAAGCAATCCCAAAAGAACCCAAAATAATTGACCAAATTCCTAATTTTTTCGATAAATTATATTGATGAATATATCTCTTCTCTCTAGCAATATCAACTTCTGTTTCTTCTTTTAATAACTCTAATTCTATTAAAAGAAATGCATAAAATTCAATGTTAATTATAAGGTGTATTGCTGGTTCTTGCGCATCATTATGTAAAATCATTTCCATTTTTCTCTCGGTTCTTTTCTTATTAATAAATATATGGGAATTAGTCGTATTTAAACCTAACTGTTTTGCTATATCATTTATTTTATCTATTTCTAATGCTATATTTTGACAATCTTTTACTAAAGATTTTTTCAATATTTCTAGATGTGTATTATTTGTTTTTATTTGATTATCAATAGACTTTAAATCCCCTTTAAGAAGTGAAATTGATTTCCAAATTGAATTAGACTCACTAAAAAGTGCTTCTAGTAAATAATTATATAATATAATTTGCTTTTGATCCATTATTATCCCCCTAGTTTATTCTTTATTTATATTATATCATTAATTTAATAAATTTATAAATATCAAGAAACAATATCCCCTCTTAATCCCTCAATAAATACATAGTATATCCAGTGAGATTCGAACTCCTTGCAAAGTCATTTTAGGTAATAAACAAAAGGTCATTTATCTCTATTTTTTGATTATTTTGAAGTAATGAATGCATCATAGGAAGATCAACCATGATAAACAACTTCATTCTTTTTCTTTAATGGTACAACTAAATATAAAAAAAACAAAGTCTCTCGGGGGGGAGTAGAGACTTTGTATTTGGGGGTGTGATTTAACTGATCGATTAAAAAAGATAAAATAGAATTAAATCACCTATATATCATAACACAAATCGTACTATTAAAATCGAAAAAAACTGAAACTTTTTTTCTAATTTTATAAATAGTCTTAGTATTTATATACGCTAAATTAAGAAGCTTTAAAACCTATGTTAAGTTATGGATAGATACACATGTATCTATCTATTTTTTTATATAAAAAGGAGGCTTCTAATATGAAGTTTAAAAAGGTAATATTTAGTTTGTTTTTATTTATGGGTGCTTTGCTAGTGGTTTCTAGTACTGCATATGCTAGTTCTTC
Organism: Mariniplasma anaerobium; assembly: GCF_016865445.1. Classification (GTDB taxonomy): domain Bacteria; phylum Bacillota_I; class Bacilli_A; order Acholeplasmatales; family Acholeplasmataceae; genus Mariniplasma; species Mariniplasma anaerobium. Next base: position 472,716 of record NZ_AP024412.1, on the reverse strand, counting down.
GCCTAACGTTAAATTTGTTGAAGACGGTGGTTTAATTTATTTAGATGATAACAACCGTGAAATCGATTCTTCTACACATGAAATGAGAACTAAAGTTTATGATTGGTATATAGATCAAGGTGGAAATATGGTTACTGTTGATCTTCGTGATTATGTGGATTACATACCTACAAAAACTTATACGATGACAATTAATAATTCTGGTCATATTGATTATACAGGCGATATATTATGGTTTATCGTTGAACAAGACGGTGATGATATGTGGTTTTATAATTATGAAGGTTTCTCTTTGTTTATTCCTGGTGCTGATAAATTAACTATCTCATGGGAAGAATCAGCGGAAGATTACGCGCCAGTATTTAGCGGTGAAACTGCTTTTGTGACAACCGTTGATAATCCTATTGGTGAATCAAGTATTCGTTCATACTTAATTGCTATTGACGAAACTGACGGAAATGTTACACATTTGATAACTCTTGATCAAGACAACTACACATCAAACAATTCTATACTTGGTTCTTATACTTTAGAATATAGTGTTACTGATAGTTCAGGAAATCGAGCTGAATTGATTGTTACGGTCATTGTCAAAGATGTATTGTCTCCAACTTGGAATGAAGAAAAAGATAGTGTCTCTATATCATATACACAAACATTTGATATTGAAGCCTATAAAGCTCAATTAGATGCAATAGATAATTATGATGATGCATCAAGCTTAGTAATTACTATTGATTCAAATCTATATACAGCTAGTAAAACAATCCCAGGATCTTATGAAGTTGTATATAAAATAGTTGATACATCTGGTAATAGTTTGTATGCAAATGTTGATGTAAATGTTATTGATGATGTTAAACCAAGTTTTAGCGGTCCAACAACTATATCAAAACCTACAACAGAAGCAATGACTATTACTGAGATTAAAGGACAATTATCAGCTAATGATGCAATCAATGGAAATTTAACATCTTCTATTCAAATCGTATCTGATGAGTATACAGGTAACGGAAATGTTGTTGGTAATTATGACATTCAATTTAGTGTAACTGACTCATCAGGTAATATCGAATATCATACATTTTCTGTTGAAGTCTTTGATAATCTTCCTCCTGTATTTTATGTACGAGACGGATATTTTGTAACTGTTGAACAATCTGTTACTTTATCCCAACAAGACTTCATTGATATCTTAGAAATTACAGGACAAATTACGGTAAGTGGTACAGGTGATATTGAGTTTTATAGTCTCTTAAATGAATATGAAGGAAACGAAACAACTCCTGGCATTTATGCGCTATCCTTTAGAGCTGTTTCACAATCAGGTGATGAAGCAATCTACAACATGGCTGTTGAGGTTATGGAAGATAGTGAAGATCCAATTGATGTTATTGAAGAAGATACTTTTGATATAACTGCATTTTGGAATGATAACAAGACCTATATCATTGGTGGACTTATCTTTGTAGCTTCTTTAATGGTTGTCTTTAGCATCTATAAAAAAGTTAAAAAGAATGTTCCTAAAAAAAAGAAATATAAGAAAATTAGAAAGTAAGGGTGCTTGTTTGCACCCTTTTCACAAAGGAGTGATACATAATGTATAAAAAATTCTCGATGCTTGTTTTATTAGTCATGTTCATATCTATGATATTTTCTGTATCTACTCATGCATATACTGAGAGAACAACTGACTATATTGAAGATCTATTTAATACATGGGAAATTCAAGAAAACAATGGGATAACTCTACTAAGATCTAATCGGATTCAAAACAAAGCTGAAAAGATTAACTTAGAGATTAATACTACCTTTGCATCTTCTCAATTGATTCAAATAGAGAACTTTATTGTTGCTCAAAATGGGGTAGAAAAATCACGTATAGAAGTTTTTAGCGATGATACGACTATTCATATCTCTGACAGTTTCAATATTGAATATGAAGCACCTGAGGCTTCTGAATTAATGTTTTTAAAAGGATCAGATGATTCATGGGATGTTTATCTAGAACAAGACACTTATTATGAGATTATTTTTGTATTAAAAGAAAATCTAACATCTAACCAGAGACTTTATATCTTACAAGCATTTAACAACAACTATCGATATGCAAATCAAATGGCTATTGATTTAAGAGTTGAAGCTGAGTTCAAATGGGTCGTTATCAACCCAACTGTTGAAAGTGAGCTTGCACTTCTTCCAGAGACTTATGGATCTATTTTTGAACATCCTGAAAGTATGGCATCAGTTAGTGTTTCAATTGATGACTATCAAATGTCTTTAGTGATTAACTATGATAGTGTTTATGATGTGAGCTATACGTTTAGTGATCAAACCGATATGTCTGTCTTTAATGATCAATATGATGCATTTTATTACACATATGATGAGATGAAATTTATTGTCTTTAACCATGGAGAGACGTCGATGTTTTTATCTGATGATATTAAAGCTGAGACGTTTACACCTTATACAATATGGAATCTAAGTACAAATGAGATAGAAACACATTATCGATTTAACACTTATATCTATTCTGAGCTTGAGGATGCAAATAATGCCTATGCTTACTTTTATGTAGATGAGTTTGTTATAGATCATCTCTTGTCTGTCTCTCTAGCCTATCGATATAAATACCTTGGTTTATTTGAAGATGACGTATGGGAAGAGCCTGTCCATTTAGTTTTAGAAGCTGATCAAGAGGTTACAGGATTAGATCCTACAGCTTGGCAACTTGATTTTTTAGCTACTGCAAGTGTCATTACTTCTGTCAGCTCTTTGATTCCTGTGGTGCGTTGGCCAATGCTCATTATAGGGACTGCATCCATGGCTTATGTTGGCTCAACGGTTGAATCAGGATTGATTGAAGTTGGTAACGTCAACCAAATTGATGAGATATCAAATCCAAGTCAAAAAGTAAAAGATAAACTCAATGAAGCTTATCTTTTAGGTGATCCAAATTTTAGTGGTATTGATTCAAGTCTTAATGTTTATAAATTACACCTTGGCCAATACAACAAAGCTTTTACAACAGGTATTCAAATTGATGAATCCTACAGTGAAGTTAACGGACAACAAGGCATCAATATTATTCAGTTTACCTATCGGACAAATGGACAAGTTTATACGATGAAAGGTGAAAGCATTGATACAATCTTTACACCAGGACCAGGAACGGATGCTGAGCCTGAAACAAGCTCAAGCTTATGGGATATGTTTATCCAAATCATCAAAGACGGATACGAAGTGATTCCAGCTTTATTTTGGATTATTGGATTATTTGCACTTATCTTAGTCTTAATTGTCTTAAGTCATTTATGGAGGTTTTTAAGTAAAGGTTTAAAACTGATATTTAGTCCATTTGGATTTATTTCAATAACTATCATTATTGTGTTGTTGTTGCTATCTGGAGTGATCTAGTGTGTGGGTCTTAGAGTTATTTGATTGGCTAGCCACAAACTGGAAATGGTTGATTCAAGTTGGACTTATCCTTTTCTTATTCACATTGATTAAACCAATCAAGACATTTATTAAATCAGCACTTGAAGGCATTAAGGAATCTATTGACCCCTTAGGCTTTTTCGTGTTATTAGTATTAGTTTTACTATTTTTTGCCATTAAAGGCATGTTTTAGGCGCGATATGAGCAATCGAAAAAACGAAAGGAAGATATACCTATGTTAAAACGCTATAAATTCATGATATTTATCTTAGTTGTTGGCTTAATTGCAACAACATCTTACTTTTACTTAACTAAAGACCAAAGAACTTATAATCAGATACTAACATCTCACATCAGGTTAGTTGTTACCAGGGAAAACCAAACAAGCTTTGGTACTTCTGTTATCTTTGATGAAGATAGTCAATATTATTATGCATTAACAAATCATCATGTAGTTGATCAAGCTACAAAGATTGACGGTGTTGATTTTGAAAACAACATCTATCAAATGGATGTTATAAATTCAAGTAGTTATTATGATTTAGCTGTTCTTAAATTTGAAAAAGATATCGACTTAAAAACTTTAAAGATATCAGAAGTTTATCACTTAGATGATGAGATTAAAGCTGTAGGTTATCCTAGATCTATTTTTACGATATCTAGTGGATCTATAGACAGGATTGACGTTGTTGATTTTGATATAACAATTCAAGTGATTCATCACAGTGCTTCTATTGATCATGGATCTTCAGGAGGTGCACTTTTAAATGCTAAAAATGAAATCATTGGGATTAACTTTGCAGCTAATCTAGATTCACAAGTTAGTTATGCAATACCAGGAATTAAGATTAATCAATATCTATCATCAATTGATTACAAGGACTAGATAACATGACACTTACTCAAAGACTATTAATCATATCAGAACAGTTTTCAAAGCATATGACAAGCTTATCTTCAAGACTTGCATATAAACAAAGAGATATCACAATAGGTTATTCAAAGTATATATTAAACCAATCTTTTTACAAGAAAGCGCGCTTTTTGACATTCCCATGGCACTGGATTGTTATCGTTGCATGGATCCTCACAAGAAACCAAGTTAAAAGGATTCCTTTTGATGAGCCGGGTGTCCAAATTCTATCAGGTGGTCCTGGTGCAGGAAAGACCTCTTGCGCATATGAAATCATAGAACGTGATCGATATATTAATCATAAACCCTGGTATATCAATACACCTTTTGAAAAACCTAGGATAGACAAAGAAGCTGGTCTTAAATTTAGATATCATCCACTGTTTAACTTTGAAGATTTTTGGAGCGAAAGGAAAACGCACAAGATACCTAATCACATCAAATTTGGTGGTATGGTCATTGATGAGATTCATCGCATATTAAATCCTAGATATAACAATACAACTGACTACAACGATAAATATGAGCCATTTAGTGATTATGCTGTCGTTATCAGACACTATATCAAACGGATTATTGCTACAACTCAAATGAACAGAGTTGATATTCAACTTGAACAGCTAGCTAGATTCTTTCATAGAGTTAGAATTGATATCGGATTTGATTATGAAGATTGGCTAGTTGATACAGGTATATTTCGCTTTAAACCCTTAGGTTGGTATGTTGAAACGTTTACCGTAGATGCATCTGGACGTGATTCAATTAAAGTTCCATATAAAAGCTGGTACTTCCCTCAACAATACGCAAACATGGATTACTACGACACTTATTCAATGAGTGGAGCATATAATCATATCAAAATGGATAGACCATTTAGAAAAGGAGCCTAACACTATGGCATGGGAACAAACTCTATATACAGTTTTAAACATTTTAATCTGGGTACTTGGAATCAATTTATCTCTAGCTTTATTTATCTTTATCTTATATCTTCCTAGTATCATGCAAAAAAAAATCAACCTAAAAGAAAGCGTTGATATCAAAGAAGAAAATATTCAGGTAGTTGAAGAAGCTATATTTTTTAAGTCTAATTCAAAGTTTCAAGAGATTATTGATAAGCAAATAAAAGACATCAGAGAGATGTCTGCAAAGAAAAAAAGTCTCTTAGCTTCTATAGAAGATCTAGAGAAGGAAAAGACTCGAAAAACTAAGTAGTTGTATATAGTATACTTTAGTATACATATATACACCTTTGAAAATAAACTGTTAACTCAACAATCCAATCATAATTTTTGTGATGATAGTGTAATAGATTTTTTCCATAATATCATCTCCCTTCTCTTTGCTTTTTTTGATTTTCTCAATTACTAGAATGGTGAGAAAGAAAATAATTACCATTGTATTACTTGGTTGATTGATGAGCCCAGCTATTGCTGAGCTAACAGTTTATTTATTTATTTATAGTATATGAATACACTTGTCCTATTCCTATAATTACAATTAAATATATATTTTAAGGAAATTAAAGAGGTGCCTCTGGTATATCTCAACCTAAGAGTGTCCTAACTAATGCCAGAGATGACCACCCTTTTGTCATCCTCATTAAAGCTCTTAGAATTGCTTCTAAAACTGCTTCCACTGACACCACCTCCTTAATTGACGTGTCCAGGGATTTATGGACAACTCAATTATACCAACAATAATTATCAATGTAAAGTTAGTTTTTGTTATAAAAATATAGATTTAATTATGTTCATTCATTTTCTATTTCTCTATATTTATAATTCCATGTTTTTTAAATTATTTTATATAAGGTGCAAAAAACTATAGTTAATTGCACTCATCATATTAATCACAAATATTATATGATATTGCTCGATTCAAGATGCAAAAATTAGTGAAAATATAAATGTGCAGAAAGGTTAATGTAAATGCACTCATGAAGGATGTGTAAACACATGATTATTGGATATATAAGAGTCTCCACTCAAAAACAAAATCTTGAAGTGCAACAAGATACACTTAACAAATATGGTATAGATAAGCTCTATCAAGAAAAAGCTTCTGGTAGAAATACCAATAGACCTATATTAAATGAAGTCATTGACTATCTAAGAACAAATGATATATTAGTTATTTATGATCTATCACGTTTAGGCAGAACAGTACACCAGGTAATGAAGCTAATCGAATACTTTTCACAAAATAGTATTGGATTTATTTCATTGAAAGAGAATTTAGACATTACTACACCAATCGGTAGAGCCATGGTAATTATTATTGCTTCCTTCAATCAAATGCAAGTAGAGATACAAAATGAAAAGATTAGAGAAGGTATTGAAAATGCTAAAGCTCACGGTAAGCATATAGGAAGAAAACCTATATCAAATGATAAAGTGAAAATAATAAAAGCCCTCAAGAAAGAGGGCTATACGAATCAAGAAATTGCAAATCATTTAAATATATCAAAAAGAACTGTAATTAACTATTCATCTATTGAAATCTTAAAATAGACGACTTATCTAATATATCTTTGTTTTTATTCGCTGTTTGGTTAACTTTAGAGATAATTTTATTCTTATCAGATATAACATTTGTTTGATTCAATAATTTAGAGATATCTTTTGAATATAAAGCATTATCAAAGTCAAATTTGCCTTCATTTATAACTATAAAATAAAATCTATTTGAGGAGTTCTTTCCCACAGTTAATAAATTATCAATAATTGCAGACTTGTATTTTTCTGATATTTTCTTTTCTATATCAGATAAATCTTTGTTTAATATATTATATTTTTTTATGAAAACATATGCAAGATTTTCGTTAAGTTTATAGATTGAGTAATCTTTCATATGATCCACTCCTTTTTTATTTTTTAGCTGTACAATAAATTAATTTGCATCATAGCTTCTTTTATTACTGATTTTGCTTCATCAAGAGTTGGTACTTCTCTAACTGTAAATAATTCTGCTCCAATGTAATCTCCAGAATGACTTACAGAGTGACGTTGATCTCGATAGAAATCATAAGCTCTTTCTACTTTCGCTTTCTTATCAGAAGAAAGACTTCCTTGTTTGTTTAATAAGTATACTCCTGTTGGGTTTGAAAAACAAGAGAAAGGATATTGTTTATCTTTTATAGTAATTCCAGAATCTACTAGAATTTTTCTTAAAACACCTTCTAGTACTCTCATAATAGGCATTATGTAATGTCCATGATCTTGAAAGCTTGAATAAGTAAGGTTCAATATTTGAATGGAAGTTAAAATAAGGTTTTTTAATTGTGAATTAAAAGATGTAGGTTAATTAGGAATTAAACTTGTACATTCTTCATTTAATTTGCTAGTATTAACACTAAATTTAAAAACTTCGCTAAGTATTGTTCTTATATTCTCGTCTGAATTTAATATTATATTGTCAAGTAAAACAAAGAATAATCTTTCTTGATTTCCTTGAATCATTAAGGTTTTTCTTTTTGTATTATAATAAGTTACAAATAATCTTTCTCGATCATAACTTAAAACATAGCATTTTTTATCTTTGTCACTTCTATCTTCAACACTTATTTCATGCATGTCAGTTGAGATATTAGAAAATAACTCATCAAACTGTTTATCAGAAAAATTATTAAATACAACAAAATTTTTTCCGTATTTTAAAGTTGTTTTTTTACTCTTAGAATATGCTTTTTCTGCTAAACTATCTGCTAATTCATTAAATCGATTACCTGAGTGTGCTTTTATCTTTCTAAACTCGATTTTTATTATATCACAATATTTCTTGTATATAATCAACAATAATTCAGAAATTTTAGTCTTTGCTTCCCATTCACCGGAAATCCATTTAGGAATTCCCTCATAATCATGACAAATGAGTAGTTTTTCATAATTATGTGATATTGAATATTGAATAGCTTCAATAACTGCGAATACCTCACCAGAAACATTTCTAGATACAAGATATAATTCATGATTTCGTTTAGCATATGCAGTATCGTATTTTAAATTCACATTATCAATCATAACTAATCCATAAGTATATGCTTGTTCACTATCTTTATAACTACCATCTGTAAATGCAACGGCATAGCCACTAGTTATATAAGCTACGATTTCTTCATCTGTCATATTATCAACTGATTCTTCAGTTTTTATCTCAACAACAATCACTGGCTCTTTAGAATTTATATATTCCAATCCTTCATCGCGACTATCAACCTTTTTAAATTTAGCTCCTTTAAATCCTTTAACCTCATTTTCACACTCTTTCCAAGTATCATATACCCCAATATTTCTTCCAACTTTAACAGCGTACAATTTTCCCATCATTTAATCTCCTTTATAATAATCCCTTGTTTTGAATCCATACTTTTTGTTTTATCATAACTATCATATACTGCGAATAATACATTGGTGTTATTTTTATATCTTAATTTCTTTAAATACGTGAAAACTCTCGTATTATTATATATAATGAAGCCAAAATCGCTATTCAATTTTCTGTTCAGTTTACCAATGAATATATTATCTATGGAGTCTATATGATCCATACAATATTCAATAATAAAATCATTTACTCTTTTTTTCTCATTAAATTCATTATTGTCTTCTTCAAGTTTAATGAATTGCAAGTCATTGAACTTTGAATCATATTTTCTTAAGTATTTAATGATTCTATTCAAATCATATAGATTGACTTTACCTTTTAATATAGATAATATGAATGACAAACCTAGAGATGATAAATTCATAAAATATAGTCTTATTGGTATCATCATTATATAAGAGTCCTTTTTATATTTTATTAATTCTAAAAAGAGATCTTTGACATTCTCAAATTTTTCTGATGATTTATAATTTTTAATATAATTATAACTAGAATAAAAATACGCGTCTTTAAGAATGTTTTTTGATGTATGCTCAATATAAAAACTATATACTTCTTTAGCTTTGTCTAATGATTCTGGTATATTTTGTAATGCCTTGAGATTATTTATAGCGTACATATCAAAATCATCGTACTCTTTGTTATAATCTATAAGCTGAATCATTTTATCATTACTTATCAATTCATATAATTCAACCACTAATTGATAGTTATCTTTTTCTTCATTTATAATGAATTTACTACATTTTCTTATAAATGGCAAATTATATTTCCATGGAACTCCTTCATCCATTTTAATTAATTCATAAATCTCCATAACATAATCAATATTTAATTGTTCATCTTCTTTTATAAATCTATTATATAGACCTACTCTCTTATCTACTAAATGCTTATCCATCAATACACTCCTTTATATCAAGGATAATAAAAAGGCTAGAGTATTTTAGCCTTAATTGAAGTAACTACGATTGCATAATATCCCCTTATTGTTAATTATAAAACAATTGTCTTTAATTTACAACTATACAAGAGATATCCACGAATCTTGTGGATTAAAGTATTTAATAAATAGAATAAAATAGAAGTAGACTATACTACAATGGAGGGAAAAATGAAAATTCAAGAACTAGTCAATAACTATTTAATGGAGATAAAGCTAAGATATGCAAAAGGAACACATCGTTTCTATCAATCTCATCTCGGACATTTTGTCAATTATGCTAATGATAATCAAATTACTACTATAGAGGATTTAAATTCTGAGTTTATTGTTGATTATATATATCACATGAAAGAGACGTGTCAAAATGTAACTATCAATAAAAACATAGGGTGTTTAAAACGTATGTATAACTATATGGAAATTGACTTTCCATATCTTCAACAAATTAAAAACTGCGTGAACGCACTAAAACGTTTGAAGTTATTGAAATGAATAATTATATTAGAATACGTAAATACATTAGTGACTATCCAGAAACAACTGTAAATGGTATCTATCACAAATGTTTTTTATCACTTCTTGCAGATACAGGCGCTAGAATCTCAGAGATAATGTATATCGAAAAAGCAAATGTTAACTTTAATAATTGTGAGATTTTACTTACTCAAACAAAAACAAAAGAGGACCGAATTGTTTATTTCACAGAAACTTCAAAGCCTATATTAAAAAAAATGATTCAAGTTAAAAATGATTCAAAATATTTATTATACAATATTGATAAAAATAGAGTGTCAAATTATGATGATATTAGATATATCTTAAAGCAAGTAAAAAGGCAACTCAACATTAAAAAATTACATCCTCATATGTTCAGACATACAGTTGCAACATATTTAATTGAATCTCAAATGGATCTTCCTTCTTTAATGATCCTATTAGGACACAAAAATATGGAAACTACTAAGAGATATCTACATGTATCAAAAAAGCATGTTAAAAAAGGTTACAGTGATAACATGAATAAACTATAAATTATCTATGCTAACTTATCCATTGCCATAGTGTATTTTCCTTTAATTTCTAATAAATCATTGGGAGTGCACACTAATGCTTCGCAAAGCTTAATAAGTTTTTCTTCATTTGGGAAGGATGTCCCATTTTCCCAACGACAATAACCTTGTTGAGTAATATCAAGCTTTGAAGCGATATCTCTTTGACTCATATTCAGTTTGTTTCTGAATTCCTTAAGTTTATCTGCAAACATATTTAAAACCTCCTATATTTGATTTTTGACAACAAATAATTGTATTTTATGTTGACAATCATTTGTTGTTATTGTAAAATACACTCATAGACAACTTTTTGTTGTTTGATTATTTAAAATAAAACCATGAGTTTAATAGATGTTTCTCATGGTTGTCATTCTATAGTGGCGTTGCAAGAGGGATTCGAACCCCCGACCGACGGCTTAGAAGGCCGTTGCTCTATCCAGCTGAGCTATTGCAACACAAGTCGGCACAAGTTATTATAACAAATATATATGCCGAATGTAAAGCGAATTTTAATGAAATTTTATATTAATGACTAATTATATTTTAATCTTTCCGATTTCACTGATTTTATTCATGATTCTTAGTAGATTTTTACTGTCTTCTTCACCTAAATGAATTGCAAGTTGTTCAATGGGTTTATAATAGTCATCTCTAATAGATTCTACATATTTTTTCCCATTTTCTGTTAAGCGAATAAATATAACTCTTAAATCTTTTGCTGAAGGTACTTTTTCCAAGTAACTTTTATCCACTAAATCATTAACCTTATGCGTTACTGCGGGCAAAGTTACTTTTAAAGTTTTAGCAATGTCTGTTAATTTAACTTTTTGATTAATATCGCAAAATGCGACACAAAACAATACCATGATATCTGCATCACTTAATTTAGTATTTACTCTATCATAAATGCCACTTCTTCTAAAAATCTTTAATGCACGGTCCAATTGTTGTAATGTTTGATAATCTTTTTTCATATAACCAACCTCCTTTTAACAAAAACTCTTTAGTTTATTCTATAATTATTATCTCTTTTAGTAAAGTCAAACAGTTTATTCTATTCCATTTGATATATTTTTATAAGCTTTGATAATGCTTGTTGCCGCGCATCATCAGCTTTTGGATATATCTTTTGAAATTGTTTTATCTTTTGATCATAAAATGGTTTTGCTTCTTTTTTATACTTTAATTTTGGACCTAAATAAAGATCTGCTTCTGATAGTTTCATATGCCCTTTTTTAATAATCATTATGACATAATAAAATTTATCATGGATGATATGTTCATCAACAATCTCAAATCCTTGTTTTGCTAAAAATTCTCTTAAAATCTCATGATTATCATTAGCTTGTAAAATATAGGTTTTATCCATTGGTGCGTATTTTAATATATCTTTGATTAAATATGCGCCCATACCTGCTATAATACCTAAATCAAAATCTGATTGTATATTTTTAAATCCATCAGATATAACAAATTCTACAGGATAATGATTAAGACTTTTTTTTGCTGATTTTAGCGGTTCTTCTCTTAAATCACTTGCGATTGCAGATTTGATATATCCATTTTTAAATGCTTCTAGTAAGACTAGACCATGATCTGTTCCAATATCTAAAACACAATCATAACCTTGAGTTAACTCACTTAAAAATTTAATTCTTTTATTTCTTGCCATAGTAAAACTCACGTAATTTATTTTGTCTAGATGGACTTCTTAGTTTTCTTAAAGCTTTAGCTTCAATCTGACGGATACGTTCACGTGTTACACCAAATTCACGACCAACTTCTTCAAGTGTATGATTTTTACCATCAAATAGTCCGTATCTTAAACGTAAAACTTTTTCTTCACGATCAGTAAGTGTTTCTAAGACTTCGTCTAATGTTTGCTTAACCATTTCTTGAAGCATATATTCATGAGGTGTAAGAGCATTAGGATCTGATATGAAATCTCCTAATGATGAATCTTCTTCTTCACCAACATGAGCTTCTAATGAAATAGGTTCTTTAGCGATACGTTGTATATTTTGAACTTTTTCAGGTGTAATTCCCATTTTTTCAGCAATTTCTTCAATGACTGGTTCTCTACCTAAGTCTTGAATTAATTGTCTTTGAATTCTTATCATTTTATTAATAGTTTCTACCATATGAACAGGAATACGAATCGTTCTAGCTTGATCAGCTACTGCACGTGTAATAGCTTGTCTAATCCACCACGTTGCATATGTTGAAAATTTAAAACCTTTTTCATAATCAAATTTGTCAACGGCACGCATTAAGCCCATATTACCTTCTTGAATTAAATCAAGAAATAATAGACCTCTTCCGACATATCTTTTTGCGATTGATACAACTAAACGATAGTTAGCTTCTACTAATTTATTTTTAGCTTGTGCTGCAATTCTTAAAGTTTCTCTTAACTCTTCAATATCGCTTTCTTCTAAATCTAGAATACCTTGTTCATATTCATCTAATTGTTCTTTGGCATAACGACCATTAGAAACTTGAACTGCATATTTTGTTTCTAGCTCATGAGTTAATAAAGGAATTTGTCCAATTTCTTTAAGATACATACGCACTGGGTCATCAATTTTAATTGTTGACGCAATAGTTTCTATGTTTACAAGTTCTTCTTCTTCAACTTCAAGGCCTGATAAAGATAGATCATCTGGTTCATCATCGTCATCAGTATCAATTTGAAAATCATCATCGTCTTCTTCTGTCGCTACGACTTTTACATCTTCATATTCTTCATCTTCGGCAATGTCAATATCTAAATTTAATAAAGCGCGTTCTATTTCAAAATAGTTTTCGCTTCCTGGTTTTGCAAATGGTTCCACATCTTTTGGTGTTAACAATTTGTTTTTACCAGCTGTTTTTTTTAATTGTGCTACGATTTTATTAAAATCCACGAAAATACCTCCTAAGTATTTATTTCATTTTTGTCAATATAGTTAATTCTTCCATTAAAATAGGATTCTTATATTCTTCTTTTTCAAGTTGTGCTCTTACATAAACTTTTCTTCTCATGTAATTTGCTTGTTTGACTAAAGTTATATAATGATCAAATTCAATGCTATCAATGGTCTCATTTCTTTCCCATAAAATATCTTTAAATAAAGTGTTTTCTGCATATTCTCGTTGTTCATTATTTAAACCATCTACAAATTCCTCGACATCTAATTCTTGATGATCTTTATAATAAGAATCAATTAAAAGTCTAATTGTTGATTGTACCTGGTCTACAAAATCACTCATTTTCAATCTTGCTTGAATATGGTTTGCATCTATTCTTGATCTAAGCATTGCATAAATCAAATAACGTTCTGCTTTTTCATATTTATTAGATATTCTAGTTCTTTGCTTTTCAGGTAAACTTTCCTTATGAGGAAGTGTGGGTTGCTTTCTTACTTTTATTTCAAATGCATCTGGTGAAACTTTTAAGTCAGCAGCTAATCTATTTTTATATATATTTTGTATGCTTGGATCAGCATAAGCAAGCATGTCTAAAATATTATTTTTAAATGCTGTTATATCATTAGCATTTGATAAATCTTTTCCTCTTTTAAAATACTGATATTTAAACTGGTATGGATCTGATGTATATTCTCCAAATAGTGTTTCGTATTTTTCAACACCATATGCTTTAATAAATTCATCTGGATCCATTTTTTCTGGAATCGTTAAAATTTCAGTTTTTAATCTTACTTTTTCAAGTAAATCAATGGCTTTTAATGTTGCACTTTGACCAGCTTGATCGCCATCATAAGCAACTACAATAGAATCTGTAAATTGTTTAATCAATTTAGCTTGATCAATAGTTAACGCTGTTCCCATAGTTGCAACACCATGTTTAATACCAGCTTTATAAGAACTAATGACATCAAAGAATCCTTCATACAAAACAATTTGTTTGTTTTTTCTTATTTCTGATAAAGCTTCATTAAAATGATAAAGTAATTGTCCTTTTTTAAAGATGACTGTTTCTGGAGAATTTATATATTTAATCGTTTCTTTTGGATTTAGAGTTCTTCCACTAAAGCCAACCACTAATCCTTTGGGATTGGTAATCGGAAAGATTAATCTATCTGAGAACAAGTCATAATATGACCCATCATCTTTTTGTTTAACTAATCCGAGTTTGATCATATCTGAAACTTGGTAGCCTTTATCATTTAACATTTGATATAAAACATCGGAATGACTTGGTGCATATCCGATTTCAAAATGATCTATAATATCATCAGATATTTCTCTTTTAGATAAATACTTATGTGCTTCTTGACCTTTTTGGCTATTCTTTAAATTAAATTTATAAAACTCTTTTGCCTCAGCCATTAATTTATAAAAGGATTCATAAGGATCTTTTTGTCTCACTGTCTTTTGGATTTTTATGCCTGCTTTTTCAGCAAGTTCTTCTGCAGCTTGATCAAAAGATATATTTTTAATTTTTCGATAAAAATTTATGGGTGCTCCACCTTCACCACATCCATAACATTTACAAATGTTTTTTTCTGGTGATACGAAAAAACTTGGTGTTTTTTCTTGATGAAAAGGGCATAATCCTCTAAAGTTTTTACCTGTTTTTTGGAGAGTGACAAATTCAGAAACCAATTCAACGATTGGTGTTTTCTCATTTATTTCTTCGATGAGTTTATGATCCATCTAATCCCTCCTTTTATTTTTAATAATTAATTTTTTCTTCAATATAATTTCTTAAGTCACTAATTTGAATACGTTCTTGAGCCATTGTGTCGCGATTTCTAACTGTAACAGACTCTAGGGATTCTGTATCATGATCAACAGTTACACATAAATATGTGCCAATTGCATCTTGTCTACGATATCTTTTACCTATATTTTGTGTTTCATCATAAACGACATCAAAATATTTACTTAACAACTTATGAATTTCTTTTGCTTTTTCGGCATGTAGTTTTTTAACTAAAGGTAGTATAGCGACTTTATAAGGTGCTAGTTTTGGATGAAGTCTTAAAACTTGTCTGATATCTCCAGATTCGAGTGTTTCTTCATCATAAGCATCTATTAGAAATGCTAAAATTAATCGTTCTACACCTACAGATGGTTCAATTACAAATGGTAGATACTTCTCATTAGTTTCAGGATCTAGATATTCTAAATTTTGACTAGATGCTACTTGATGTGCATTTAAATCAAAATTTGTACGAGAAGCTATACCCCATAATTCATCAGATCCCCAAGGAAATTCAAATTTAATATCTGTTGTTGCATTTGAATAATGACTTAGTGCTTCTGGTTTATGATCATCAAATGTTAAATGTTTAGCTGATAATCCTAATTGAAGTAACCAATCCATACAAAATGCTTTCCAATATGAAAACCATTCTAATTCAGTTCCTGGTTTAACAAAGAATTCCATTTCCATTTGTTCGAATTCTCTTGTTCTAAAAACAAAGTTGCCTGGAGTAATTTCATTTCTAAATGATTTACCTACCTGACAAATTCCAAATGGAACTTTTTTACGTGTTGTTCTTTGAATATTTTTAAAGTTAATAAAAATACCTTGTGCTGTTTCTGGTCTTAAATATATTTGATCTGCTTGTTCTTTTACAACACCTTGATGTGTTTCAAACATCATATTAAATTTACGAATTGGAAGAAAGTCGTGTGCTCCACAATTTGGACATTTCACTTTATGTTCTAAAATATAATCATACATTTGATCTGTTGACCAACCATCTGCATTCACATTTGAATCAAATGATTCAATCAGTTGATCTGCACGATATCTTTGATTACATGCTTTACATTCAGTTAAAGGATCACTAAATCCACCAAGATGTCCACTAGCTTTCCAAACTTCTGTATTTAATAAGATTGAAGTATCCACTAATACATTGTATTCAGTTTCTCTTTGAAATTTTTGGATCCATGCATCTTTTACATTTTTTTTAAGTAAGCTTCCCAAAGGACCATAATCCCAAGTATTAGCTAGGCCTCCATAAAGTTCACTACCTTGATATATAAATCCTGTAGATTTTGCAAATTGTACAATTTTGTCTAGTGTTACCATGTGTCCACATCCTTAACATTTGTGATTTTAATTCATCTACATATTTTTTAGTGTGATATGAAGATGATATTGATAGTATTTTTTAATAAATTCTTCTAATTTGGCTAACGTATCTATTTCATAGATACCATGTTCATTATAAGGTAAATAGTAAAGTTTTAAAAGACTTAACGCATCTTTTGTGTTTAAATCAATGGATTCTTGTTCACCTTGGTAAACCAGTCCACCTTTTTCTATACTAATTCCTTTGATGGTTCGACCATCTGCTGTTAAATTAAGTTCATAACCCAAAGGTTTTAAAATCTTAAGTGAAAAACTTAAACTAGATACATTGATGTCATTTTCATTTAGTGCAAGTATCATGTCATCAAAAATAGATTTATAGTTTACATGGTCTATGACCAATTGATCAATAATCTCTAAAATGAGTGCAGCTTTTTTTGTTTTATGATAATCTGTTTTAAGCGCTTGGTACTCATTGATAATCTTTGGTTCACTTAATGTATAAAAAGTTTTACGATCTTGCTCTTTAAATGAAATGTGGGTTAAAAATTGCGATAAGACTCTTGATTTTTCTTTTAGTTTTTGTGCACCTCTTGCAAGTAATGTAATCTTGCCTTTTGGTGTAAAAACAAAAAGTAATCTTGAACTCTCTTGATATGGTTGAACTCTATAGATTAACCCTTCCATACACTATTCTCCAAATCCAAATGCTTTTAAATCACTTGGTCGATTTCGCCAATCTTTTTTCACCTTTACCCATATTGTTAAATGAATCTTAGTGTCTAAGATTCGATTAATCTCTTTTCTTGCTTCTGTACCAATATGTTTGATTTTATCTCCACCACGACCAATGAGTATTTGTTTTTGTGTAGGTCTTTCGACAACAATAAGTGCTGAAACATCAACTTGTCCATGTTCCTCATTATGATAAATACTTTCAATGACAACCGCAACCGCATGTGGAATTTCTTGTTCTGTGTAATACAGAATTTTTTCACGAATAAGCTCTGACATCATCATTGTTTGGCTTTGATCACTTTTCATCTCTGGTGGGAAATATTTAGGTCCTTCTGGTAAATATTTAATCAATGATTCTTTAATTTTATCGATATGTGTTAAATCTTTTGCTGAAACAGGAAAATATGCATCAAAATCATATGTTCCTAAATAGCTCATAATGATTTCATCAATACCTTTATTCCCGTCAAGTTCATCAATTTTATTTACAACTAAAAATATTGGTTTTTTTAATCCTTTAAAATAAGAAATAATAAAATCCTCAGCTGCTGTTTTCATACGATCAACAACAAACAATACCATATCTACATCTTTTAAACTTGATACGGCTACTTTATCAATTGCCTTATTTAATAAATCTCTACCTTTATGCATACCTGGTGTATCTACAAAGATCATTTGATAATCATCTGCTGATAAAACACCTGTTATACGGTGTCTTGTTGTTTGTGGTTTTGGACTCATTATTGCTACTTTTTGTCCGATTAAAGCATTTAATAATGTTGATTTACCAACATTAGGTTTACCAACAATCGCTATAAATCCTGATTTATGCATCGTGATCCTCATCAAAAGTTTCAAATGCGTATGGTAGTAAATCATCAGGATCAGTTTCTTTTACTTCTCCTTTTAGATTTGCAAGATAAATAGGTGTATCTTTTGGCATGAGTTCATGCATCACTTGTCTACACGCACCACATGGTGAGATAGGATGTTCAGAATCTGCAATAATTGTCATTGAAACTATATCTTCTTTTTTATATCCCTGGCTTAGCAAAGAAAACAAGGCGCTTCTTTCAGCACAGTTAGCCAAAGGATAACTAGCGTTTTCTATATTTGCTCCATGAATGTATGTGCCATCTTTTAACAGAATTGCTGCACCTACTTTAAATTTTGAATAAGGTACATATGCTTTATTTCTAGCTAATTTAGCTTGTTCAATGTTTTTCATCTTAATTTCTCCTTTTTAAATCCGCTTTATTTAATATTTCTTCTTGAGCTTTAATCATTTCTTCTTCTTCAATATCGCTATGATGATCATAGCCTTTCAAATGAAGATATCCATGCACCGCAAGAAAACCAACTTCTCTTGCAAATGAGTGATCATAATCAAGTGCTTGAATTCTTGCTTGTTCTAATGAGATAAATATATCTCCTAAAGATTCTATATCTTGATCATCATTTATAAAACTTAAAACATCTGTAGGACGATCTATATCTCTAAATTTTAAATTCATTTGATGAATCATTTCTTGGGTAACCAATATGATTTCCATACTTGATGGATCATCAACTGTTTTAAATACTTTGTTTAAAACTAATTTGACTTCTTTAATGGATTCATCAGTTTGATTATGAATGTTAATTTTCATGTCGATCATACCTTTCAAGAATATGTTGAACAAGTGGGTGTCTAACAACATCAATATTTCCAAATTTAACAACTTTAATATCTTGCATATCATCTAAGATAGATAATACATGTGATAATCCACTTTCGATATTATGTTTTAAGTCAGTTTGTGATGGGTCACCTGTGATGACCATCTTTGATGAGAATCCAAGTCTTGTTAGAAACATTTTCATTTGTGCTTTAGTCGTATTTTGTGCTTCATCTAATATAACAAAAGCATTTTCTAAAGTTCTTCCTCTCATGTAGGCTAGTGGTGCAATTTCTATAACACCTTTTTCTAATAAAGATAATGTTGTTTGTACACCAAGCATTTCATAAAGTGCGTCATATAAAGGAACTAAGTAAGGATCAACTTTTTCTTTTAAATCACCTGGTAAGAAACCTAATGATTCTCCCGCTTCAACAACTGGTCTAGTTAAAACTAGTTTTCTAACTTTACCTTTTTTTAACTCTCTAACTGCAGCACTTACAGCTAAATAAGTTTTACCTGTACCCGCTGGTCCCACACCAAAAACTAAATCATAATTTTCAATAGCTTTTATATAATGTTTTTGATTGAACGTTTTTGGATAAATACTTTTTCCTTGATCATTAATTAATATTTTTTCTCTATTTATATATAGGTCAAAAACTCCATCTAATTGATTTTTTTCAGCTAACTTTATGATATACATAACATCTCTTTCATTATACTGAATTTGATGTTCTGCAAGCTTAACCAAAACAGCAAAAATAGCTTCCAAGATAGGGAGTTTTTCTTTAGGTGCATCAGTAAAAATTTCCGATCCCCTTACTGAGACTAAAACTCCTAAATATTGCTTGAAAACTAATAAGTTACGATCCTGAACTCCAACTAATCGAGAAATCGATTCCGCATGATGAATTTGTTGATTTAATTTCATTAAATCAGCTCCTTAACCGTATATTTATTATACCACACCACGAAAAATAAAAAAGCACATCTGTACTTTTTTAGGTTCCTAATGATAGAAAAACGCATCTTTCGATGCGCTTTTTAAATGTTTACTTTTTCTTAGCGCGTGCTGCGCGTTGGCGGTCTTTACGTTCTACACTTGGTTTAACGTAAAACTCACGTTTTCTCGCTTCTTGGAGGTTTCCTGACTTAGAAACATCACGTTTAAAACGACGTAAAGCATCTTCTAGTGATTCTTTTTCGCGAACGATTGTTTTAGGCATAGTCTACCCTCCTTCCACGATTAATTTTCATAACCTTTTACATTATATATGATTTTTATATATTTGTCAAAATAATTCAGTATTTTTAACAGATATGTAGGATAGAGCATAAATCGCTGCTATTTCTGTTGGTAAAATGTTATCTCCAAGTGAAATTATATGCGCGTTTTTTTGATTAAAAAATACTCTTTCACTATCAGATATACCACCTTCTGGACCAATAATTAAGGCTATTTTCTTATCTAAATCAGTTGTTTTTACAACTGTATTTAGCATTATTGTTTTTTCATTTTCATCTGCTAATAAAATCAAATCAAAAGTCTTAAAATCTATATCTTTCAAAGATTTGAAAAATGCTATTTCAGGAATATCAAAGCGATGAGCAAGCTCAGCTGCTTCTTTTGTAATTAAATTCAGCCTTCTTATTTTATTATCACTATTCTTCTCTTTAGCAATTGAACGATCCATTTGAACAAATAACATTTTAGAAACTCCAAACATCGTTGCATATTTACTGATAATATCTATTTTATTACCTTTTGGTAGTCCTTGAATTAATGTGACATCTACACTTCTTCTTTGCGCTAATGTATCAATGATTTCATAGCTTATTTGTTGCTCATTTATTGAGAGTTTTGCAAGATAACATGTCTTAAGATAACACACTTCAATGAAGTCATTTGATCTCATACGCATGACTTTAAGAATATGGTGTTTATCATCGGTTGTAATTGATTTATTTTCAAAATCATTTTTTGTTAAAAAATAACGTTGTGCCATCTTTTAAAAGTCCTTTCTTTATGAAAAAAGCATTTCCTAAGAAACACTCTTTTAATTTGTTATTTTCATTATCTAATATTATTTGATAAAACAACTGAAACAATCATTATAATTGATAAAACGATTGAAGCACGTGTTAGAAATAATTCCATACCACGTATTTTCTTGTTTTTAAATAACTCAGATTTTTCTCCACTAAATGCATCTTGTATATTATCTTCTGATGATTGTAATAATACAGCTACAATTAGTAGAACAGCAGAAATAATTGCTATCCAATCTATCCAAAGCATAAGCGTCCTCCTAAAATTCAATTTATGATATCAAATTTTTAAGCTTTTGTCAATCAAACTTGATATATCTTGATGAATTCACATAGTTATTTTTCCTAATAAATCACTTTTATACATTTACTTCTATTTTGACCTTTTATTTAAGTATTTACCATTTATCTAAAACTTGATGATAAATCATTTTGTTTTTGAAATTTATGGGCTGGTACACCAATCAATTTACTATTTGCTGGAGCATCTTTAACAACTACAGCATTTGCTGCAACAATCGAATTATCTCCAATATGAATAGGTCCAATAATCGTTGCATGTGCATACATGATGACATTATTTCCGATTTTAGGATGTCTATCCACTTTCTCAAAAGTATTAGCGCCTAATGTAACTCCATGATATAAAACACAATTGTCTCCAATAACAGCAGTTTCACCAATAACGACACCCATGCCATGATCGATAAATACTCCTTTGCCTATAGTAGCTCCTGGATGGATATCAACACCTGTTTTTCTTCTTGTTCTATAACTGATAAATCTAGGCAAAGTTTTCAATCCTTTTTTCCATAACCAATGTGCTGTTCTGTGTCTTCTTAATGCTATAACACCCGGATATGTAAAATATAACATGATACACCCTGGTGAAGCAGGATCAAATTTCTTAGCTGAATTTACATCTTTAATCGTACATTTAAAAAACATATTATTTATATAATGTTGTCGATAGATAACGTTCGCCAGTATCGCAAACAATCGCAACAATCCTCTTCCCTTTATTTTCTTCTTTTAATGCTAGTTGAGTTGCTGCATATAAATTTGCACCTGATGAGATACCCGCAAAGACACCTTCAACTCTAGCTAAGGTTCTTGTTGTCTCAAAAGCATCTTCATCACTAACTGTAATGATTTGATCTATGATATCAAGATTTAAAACACTTGGAATAAATCCTGCACCAATACCTTGTATTTTATGTGGGCCTGCGATACCTTTTGATATCATTGGTGAACCTTCAGGTTCAACAGCAATGATTTTGACATTTTTATTATCTTTTTTTAATACTTCGCCAACACCTGTGATGGTTCCACCTGTTCCTACTCCAGCAACAAAGAAATCAACTTGGTGATCTGTATCTTCTAAAATTTCTAATGCTGTAGTTTTTCTATGGATTTCAGGATTCGCAAGATTTTCAAATTGTAGGGGCATAATATAATTAGGATTTTTTTCAACTAAAGATTTAGCAAGTTCGATTGAACCCTTCATGCCTGCCTCTTTTTTAGTTAAAATAACTTCTGCGCCTAACCCTTTAACAATCATGACTCTTTCCTCTGTAACAGATTCTGGCATGACTAGAATGAGTTTATAGCCTTTAGCTGCACATATAAATGCCAACCCTATACCGGTGTTCCCACTTGTAGGTTCTATAAATACTGAATCAGGTTTAACTAAACCTTGACGTTCAATAGTATCTATTAAAGCAAACGCTAGGCGATCTTTAACGCTACTTAAAGGATTAAAGTTTTCTAGTTTTACAATGATTTGGGCTTTTGCTCCAACTAATTTTTCGTAATTGTTTAATCTTAACAATGGTGTTTTTCCTATTAATTCTATATAACTGTTTGCTATTTTCATATGGTCACGTCCTTACCTTTTATATTATATAAGTTTTAATGTAAAATTGCTTGTAATACGACTTAAAAAATATATTTATGATATACTAAAAAAAGGTGATAGAAATGGAAATTAAAAGTTTTATTTTAAGTATGTATAGAAGTAACTGTTATATTGTTTATCATAACAAAAAAGCAATCATTATCGATCCAGGTGAAGAAAGCCAAAAAGTTGTGGATTTTATTAAAGATAATGATTTAGAAGTTATCTTAATATACGCAACCCATGGACATGTTGATCATGTTGCAGGTATTAAATACTTAAAAGATATCTTTAATGCAAAGACATATGGACCTAAAAAAGATGAGATTTGGTTTACCAATCAAAATTATAATCGATTAGGCTATCCTATACCAATAGACTCTTATGTATCTGAAGGTGACCAAATCATCCTAGATGATATTGTTTTTGACATCTATGATATACCAGGACATTCTAAAGGTGGTACCATCTTGTATAATAAAGATTATAATATCTGTTTTTCAGGAGACACTTTATTTCATCAAACAATTGGTAGAACAGATTTGCCATTTGGAGATTTTGATGAGATTAAAGCAAGCATCCATAAAATGTATGATTTATTTTTAGATGAGACAAAAGTTTATCCAGGACATGGTATATCAACGACAATAGGATTTGAAAAACTTCATAATCAATACGTTAAAAATTAAACTAACTTAGCCACAATTAAATGTAATAAACAAAAAAAGCATGATAAATGCTTTTTTTTACAATTGATTCTATTATTGACACTTTTTAAATCATAGATTAATACATAAGTTTAAAAATAATTTTAGTATTTAGTTTTGCTAAAATAGTTTTCAACACTTAAAAATGCATCAATAATATCTGGATCAAAATGGGTACCACTACCCTCAATTAAAACTGCTTTAGACTCCTCATGTGTCAAAGCTTTTTTATAGACACGATGACTCCTAAGTGCATCATACACATCTGCCACTGCAACAATTCTAGCTGAAACAGGAATATTCTCTCCTTTTAATCCATCAGGATATCCAGTTCCATCAAAACGCTCATGATGCCAACGAGCAATCTCTCCAGCAGTCTCTAAATATTTTATTTTAGGATATTTTTTTGCAATAGACTGAATAGTCTTAAATCCAATCATGGTATGCTCTTTCATTATCTCTCGTTCATCTTTGGTGAAAACTCCTGGCTTAGTTAATATAGAATCTGGAATTCCTACTTTTCCAATGTCATGTAAAACACTCGATATAGCAATATTATCTAAAAATCTATTAGAAATTTTCTTTGAGTATTTTGGATTGTTTTTTAATGCACTTGCTAAAACTTTTGAATATGCGCTAAGCCGTTCTATATGTTTCCCAGTATCTAAATCTCTTGTTTCTGTTAGTTGTGCTAATGCATAAACTATATGCTCATTCTCGAATAAACCAATAAGTCGTTCGGCAGCTTTAACGCGATGTTGGAGTTCGATTTTTTTAAATGGTTTACTTATGTAATCATCGGCTCCAACTTCAAAACTTTTTTCTAACACTTCTAAATTCTTATCCGCAGTTACTACTATGATAAATGTATAGTTATAATTATCATTTTGTCTGATTTTCTTTATCAAACTAATCCCATCAATCTTAGGCATTTGTAAATCTGTTATAAGTACTTGTGGTAGAAAGGTTTCCCATAATTTATATGCTTCTTCACCATCTTTTGCCGCCATAACTTCCATCCCAATTTCTTCAAGAAAAGATGTTAGTGAAATACGATTTAATCGATTATCCTCTGCTATCAATACTTTCATGATATGTTCCTGTTATGAATCCAATTCGAAAGTGTTTTTGCAAATTCTATAGATTCTTCTTTCAATATTTTGTTTAAAGCTATAATGGATGAAATTTTTTTATTTTTTGCTTCATTTTTTATATATTCTGATACCCAATAAAGCCTATCAGCACATAGAGTTGAACAAGAACTAATAAAGTAATGTGTGGCTTTTTCAATACTTAGAAAATCATGTTGTGCAATAGCTGTATCAATTTTGTCAATATCATTTTGATAATCCTCTAAATATGAAGCAGCTAGATTCTCTATGAGATCTTTTGAGTCTCCAAAATGTTGTAAAAACTTGTTACTGTTAAAACTTATTAGATGATTTGGAATTTGAATTTTAGAAAAACTATTTTGTTTAGAGTCAACATCTAATTTTAGATATTCTTTGATTATAACAATAATTTTTTCTGGATCAATGGGTTTTGTAATTGTGCCATTTACTCCAACAGCTTTCCCTTTATTAACATCATCTTGAAAAGCATTTGCAGTTAGAGTAACTATAACAAGGTCTTCATACTTTTCACCTAAATTTCTTACTTTTTCTGTTAATTCATATCCATTCATACCTGGCATTTGGACATCTAGTAAAATGAGGTCAAAGTCTGTTTCTTTAATTAAATCAAAAGCCTCAAACCCATCTTTTGCAGAGGTTATGGTGAAACCATATTTCGATAATATCATTGATAAAGACATTCTATTTATACGATTATCATCTACAATAAGTATGTGATAATTTTTTAAAAGCTTATCCAATTTGATTTGCGATATAGGTTTTAGCTTACTATCTGATTTTATTAAATAGTTATATACTTCTTGTCTACAAAAAGGGGTGATAAATGTATGATGAATATTGACTTTTTTTATTTGCTCAAGAGGAAATTCATCGGAGTTATTTAATATCAAAAATTTTCGACTAGAAATCGATGATAATATGTTCATTAAATCGCTATATTGATGTAATTCTGGACTAATCCTAATATAATCAAACAAAGGTAAAGTCATCCAAGTTTCTAAATAAGTATTTAGCGATATTTTAGTTATAACAATATTCATTGAATTAAACATTGTTTCATGTCTGTCTACATCATCAGCATTGTTTTGTATGAAAAGAATTTTGGTTTTTTTTAAGTCTTGAAAAGGCGCTGATATAGAATCATAATTGTTTTTAATGTTTAATGAGAATGAAAACATACTTCCTTCACCTAAAGTGCTATCAATTTGTAATTCACTATCAAGTAATTGAACCAATTTATTCGTAATTGTTAATCCTAAGCCAGTCCCAACATTCTCTCGAGTGCTTTGATTATCTACTTGATAAAATTTATCTGTTAAAAACTCAATTGATTCTTTTGAAATGCCTATACCCGTATCAATGACCGCAAACCCAAGGACAATATTATCGTTGTTTTTGCTTTCTAGTTGGATTCTAAAAGTAACACTACCATGATCAGTGTATTTTATTGCATTGCTAATAAGATTTATTAAAATTTGTCGCAAATGTTTTCTATCTATATTTATGTATTGTGGAATATCATAGTCAAAATCACAATTAAATGTAATCCCTTTTTCAATTGCTGAGTGCTTATGCACATTAACAATTTCGTATACTTCAGATTCAAGATTTGTTTTTCGAGTTATGCTTATAGTCTTGCCAGCTTCTATTTTTGATAAGTCAAGAATATCGTTAATAATAATTGATAATGAGTTGGCTGAATTACTTGCTGTTTCAAGATATTCCCGCTGTTGTTGCGATAAATTTGTATTTCTTAATAAATATATTAAATTAAAAATCCCATTTAAAGGTGTTCGGATTTCATGGCTCATTTCAGCTAAAAATTGAGTTTTGGCATTGTTTTCTGTGATAGCTTTTATTCGATTTTTTTCATTAATCTCATCTAATGCCTGCTTAGTTTTATTAAGCTTTGTTACATCATTTAAAATAGTATATATATAAGTATAATCATTTATATCAATTTTATCAGACTTTAATATAACAAATTTAGATTCACCGCTTTTAGTTTTTAACTCAACTTCAATGGATGAATTATATTTATCTTCTCCATATATAGTTTGATATAGCTTATCAGTGATAATACCAAGTTCTATAGGTGTATTATTGATGACTTCATCTTCTGAAAATTCAAAAAGTGTATAAAAAGATTCATTAGCTTCGATAATCTTCTTGTCTTTTAGAGTGATTAACATACTTGCTGATGGATTAGAATGAAATAACTTTTTAAATTTATCTTCTGAAATTTTAAGAAGTGTGATATCTTTAGATACGCCAAAAAGCGCTGGTTTACCATTCCAAATACCGTGTGTAACTTTTGATTCCACTGGTATTTTTTTACCTGATTTTGTTAAGATTGGTGGCAATGGACAAAAATCAACATCTCCTGAAATCATGCCTTTAACGAGTCTTTTAGCTTCATCGTAGTCTTCGACTTGATGAATTTTTAGAATAGATTCGCCTATAATTTCATCCTGTTTATATCCTAATTTCTCAATCACAACATTGTTAACATTAATAATCTTACCTTGCTCATCTAAAACGAAAAGAAAATCATCAACTCTATTAAAAAAAGTTTCTAAATTTTGTCTTATTTGCTTATTGATCATTAACACTTGATTCATTTGATCAAAACTATTTTTCTTTATATGCAAGTTTGATATTAATTCTGCTAATATTTTTAACAACATTGTATCATTATCTTCTAAATGATTAATTTCTTTAACTGAATCAAAACCCACAAATCCTATACATTTGTTCTCATTAAACATTGGAATTGTTAAAAGTGATTTTATTTTTTGGGGTGATAATACTGCATATAACTCACTATTTTTTGGTAAATTTTCTACATTCTCAATATAAACGTTTTCATGATTTAAATGTGGCTTAACCCAGTTTTCAAGTATATGATCTAATGGAACATGTTTAAGTCCATCAATTTCTGGCTTAATATCTTTGTTACACCATTCAAATGTATTTTCAGTATAGTTTTCATCAAAATAATATAAAAAAACATATACTCGGTCCATTTTCATGAATTCTCCAACCATCTTAAGCGCTTGATTGATTGATTTATCAAATTCATTTAAATCAATATTAATAAATTTAGTTATGTAAAAAGGATGGTGGCTAAAGATAGGCTGTCCAAAAGGTGGTGGCAGAGCACCATTTATTTTAAAGGGTCTTTTAGGTTTAAAAAGAAGACCTCTTCTTATGCTACAATTATAGTGTCTAGCTAAATAGTAGAAAGAGAGGTCTTCATGAATGATGATACCATAAAACTACTTAATCTCGAACATATCGATCATTTAATTGAATCGATAAGTTCTATTTCTTTAGAAGGTCTAATTGAGATGCATATTAAACTTTTTAAGTCTCCTCAAACATGCCCAAATTGTCTGAATGAGACTGAGCGTTTCCATAGTTTCAGAATTAGATCTATTACCCATAGTGTTCTCATAGACAAGAAGTATCTTCTTATCTATCATGCTAGAAGATATAAATGTCTATGCTGTGGGAAAGTCTTTTATGAAAAAAATCCTTTTTCTAAAAGATATGAATCTATATCAACGTACACTAAATTATCTATTTTAGAACATTTAAAAGATTATACACATACCTTTACTTCTGCAGCTAATGCTTACTTTGTTTCTAAACAGTCAGTTATCAACATCTTTGATCATTTTGTTGATGCCAGGAGAAGACTTCTTCCAGAAGTTATTTGTATGGATGAGTTCTATACTTCAAAAGTCTCAAAATATAAGTATGCTTGCGTCCTTTTTGATTTTAGAAATCATAAACTTATTGATATTTATCCAACAAGGCATAAAAATTACTTGATTAAAGTCTTTTCAAGATTTCCCAAAGCTGAGAAGATTCGTGTAAAGGCATTTGTTATTGATATGTGGCCATCTTACAAGGAAGTTATTGAACGGGCGTTTCCTCATGCTTTAATTGCTGTAGACTCATTTCATATCATTAGAAACTTAAATGAGGCGATACGCCATATAAGAATTGAAGTCATGAATAAATATAAATCACACAAAAGTAATCCAATACATGAGGATATGTATTATTATATGCTAAAGAAGTTTCACTACTTTTTTCTTAAAAACTACGAGAATGTTTATGATGGAAAGATTCGTATACAAAAACTTCAAACCTCTTGGCATAAATCTACAATTCTTGATTACTTATTATCCATAGATGATATACTCAAATCTGCTTATCGTCTAAAAGAGAGATATCAAGAATTTAACTTAACCGCAGAGTATGAAACCTGTGATGAAGAACTTGACGATCTTATTCGTCTGTTTAAAAATCACGATCATCAACTGTTCAGGGATTTTGGAAAGATGATTCAACGATGGAAAATTGAGATCAAAAATTCTTTTTATAGGGTGGACAATAGACGACTTTCAAATGGTCCTATTGAGGGTGTTAATTCAAGAATAAAAACAGTCATCAAATCTTCAAATGGTATTAAAAACTTTTATAGATTAAGAAATCGCTTAATTTTCTCCATTAATAAAGATGTTCCCATTAAATTAAAATAATCATCATGTTTAGCTAGAAAAATAGCACCTGAAGTTTTCACTTCAAGTGCTTTTATTTCTCTGCCACCACCTATTTTACAGCGGTGTTTTGCCACCATATTTTGGACAGCGGTTTTCTTACTTGCCACCATCTATTTTACAGGGCCATAAATTTTTGTGAAATGCTCATAATAATTTCTAAAAAATCTAAATTGGATTTTAGCATTTTTTCTGTTTTTTTAATATGTGTTACATCCCGACTAAGAGATATGATACCTTCAAGTTTTTGGTTGGAATCAAAAACTGGAACACGTAAAGATTCAACATCAACAAAACCAGAATCTGTAAAGATCTTAAACTCTTTTGATAAAGCAGTTTTGGAATTAATAGCCTCATTGTCTAATTCTCTCACCCTTAAAATTTCATCTTTTGGATAAACTTGGCTAACCGTCTTTCCCGCAATTGAATCCACTTTATCTTCATACATTTGATCTGTTAAATGGCTGCTATATAAGTATTTCTCATTAAGATTTTTATATGCAAATGCTTCGGGTATTTGTTTTATAATTCTGTTTAAAAGTTGGTTTTCTTCATACAAATCATAAGTAGCCTTGACATTTGATAAATAAGTGTTTAGTAAATACATAAAATCCTTTGAGAAAAACATCTTATCTTGATTGGTTATAGACCGTAATATTAAATTTACACCATGATCAATCTTAAAGTGATATTCATGTTGATTATTAATACTTTGTTTTTCACATTTAATTTGAGAATATGTTTCAAATTCATCGGTTTGATTTTCACAATTATTATTATCATCTACATCATTGATTGTCATTTTTTTGTTCCCGCTCGAATCATACATGCAAATATAGGCGTTAACTAAACTAAAAACAGTCTCTAACGTCAAGAGATATTCATTGATAGTATCTTTATATGAAATAGATTTTTTTCGTATAGCAAAGAATTCCTTCTCAATTTTACTGATTAGTTTTTTATTCACGACAGCACCTCTAAATTTTTTATATAATAATTGCGTTTTTTCTTGTTAAATAATGCACAATAGTAATAATATACTAACAAATTAATGATTATATTTCAACAAATTAAATTTTTTATAAATAAATATTAACTATAAAATAGGCTTGTAATAATTTTGTAAGATTTACTTAATAAATACTTAAGATTTACATGTAATATTATTTCCTAAAAATAAATAAAAAACTAGCATCATTATTTCTAATGACAACTGGATACCATATTAAAGGTCCTTTAGCTTTGCGACACTAGGTTTCCCTAGGTTTGCTTTTAACATTTTATTCTTATAATTAAACCATAATCATTTTGTAATGATATTAGATATTTGTCAATGCTTAAAAAAAGTTTCTAAAACTAAACAATAATTACTTGATTTAGTTTTGTTTTAAAACAACTAGTGTTTCTAAAGATGTTGTATGATAAAACATTCTTATTGGGTGAATACTTTCAATCATATAATTTTCTTTTAATAAATTAACATCTCTTGATAAAGTTTTCACATCACATGAAAGATAGTATATTTTCTTTGGTTTCATTTGAAGTAATGTATCAACAAATTCTGGCATTAATCCATTTCTTGGCGGATCACAAATTACTTTATCAATAGATTCTTTGGCTTGATACAATTCAGCTCTTTGATAAGAAATCTCAATATTATTTACGTCAAATTGATCTCTTATTTGATGTGCTAGATTTATATTTTGTTTATTAGATTCAACCATAATAACTTTTTTAACTCTGTCATAAATATAATAGCCAATTGAACCAATCCCGCTATATGCATCTAAAACAACATCATTATTGCTTAAATCATCTTTAATCAGTTGATATGCTTTTTCAATAACTGGAACATTGATTTGGAAAAAGGCTCTATCATTAATTAACATATCAATTCCGTTTAATCGCTCTCTAATGATATTTTCGCCAAATAGAGTTGTGCTTTCTTTTCCTAGAATGACTTTATGGTTTCTATTCACGTTAAACGTGATTCCCACTACAAAACTAAACATTTGAAGTGCTTCAACAACTTGAGTTAATCCTCTAATTTGGTCTTTCCTTGAAACAAAGGTTACCAAAATTTCGCCTTTAAGATTTGTTCTAAAAACAACGTGAGTTAATCCGTTTTTTTCTATCTTGAATTTTGCATCATTGATGAATTTCAAAATTTTATTAGTCACGACATCTGATAATATAAAATCATCGGTATCTACAATATTGTTTTTTGTAGTATCATATAATCCTAGTCTTAAAACAGAATCCTCAATGACATGGAATACTGATTTATTTCTATAATTTATATATCTATCATCATAGATTGTTTCATCTAAAGATATATCTAAATCAGCAATTTTTTTAAATGTTTCTACAGTTGTTTTTTCTTGCCAAGCTAATTGTCTAGAAGGCAACATATGATATAAATTAAGTGCATCTAATTGGCTTACGTCTTGATTTCTATCTGGACTTGCCTCTAAAATATCTACAACTTGTCCTTGACAAAAGTTCTTTTTAACTTTTGTAATCTTAATCTTTGCCAATTCACCATCAATCAGTTTTGGCACAAAAATGACATAGCCATCATGTTTAATGACACCTTGTCCTAAATAATCTACGTCTATCACTTTTTCTGTAATTATACTACCAACAGTTAACATCGTTATCATCCTCTTTAAAATGTTTTGCTAAACCACCTTGTGAAGTTTCTTTGTAAGATGTATGCATATCTAAACCTGTTTGATACATAGTTTCAATAACTGTATCAAAGCTTATCTTCCTTGAATCACTTAAAAAATATGATAAGCCACATGCATCAATGGCTCTAAGGGCTGCTACGGCGTTTCTTTCTATACATGGAATTTGAACATATCCATTGACTGGATCGCATGTTAATCCTAAGTGATGTTCCATTGCGATTTCTGCTGCATATTCCACTTGATCAATAGATAAATTAAATAATGTTGCATGTGCTGCAGCTGCCATGGAACAAGCACTTCCAATTTCTGCTTGACATCCTGCAACTGCTCCACTTATGGAAGCATTAAACTTAATTAAGTTTCCGATTAGTCCAGCTACTGCTAGACCTTTTATAACTCTTTGTTTTGTTACTACTTTATGCTTTTGATTCATATAGTATAAGACTGCAGGAAGCACACCAGCTGCACCACATGTAGGTGCAGTAACAATAATACCACCACTTGCATTTTCTTCACTTACCGCAAATGCATAACTACTTACTAATCTATTTTCAGAAATTTCAGGATATTCATCTTCTCTTAAATTATGATAAAGATCATAAGCTTTTCTTTTCATTTTAAGAGGTCCTGGCAATATACCTCTGGTATGAATACCTTTTTCTACTGCTAGTGTCATAGCATCCCAAATACCTTCTAAAAATTCAATTATTTGATCGCCTTCAACCATGACTACGTAATCATATAGTGACATATTATTAGCAATGCAATATTTCTTAATATTTTTAAATGTATGGTGAGGATAAATCATCGGATCAACATCTTCTTGATCCATAAAA
This sequence comes from Mariniplasma anaerobium, assembly GCF_016865445.1. GTDB lineage: Bacteria > Bacillota_I > Bacilli_A > Acholeplasmatales > Acholeplasmataceae > Mariniplasma > Mariniplasma anaerobium. The sequence continues at coordinate 439,638 of NZ_AP024412.1, read as the reverse complement.
ACAATACGTCCACCACCGACACTCATCACTTCTTTTTCTACAATAAGCTTTTCTTCAAAGTATCCTTTGATAAGCATTGTATTAGGATGTTTTCTAACATCTATCAAAGCGGAAAAAGTCACCATAGCAGGTGACAATGTATCAATAATTGCTTCTTCGGTCATGTGTCCCTTACCAGTTAGTGCAAATGAATTGTATAAAGTAATCTCATAGTTATCTAAGTATGTATATTGATCTTTAATCATTTGACATGCTTTTGCAGGTCCCATAGTATGTGAACTTGATGGACCATAGCCTACTTGATATAGTGATTTAATTGATAACATTTATTTTCCTTTTTGTTAGCTAAATTTACGTTTTAGATAATCTACGTAATATGAAGGATCAAAGTCTTCATGTGTCGCGATTTGTAATATTTCTTTTGGTGTTTTTGATTGTCCAAATTTATGAACATGTTCTTTTAGCCAAGCATTGATTTGTTTAATATCATTATTTAAGACAACTTCTTCAACATTAATATCTTTATTCATTGCTTGATAAATTTGAGCTGCATAAGCTGATCCTAGAGCATAAGTTGGGAAGTATCCAAATGATCCCCCTGACCAATGAATATCTTGAAGAACACCTTCTTTATCTGTCTTAGGTCTCTTGCCTACATACTTACTCATTAAAGAATTCCAACGTTTAGGAAGGTCTTTAACTTTTAATTTCCCACTAATAAGTTGTTTTTCTATTTCGTATCTAACTAAAACATGTAGTGAATACGTAAGTTCATCAGCTTCAATTCTAATTAAAGAACGTTCTGCTCTATTCATAAACTTATAAAATTCTTCTAATGTTATATTTTTTAATTGTTTAGGGAATATTTCAAGTAATTTTGGATAATGTACTTTCCAAAAGGCATAACTTCTACCAATCATGTTTTCGAACATTCTTGATTCAGACTCATGGATACCTAAACTTGTTCCTCCATGTAACATGGTATCATCATATTTTTCATCACATTGCAATTCATAAATAGCATGACCCATTTCATGAATGGTTGAGAAAACGGATGATAATAAGTTATCTTCATGATAATGTGTTGTAATTCTTGTGTCAACACTGCTTGTTCCTGAAGTAAATGGGTGAGCACTTTCTTTTAGCACACCTTTTGTTTGGTCATAGTTAAAAACTTCCATTAAATAATTACCAAACTCTTTTTGACCAGCTATCGGAAAAATTCCTTTTGTTAGTTTTCTACTAAATCTATCTTTATGTGACGTAACTTCTAATACAAATGGAGCTAATTCTTCTTTAACTGTATTAAAGAATAAATCATATTCTTTAACGCCGAAGCCTTCTTCATACATATCTAATAAAACATCATAGCCTTTTAATTCATCAGTTTCTAAATACTTAACTAATTTTTGATTAAAAGCTACAATTTCTTCTAATGTTGGTCTATATGCTTCAAAATCATTATTTTCTTTTGCTTCTGCCCAGATATGAGATCCTTTTTGAATAAGTTTACCATATGCAAGATATTCATCTTTAGGTACTTTTTTAATCATTCTAAGTTCTTTATAAGCATGTTTAATTTCAACTTTGAAATCTTGATCATCAAGTTCATTTAAGTTTTCATATAATTTCTCAATTGCTTCTACAAATTTAGGATCTGACTCTATTTTGTATAACTCTTCTTGAATAACTCCAAATTGTTTGGAACTATAAGCTAGAGATGCTTTAGGCGCTTCTGTTTCACGATCCCAGCTCATAAGCCACATCATATAACCATAAGCTTTAATTTTTTTTCTTGTTTCCTTGTAAATATTAATATAATTTTCCATTTTTATACCCTCTTTCTACTCATATAGTATAACATACTATCCTAGATATTATGTTATAAAAATGCGATGGTTGCTACTCCAAAATATATCATTAAAGCCAGTATATCATTCATCGTTGTCATAAGTGGCCCTGATGCAGATGCTGGATCAATTTTAAATTTATTTAGCGCTAATGGAACTAATGTTCCCATCATAGCTGATACTGTCATTGAACTAAATATTGCAATAAATACAATTTGTGCAATTTCAATAGGTTGTTGTTGATTTGAATGTATCACTGTAAGTAAAGTAAATACAAATATAAATGCTAAGATTGAAAGTATGAGACTATTCAAGATACCCACACTTAATTCTTTTATAATATGTGCTTTGACCTTAGCTTTTTTATCAAATGTATCTTTACTAATTCCTAAAATCGTAACCGCTAAACTTTGCGTTCCAATATTTCCGGCCATACCTAAAATCATAGGTTGAAATAAAACAAGCACTGTTACAGTTTCTAATGTATTTGCAAATAAAGATAGAAGTGAGACAGTTACAAGATTTAGAATTACTGCTATAAATAACCAAGGAAGTCTTTGTTTACTTCTTTGAATAGATGTATAAGAAGATTGGTGATCTTGAATTAATGCATATCGTTGATAATCATCATCATAGTCTTCGATTAATTCATCAAATATATCATCTGCCGTAATGATGCCTATGATATGTTTATTAACATCAAGTACTGCTATTGCATTTTTATCATAATCTTGGATCTTATCAATTGCTTTTTCAATGGAATCATTTTCATTTACAAATTGAAAATCTTGTTTCATGATTTGTTCCATTTTTTGGTCTTCTCGAGCGATAATCAGGTCTTTGATATCTATTTTACCTATGAGTTTTTGATCTTCATCAGTCACAAATATCGTATCAATAAATTCGCTTTCTTTTGAATCTCTTATAACACGATAAGTTGCTTCTTTAATACTCGTGTCTTTATCTAGGGAAATAAAGTCTGTAGACATCATGGATGCTGCAGAATCTTCTTCATATTGAAGTAATAACTCTATAGTTTTAGCTTTTACTTTTGTAAGTTTGTTTAAATAATTTTTTTGAGTCTCTTGATCGAGTTGTTCAATAAATTCTTTTAAATCATCACTTTCAAGATTTTTAAATATTACTTTTTGTCTTGGTTCAGGTAAAAGATTTATGACTTCTACTTGATCATCATGATCAAGTTCTACGAACATATCTCTAAATTTTTCATTTGAAATAAGCGTAGTCATTCTTCTTTTTTCTATATCATCTAAGGATGGATATAAAACAGATAAGTCATATGCATGAATAGCATCAAACATTTTATCTAGAAGTGCATCGCTGTTTTTAAAATTTATACGTTTAGCCATTTTACACACCTCCTAAAAGAATGGTAGCAAGACCAAAATATAAACTAATTGCAGATAAATCTATTAACGTCGTAATAAAAGGACCGCTTGCAACAGCAGGATCTAATTTTAATTTCTTTAAAGTAACTGGTACTGAAACTGCAATAATTGGAGCAATCAATACCGTAAGCCATAAAGATAGTCCAACAATAAATGCAATTTTAAAAGGAATATCTGTTAAGTGTTGATTCATTGATGTAAATAAATATGTAACTCCAAATGCAACAAGTCCAATAACAAATCCGTTAATGATACCTGTAACTATTTCACGATATGAGTTTTTTAAGACCCCTTCTTCGTTTTTTGCAAACATCTTTAGCGTAACTGCTAAGGTTTGTGTTGCCACATTACCAGCAGATCCAGATATTAGGGGTTGAAATATAATTAAAATAGCTACTGCTGTTAACACTTCTCCAAATAAAGAAGTTACTAATGAAATAGGAATTGAGATAATTAATAACATCAATAACCAAGGTATTCTATGCATTGCAGTTTTAAAAGCATTTTGTTCTATAGTTTCAGGTAATGCAGATAGTTTTTCAAAGTCTTCTTGTGCTTCGTCTTCATAAATATCAAGTGCATCATCTAAAGTAACCATACCTAAAAGTTCTTGATCATGATTAACAACAGGAATTTCATAAATAGCATAATTTCTAATTTTAGAAATTGTTTCAGTGATAGGATCTGTATCATAAACAGATGGTTGATCTATCATAATATCTTTAACTGTTAAAGGCAGTTTCGCTTTTAATAATTTTTTTAAGCCAACAATGCCTAAAAAGTGGTTTGCTTCATCAACTACAAATAGTGTAGAGATAGTTTCTACTTCAGGAGCTTCTTTGATTACTTTTTTTGTTGCCTGTTTAACATCCATTAGAGGATTTAAAGTCAAAAGGAGCGTGGTCATTGCTGAACCAGTCTCATCTTCATCATATTCTATAAGTGATAATATTTCACTTGAATCTTCTAATGCATTTAAAAGTTGCTCTTGATTATCTTCTTCTAATTCTGAAATGATATCTGCTGCATCATCAGGTTCCATTTCTTCAATGACTTGCTTTTGTTTAATAATATCAAAATCTTGCAAGATCAATGCTGCTTCATCAGGTTCTAAATAAGAAACTAGATCAGCAAGCTTTTCATTATTTATAACAGTATAGAGTTTTATTTTTTCTTCAGGTTTAAGTTCAAGAAATGATTGTGCCATATCAAAGCCATGAATTTCATCAAGCTTTTGTATCATATCTTTTCTTTTTAGTTTTAATATTTCTTTTAACATATAATGATTAGCTCCTTTCTAGTTTATTTTTATTCATTATGACTTATTTACAACGCTTCCAAAAAGCATCTTTGCAGTCTTTAAGGATATTGTTATTTCTTCATGTTGATGTTTAATCTTTATAATGCTATTAAACTCATCTTTTTCAATGACTTCAAATTCATCGTTTAGACTAATATTTTCTTGGTTTAGATATGTTAACAACGCTTTAAAATCTAGTACTCTTGTCATTTTAAAACAATCTCCAACACTACATTGATCCAAACTGAAGTGAGAAACTAATTTAACAAGTCCATTTTCATCAGGAATAGGATTACCATGTTGACAATAGTCTGGTTTTCCTAAAAAAGCATATAAACGTTCAAGCAAATCTTTGCTTGTAGCATGCTCAAGTTTTTCTGCATCTTCATGGACATCTTCCCATGAAAAACCTAATTTTTCTGTTAAAAAAACTTCCCAAATTCTATGAACTCTAACCATTCTAATAGCTTCATTTCTACCTTTTGGTGTTAATTTCACACCTTTATATGGTAGAAAAGAAACTAACTTTTTATTAGCTAGTTTTTTAATCATTTCATTAACTGATTGATCTGTATATCCAAAATGTTCAGAAATCACATTAGTCTTAACTAAAATATCTTCATTTTGAATTGTTAATTCATATATAGTTTTAATATAATCTTCTTCTGCTCTATTTAGCATGATTTCACACTCTTTTCTAACTTAATGCTACATCTAGCATCATCATCAAAATAAATCCAACCATAACGCCAAAGGTTGCAAAATGTGCACCTTCAGGTGTTTGTTTTTGTTGTGCTTCTGGTATTAACTCTTCAACTACAACATAAATCATAGCTCCTGCAGCAAATGCTAGTGCGTAAGGTAGAATTTGGCTAATAGATATAACCAAAAGCGCTCCTGCAACACCGGCAATTGGTTCTACTAATCCAGATGCTTGTCCTAATAAAAATGACTTGTGCATTGAAACTCCTTCTTGTCGCAGCGGAATAGATACTGCTGCACCTTCTGGAAAGTTTTGTATACCAATTCCTAAAGCTAATCCGATTGCTGAAAGTGTTGCTGCAACTGGATCACCAGTTGTATATTGAATTGCACCAAATGCAACCCCAACTGCTAATCCTTCTGGAATATTATGAAGGGTAATAGAAAATACAAGTAAAATATTTCTTTTTAATTTTGTTGGAAGTCCTTCTTTATCATGATTCATACCAAAATGCATATGGGGTACTGTTTTATCTGCTATGTATAAGAATACTCCACCGGCTCCAAAACCAATAGCAACAACAAGCCATGAAATTGCACCTTGTTCATTTGCCATTTCAATGGCTGGTGCTAATAATGACCAAAAACTTGCTGCAATCATAACACCTGAAGCAAATCCTAACATTAAATTAAATACATTTCTATTAATTGTTTTGAAAAAATAAACTAACGCTGCACCTAGTGCAGTAACTCCCCATGTAAACAAAGTTGCCAGTAAGGCTTGCAATGGAAAACTCAACGCCATAAACCACTCTAACATGAAAACCACCTATCTTTCGTTTTATATTTTAAGGCTTACCTTAATTTCATATTAAGTATAGCATATAAATATTGATTTTACAAGATGAAATAGTAAAAAATTTATGGCATCTTTATCGAATAAAAAAAAAGGAGAAGCTAAAGCTTCTCCATAAACGTTTATTTTATTTGTAACTCTTCATCATATTGCAATCTATAAAGATTGTAATACAATCCTTTTAATTGAAGTAAATCTTGGTGACTACCAAATTCTTTAATTTCACCTTTTTGCATAACGATGATTTTATCACTATGTTGTATAGTTGATAATCTATGTGCTACGATAAGCATTGTTGAAATGTTCATCAATTTTTGAAGTGACTCTTGAATTAATTCTTCTGTTTCACTATCTATGTTTGCAGTAGCTTCATCTAAAATCATTAAACTAGGATTATATACAAGAGCTCTTGCAAATGATATTAACTGTCTTTGACCACTAGAGAAGTTGTTTCCTCTCTCCAGTACTACATGATCATAACTATCTGGCAATTTATCAATAAATGTATTTGCTCCAACATACTCACTTGATGATATAACTTCTTCTTTTGTGATTTCATCATCTTTTAAAGTGATATTATCTTTAATCGTTCCACTAAATAAGAACACATCTTGTAACATTTGGCCAATATGTTTTCTAAGAGATGATCGTTTAATACGTTTAATATCAACACCATCAATTAGTATTTGACCTTTTTGGATGTCATAATTTCTTACAATTAAACTTAATATAGTTGTCTTACCAGAACCGGTTGCTCCAACAAAGGCCACAGTATCTCCTGGATTTACATCAAAACTAACACCTTTTAACACCCATTCATCTTCTATATACTTAAACCAAACATCTTTAAATTCAATTCTACCACTAAATGATTCGAGTTCAATTGCATCATCTTCATCTGCAATAATAGGTTTAGTATCTAGTACATCAAATATTTTTTCTGCACTAGCAAATGAATTTTGTAAAATGTTAAAGTCTTCAGCCAACTGTTGGATAGGTTGGAAAAAGTCACCTACATAATTATAAAAAGAAAATAATATACCTGCAGTAATAACTCCTGCCATAACTTCTTGATAGCCTATAAATAAAACAAGTATAGATCCTATCATTGCTGATAGGTATATAGTTGGTCTATATATACCAAAAACTAATATTTCTCTTAAATAACTCTTTTTTAGATTTGTTGTTTTTTCAAAAAACTCATTTTTCTTCTTTTCTTCTTGATTAAATATTTGAGTGATTTTCATACCAGATAAGTTTTCTGATAAAAATGCATTAACTTCTGCAACATTTGCACGTACTCTTCTATAAGATGCTCTTGAGAACTTTCTAAATAGAATGGAGGCTATGATAACAAATGGTATAACAATTAATACATATAAAGTCATTTTAATACTAATAACTAAGATAACTACTAAAATTGCGAATATGTAAATAATGTTTTTAACTAAATTTACTGCAACACTGGTATACATTTCACTAATTGTGTTTGTATCATTAACAACTCTTGTTACTAATTTACCAACAGGAACTTCATTGATTTGACTAATCGCTAAGTTTTCAATGTGATTAAATACATCATTTCTAAGTGTTACAACTGTTTGTTGTCCAACTTTTTGTAGTAAGATGGATTGGAAATAGTTTATTGTATTTCCTACAATTAATGCAACTATAAATGATCCACCCATTATAAGAATTCGATACAATTTTTGCGTTTGAGTCAATACATCACTTGAGACTGTATCTACAGTAAAACCAATTAAAAATGGAGGCAATAACTGAATAGCAATCCCAATAAACATCATGACGACAATCCAGAAAAATTGTTTTTTATATGGCAACATATATCTAACTAATCTTCGTAAAACCTCTTTGTCACTTCGTTCGCGAGTGTTGTCCTTAAAGTCCTTCATTAGAACTACCTCCTTGAACTAAATTTTCTAATTGTTGACGTTTAACCATATCTTGATATAGTTTACATGTCTTAAGTAATTCTTTATGTGATCCAACGGCAGCAACTCTACCGTCATCTAATAATATAATTTTATCCATCTTTTTAACTGTTGAAATACGGTGAGCAATAAATATTGTTGTTCTACCTTTTCTAACACGATGTAGATTACTAATAATTGCATCTTCAGTTTTTGTGTCAACTGCAGATACTGAATCATCTAATACTAACACTTCAGGATTTTTAGCTAATGCTCTAGCGATGCTGATTCTTTGTTTTTGTCCACCAGAAACTGTAACACCACGTTCTCCTAAAACTGTTTGAAATTTTTCTTTAAACTCCATAATGTTATCATAAACATCTGATAATCTTGCAGCTTCTTCAATCTTTTCGCCACTAATTTCTTGATATGCAAATCCTATATTAGAAGTAATAGACTCAGAAAATAAGAAATTATCTTGTGGTACATATCCAATAGTTTCTCTTACGGTATGAATTGGAAGTTTCATAATATCATGACCATCAATAAAAATCTGATTTTTATCTAAGTTATAAATACGTAAAAATAAATCTACTAATGAACTTTTCCCTGAACCAGTTCTTCCTAGAATTCCAACCATTTGACCTGCTTCAATTTGAAATGAAACATCTTTTAATACTGGCTGATCTCCATCAGGATATTGAAAAGTTAAATTTCTGACTTCAATATTACCTTTTAAATTTTCAACATGTTCAACATCATCACTATCTTTAATTTCAACCTCATGATCCAAGAAAGATTCGATTCTTTCAGCACTTGCTTTAGCTTGTGATTGAATTTGAATGAACCTTGAAAGCGCCATAGTAGGCCAAATTAACGTAAAGAAGTAACTTATATATTCTGTTAATTGTCCTGGAGTTAATCCGGTTGATTCTCTATAAATAACAAGTAAACTACCATAAACAATAATAGTTAAAATAACTACATTTAATGCCAATGAAATCATGATATTTACAAATACCATATATTTAACAAATCCCATTTGCTTATTATATAAGTTATCGTTTCTTTGTTTAAATAGTAAATACTCTTTTGCTTCTCTAACAAATGCTTTAATAACTGTAATTCCAGAAAAGTTTTCTTGAGTATAATCACTTAATTCTTCAAAAGATTTTTGTCTAAGTTTAAACTTAGCACTCATACTCTTTCTAATAAAAACCATAACAACAGTCAATAATAACATAGGGATTGCAGCTATAATAGTCAATTTTCCATTTAAGTTTGCCATACGATAAATCGCAAAGCCCCCTAAGAAAAATCCATCTACTAACATCAATAAGCCTGGTCCAAATGCCATACGAATTGCTTGTAAGTCATTAATGAAATAACTCATTAATCCCCCAACTTTTTCATTAGCATAAAAACTTTGAGATAATTTAGTCCCATGTCTAAACATAACATTTTGAAGTTGATATTCAATTCTTCTTGACGCCCCAAATATTGTATATCTCCATAAGAATCTACCAAATGCAATCATTACTGCTAAAGTTGCAATTCTTCTTATGCCATCTAAAATCATTTGTTCATCTACTTGATCTTGATATAATGTATCAATAATTCTACCAATAATTTGTGGGATTTCTAACTGTAGCCAGTCGACCGCTATTAACACAAAAACACCCACTAAAAAAAATAGGGCGTATTTTAAATAATATTTTCTAAAATGCTTTCCAAATAACATATTGTGCTCCTTAATTCATAGATGATATCCATATTATATAACATTTCCACGCAGTTTTATATACAACTACGTGGAAAGTGTTATTTTTATTCATTATTCAACGATAATCTTTACGATATCGCCGTCACTAGATTCTATATTAACTAATTCTCCATCAACACCTTGGCTGATCATTTCTAGGATTGCATCTATATCAATATCTACATCTCCTATATTTGATTTGAATTTGTTAGTCTTTAATAGTTTAGAAAATTCTACAGGAATTTGAATTCTAACTTTATCTCCATCGTTTGAATCTACTAAAACCTTCAACATCTTAAATGGAGCTTTCTTTTTATTAGCAAAAACAATTTCTCCTCCTGCTTCTGGATCGTTATGACCTAGAGCTGCTAGAAGATTTTCTGCTTCATCTGCTGTTATTACTCCCTTTGACAATAATTCTAATATTTTCATTCTTTCTTCTTTAACTTGATCTTTTGACATATTATTCACCTCTATAGTTTTTTTTATTTTAATTAATCCATCATAAGATTATTCATATCTTGGATTGAATATCTTACATAATTCACTGTTGTTAGGCATGTACACATGTGTTTTTGTTTATGATTTAATCCATTCGATTTATTGAATAAATGATTCATCAAACTCACCTTACTTTCCTTTTTTCAACAGTTCAACCGCCTCTAATACAGAAATTTCTTTATTTGATATTTTTTGTAAAATGCTTGTTTTTGATTCTCTTGATTCATTAGCTTCTTTACTTGATAGATTTTCATCTTGATCATTATCTAATGTATAACCAAGTCCAACAATAACATCATCAAGCATTTTCTTAACAGTTGGATAACTAATGTTTAATTCTTTTTCAATAGCTTTTATATTCCCTCTGTTTTTTACAAAAACTTCAATAAAGTATAATTTTTCTGTTTCAAGATAATTAAACTTTGATAATGTGAAACTTCCTTCTATCACTGTATCACAGTGATCACACGATAATTTTGTAACCTTTAAATCATGTTTACAAACTGGACAAACTGAGATTACTGGATTCATTTTATTTCTTTGGTTCATACTTTTTCTCCTTTTAAATTGTTTTTATTAATATATGAGTATTATCTTTAGCTATTACTTCTATAAATGCACCTTTTACAGCTCCCATTTCAACAAAATCTTTTATCGACATAGGTATATTTTCATCAATATGTTCATTGAGTCTCTTTCTTAAGAAAAACATAATGAACGATATCGGAATTGGAAACAAGAATAATGTGTTAACAAATGCACTTGCCCCTTTGCTATCTGGGATGTTTATTTTTAATTTAACAAATCTTGCTTTCCTTGCTTTTCTTTTTTTAATTTTTGGATATAACATCTCATATGCTTTTTGATAATCAATCTCATTTGATGATAGTTGATTAAGAACTTCATATTTTGTCATATTCTTACCGCCTTAATTAATATTTTTAACTTACACATTGATTATATTAAACTTTATATCATTTGTCAAGTGTTTTATTTAAAAAAAGTTAATAAAATTAATTTTTATATTGATTTTATTAATTTCATACTTAATTTTTTTAATTTTTTGCGTTATAATAGTTATATATATAGAAAGCCAACTATTCTAAATAAGTCAAGTATAAAATAAAAATAATGGTTTTGATATAAAGGCAAACTAAAAAAGGATGTCTATGAAACACCAAGTTCTTTGGAAACTAAATATGGCTAATGAACCTATTTAATATAGGTAGAATTATTTTTTAAAATAGAGTATATAACACGCATCAGTTTTTTAGTGACATGACCAATGATATTACGATGCTTCTTACCTTGAGCTTTCTTTTTTAGGTAGTATGCTTTAAAGGTAGGATCAAATTTAACAATTGCTTGAGCAGATTGAAACATAGCCCATCTAAAGATTGAAGAACCACGTTTTGAAATCCTATAGTTACCTTCAAATTTACCAGATTGATAAACAGAAGGGTCAAGACCAGCAAAAGCAAGTAATGCATCAGCGGATTTAAATAAGCTGATATCACCGATTTCAGCTAAAATAATACCACCTGTCGTATAACTGATTCCTGGAATAGAAAGTAAGGTCGTCTTCGTCATATCTACATTAAGTTTTATTTCTTCTTCAATTAAACTGACTTGATCGTTTAGTAAATTAATACGCACAATAGAACCTTTGATTGAAAAGGATAAAGCTTGACTATCCATACCAATTGAGGTCAGAGGCAAGGATTTAAGATCTTTAGCTTGTATGAGTCCAAGGTGACCCTTAGACGCCGTTTTAATTAATTCGATTAACGTATTTAGTCTAACCCTTTTTAATTCTGATAAAGAAGCATAACGTGCAAGAACAGCTAATGAAGTTTTACTGACAAGTTTATTAAAAATTTTATTATATTCAGGAAAAGCTTGGTCAATATATGCGTGTAGTTGATTGACATCCTTATTGATTTGTTTTTTCAAGGATTTTCTTAATCTGACTAGTGTTTTGAGTTCATCAATGTGATATGATGAAAGTGTATAGGGTTTGAAATCATTTTGATTTCTAATAAGAAACATACAAATAGCCTTCGCATCAATAGAATCAGTTTTCGTTTTACGAACTGAAGATGCTTTACGGTCCATATTGGTTAATAATGGATTAATGAACATTACATCATATCCGCCACGGATGAGGTAATGCAGGATGTTTCTGCTATAATGCCCAGTTGATTCAAGCCCTATACGAACTATTTGATCACAAAAGAACTCTTTAGCTAACTTAATCTCACTGAGGAGTTTTTTATATCCTTCTAAATCATTTATAATTTTAAAAGGTTTCTTAAAAAGGACACCGAGGTTATTGGTTATAACGATGTCATGTTTGTTTGAGGCGACATCAATGCCTATGTAAATCATAAAAATCAATCCTTTCTTTGATCATCACGTGCAAAGACTGTAAACTTTAATCGATGTAACCTAATAAGAAATAACCAGTCGCATAAAGCGCTGTATCCAACTCATTACCATATTTAATTAAAGTCACAGCTATATCCTTTCTAAACCAGTCGCAAAAGCGCTGTAAGGAAGAAGTAAACTAGTCTGTGATATGATCTAATTCAATTATAAAGTAGTCCGCGTCAAAAAACTATAAAGAAGGAGAATCTAATATATATTTAGGACTACATATATATATTAGGAAACTTATATGAATACACTAATAGACAGATTTTTAAGATATGTAGCAATTGATACACAATCAGATCATGAATCTGAATCATTTCCTTCAACTGAAAAACAAAAAGACTTATCTAGATTACTTGTTGAGGAATTAAAAGCAATGGGACTTGATGCATTTTTGGATAAAGATGGATATGTTTATGCGAAAATAGAAAAAAATACGGAAGGTAAAAAAGCTATAGGCTTTATTGCTCACGTAGATACTTCTCCTGATGCACCAGGCAAGGATGTAACTCCAAGAATTATTAAAAATTATGATGGCACTACAATTAAGTTAAATGATACTATTTCTATGCATCCTAATCAATATCCTAGTTTGAGTAAAGTTATCGGGCAAGATATCATTGTCACTGATGGAAACACTTTACTAGGTGCTGATGATAAATGCGGCGTTGCTGAAATTATGGAACTTGCAAAATATTATACTTCTCACAAAGAAGAAAAACATGGGGATATTTATATTTGTTTTACTCCAGATGAAGAAATCGGTAATGGCGCAAACCGTTTTGATCATGATTATTTCAAAGCTGATTTTGCATATACTGCAGATGGTAGCGAAGTTGGAGGCATTGAATATGAAAACTTTAATGCAGCAACTGTCACACTAGATTTCATTGGTAAATCTATCCATCCGGGATCAGCTAAAAATAAATTAATCCACGCAGTTCATCTAGCTATGGAATTTCATCAACTACTTCCAGTGTTTTTAAATCCTGCATATACTGAAAACTATGAAGGTTTTAATCATTTAACACAAATTAAAGGACAAGTAGAACACGCACATGTGCAATACATCGTAAGAAATCATGATAAAGATTTATTCAAACAACAAAAAGATGAATTCTTAAAGATTGCTAAGTATTTAAATGATAAATATGGTTATAAAGTTGTAGATGTAGATATTAAAGATAGTTATTATAATATGTATGACATTATTAAAGATCATATGTATGTGATTGAACTTGCTAAACAAGCTACAATCAACCAAGGTGTTGCGCCAAAAATAGAACCTATCAGAGGCGGAACAGATGGAGCTAGATTAACCTATGATGGTTTAATTTGTCCTAATCTTGGAACTGGTGGTTATCATTTCCATGGTAGATTAGAGTTCGCATCTATTAACCAAATGGAAAAAGCTGTTGAAATTTATAAAGAAATCATACGAATAAACGCAAAATAATAAAATAAAAAGGGCTATCTAAACAAAGATAATTAATCTTTATAGATGAGTCCTTTTTTTATTATTTATTTAAATGTTATGCTTGCCAATCACTTTTTTGAAGTTTTTCATAATTATTGATGGAATACATCAACTTAACAGCAACTTCTAATCCTTGATCTGCTGCTTGTTGCCATAATTCTTTTGCTTTTAATTCATCTTTTTCTACAAGTTTTCCTTCAAAATAAATCATACCTAAGTTATATTGTGCGATAGGTAGTTTATGGCCTGCTGCTTTCTCATACCAAAATAATGATTTTTGACTGTTTTGAACTACTCCATCACCTTTTTGATACATAACTGCTAAATTGTATTGTGCATTTGGATGATCTTTTTCTGCTGCTTGTTCTAAAAGCTTAGCAACAGTCTCATAATCTTTTTCTGGTTGTCTGATTAATATCATCGCTAGATGATATAAAGCGTCTCTATCCTTTTGTAGTGCTGCTTTTTCATACCATATAACTGCTTGTGTAATATCTTGTTTAACTCCTTTACCATTTTGATAGTAAAGCCCTACATAGTAACAAGCTTCTACATGTGCTTGCTTGGCAGCTAATAAAAACCATTCAAAAGCTTTTAGAGGATGTTTTGGATCATGCTCATGATAGTATTTTCCTAATGTATATGCAGCAAGTGCATATTGTTGATAAGCTGCACTTTCTAAATGTTTTTCTGCTTCATGCCAATTTTCTTCTTCTAACGCAATAACCCCTAGTGCGTATTGTGCATATGGATGAGATTGTTTTGCAGCTAACTTATAATATTTGATTGCATTTTCTATCTGATTTTCATCTTCACCAATTGTTTCATAAATCATGCCTAGCATATATTGTGAATCACTATATCCTATTTCACTTGATTTTAAGAACCATTCGATTGCTTTAAAGATATATCTTTGCACACTAAATCCATAATAATAGTATGTTCCTAAAATATGCATACTTACTGGATCATTGTGCTCAGCTTCCATTAATAAAACTGTATAATTTTTTTTGAAGTAATCTTTTGCAAGATCTTCATCTTTGTCTACGCCAATGCCCGTATAATATAACATACCTAATGCATAGCCACATTTATGACTACCTAGTGAGACACCTTTTTGATAAAGCTCTATAGCTTTAGCAAAATCTAGTGAGACACCATCACCTAGACCATAGAATCTACCTAAAAAATAGTAAGCATCTGCATAACCTTGGTCTGCTGCTTGTTCAAAATGAACAAATGCCAACTCTATACTTTTTTTAGGTGTATTTAATAAATAATGAGACAATGCTTTTTCGTAATGATTTTTTGCGTTCATGTTATCAACTCCATGATTATATTAACATAAATCATGTGATATGTCCTTAAAAATGAAATGTTAAAAATAAAAAAGTATATACAAAAAATTCTTGTATATACTTTAAATATGCTTTAGGATAACAACTCTATGATATCTTTTAATTTATTTAAATAGATTTCATATCCCTTTTGGTTTAAATGAATGCCATCTTTAGTTAAATCTAGTGATAAATCACCAAATTGATCAACAAGATCGTCATAGATATCAACATATACATGTTCATCAACTACTTTTTTCAACATATCGTTTAATATAATTGCATCATTAGGCTTTCTATTTAAAAGATATAATTGATCTTTAAAATTCTTTTGATTGATTGGTGTCAATGATGTGATATAAACTTTACTATTAGGACAATTTTCTAATATGTAATGTCTTATGGTTAATATATTTTCAAATGTTTCCTCTTTGCTTAGCTTTGTAAGAACAAAAT
Organism: Mariniplasma anaerobium; assembly: GCF_016865445.1. GTDB lineage: Bacteria > Bacillota_I > Bacilli_A > Acholeplasmatales > Acholeplasmataceae > Mariniplasma > Mariniplasma anaerobium. The sequence goes on along the minus strand of NZ_AP024412.1, from coordinate 423,624 downwards.
CATTAATACCCACTTGCAAAACAACTATTTTTGGTTTAAGTTGTACAACTTGGTCTATTCTTTTTAAAACACCTAGTGTTGTATCTCCGGGAATACCTAAATTATATATCTGATCTTCTAATTGAAATGCTTTGATTGGAAAATATGCCATCATAGAATCACCTAAAAATACAATAGGTTTATTTGCTACAAAATTGTCAAATTTTTTAACATGTCGCTTATAATCTAAATCAATGAGTTTTTTTAATTGATCAAAGTCTTTTCTCATCTTATTTATCCACTTCTAATTCAAATATAATATCTCTATATTCTGCAGCTTTTTCAAAATCAAGATTATTAGCTGCATCATGCATTTGTTTACGAAGATCCTTAATTGTTTTTTCTTTTTCTTTTTTGTTCATCTTCGTATAATCTTTTTCTTCTTCAAGCACATCTTCTTTCATAGAAATATTATCTCTAATAGCTTTGATGATACTTACAGGATCTACATTATATTTAGTATTAAATGCAAGTTGTATTGCTCTTCTTCTGTTTGTTTCATCAATCGCAAATTGCATTGCATGTGAAATTGAATCAGCATACATAATAACATGCCCATTTAAGTTTCTAGCTGCTCTACCTATAGTTTGGATTAATGACCGCTCGCTTCTTAAAAAGCCTTGTTTATTGGCGTCTAGTATGGCTACAAGCGATACTTCAGGTAAATCTAGACCTTCTCTAAGTAAATTAATCCCAATTAAGCAATCATATTTACCCATTCTTAATTCTCTTAGTATTTTTATGCGATCTAGAGACTTTATTTTACTATGAAGATATGTAACTTTTAATCCTAATTGTTTAAAGTATGCAGATAAATCTTCGCTCATGCGAATCGTGAGTGTAGTTACTAAAACACGCTCGTTATTCGCAACTCTTTTTTTAATTTCAAAAAATAGATCATCCATTTGTCCAGCTGTTTTTCTTATTTCTACATCTGGATCAAGCAAATATGTTGGTCTAATAATTTGTTGAATAATAGGAATATCTCTTCCAAGTTCATATTTACCTGGTGTTGCAGATAAATAAATAACTTTATCTAATTTTTTTTCGAATTCCGCAAACTGTAAAGGTCTATTATCTAAAGCTGAAGGCAATCTAAACCCGAAGTTTATAAGTGTTTCTTTTCTTGATCGATCTCCTGCATACATCCCACCTACTTGAGGTATAGTTACATGTGATTCATCAATAATCATTAAAAAGTCATCACCAAAAAAATCGATTAATGTTGCTGGTGTTTCTCCAGCTTCTCTTAATGTCATGTGTCTTGAATAGTTTTCTACACCACTACACATTCCTATTTCTTCAAGCATTTCCATATCATATCGTGTACGTTGTTCAATGCGTTGAGCTTCTAACAACATATTATTATCTTTAAAATAAGCAATTTGTTCAGCAAGCTCATTTTTTATTCGTCTAATAGATTCATCTAAACTATCTTTATTGGTCATAAAATGCGTCGCAGGAAAAATCGATGTGTATTCAAGATTTTCTAATGCTTGACCTGTTAAGACGTCAAAGTGTTTAATATCTTCAATTTCATCTCCAAAAAATGAAACTCTTATACCTTGAGCTCTTTCATAGACAGGAATAATTTCGATAGAATCTCCCCTAACTCTAAATGTGCCCCTATGAAAATCAATATCATTTCTTTGATAAGTTAATTCTACAAGTTTATTAATAAAATGATCCCTACCAAAACTTTCTCCAACTCTAAGAAAAATCATAGAATTCTTATATGTTTCAGGATCACCTATACCATAAATACATGAAACAGATGCCACAACAATCACATCATCATGATTTAAAAGTGATGCAGTTGCGCTATGTCTCATTTCATCGATTTCATCATTAATTGATGAATCTTTTTCAATATATGTATCTGTAGAAACAACATAAGCTTCTGGTTGATAGTAATCATAATATGAAATAAAGTATTCTACTTTGTTATGAGGAAAAAAGGCTTTTAACTCGCCATATAATTGACCTGCTAAGGTTTTATTAGGTGCGAGTATCAAAGTCTTTTTTTGTAGTTTTTGTATAATATTTGCCATTGTAAAAGTTTTACCAGTTCCTGTAGCTCCTAGTAAGACTTGTTCTTTAATGTTTTGATCGATATTATTTTTTAATGTCTCGATCGCACTAATTTGATCTCCTTTTGGTTTAAAGGGAGCCTTTAAATCAAACATTGGATCACTTCTTCCCTGTTTTAAATATCTTTATCTATCTCATGTGGCTTTGGAACTAATATAGATTGAGGTACATACATAGGTTCAATAACTGCACTAGCTATATTCATTAGATGATCTGCAATTCTTTCTAAATTAGATAATATATCAACATACGTTTCAGCACCATTGAATTTGATTTGACCACTCTTTAATCTTTCCATATATCTATATCTAAAGACTTCTTCTAATTCATCAACAACATCTTCATTTTTAACAACACGTTTAGCAACTTCAATATCACCTGTTGAAAAACTATCAAGTGCATCATCAAGCATTGAAACTAAAACATTAAATATTTCTATCATTTCTTTTTGAGCATCTTCAGTTAATTCTTGTGAGTCTTTATATCTTGCAATAAAGAATTCAACGATATTAGTTAAATGATCTCCGATTCTTTCAAAGTCTTTAATTGTATCTAAGTCTCTTGAAAGTTTTTTAGAGTTATTTTTATCAAGTCCTGCCTGTGAAATCTTAATAAGGTAGTCATGCAGTTTTTGATCGTATGTGTCTAGCATCATTTCAAAAGTAAATGCTTCATTTACAGAATCTTTATTTTCCTTTAAGCTATATGCATATGTTAAAGATAAATATTCTTTAACAATTGAGCCCATATATAAAATACCTTTTCGAACAAATTCTAATGCTAAAACTGGAGATTCTTCAATTAATTTTTCATCAAACATATCATCAGGAATGACTTGTATAGATTGATCTTTAATGACTTTCTTACTTAGCCAAATCATCTTATTAATAAAGAAGAATAAACCTACTGTCATAATTGTATTTTGAATTAAATGTGCAAATGCTATCGTTAGCATTGAATATGGTTTTAAAAATCTTAATTCAAACCATGCCATAAATCTTTCGTAAGGAATTAAAATCACTAAGAATACTACAGCTGAAATCACATTAAATAAGATATGAATAAAAGATGCTCTCTTTGATTCAATATTACCACCAATTGAAGCAAGAAATGCTGTAATTGTTGTTCCAATATTAGCGCCTAATAAAATAGGAATTGCGCCATTAAGTGAAACTGATGTAATACCTTCTGCATTTAATGCATAAAGTTTTTCTAAAATACCTATTGCAGCAGATGAAGATTGAACAACGGCTGTAAAGAATGTACCAAAAAGCGTACCTAAAAGCCAATTGTCTGAAAATATATTAAACATATTTTCAGCTTGTTGGGTTTGTGCTAATGGCTTTAATCCATCGCTCATTGTGTTCAGCCCAACAAATAGCATACCAAGTCCAATTAAAACACCACCGAAATGATGTACTTTTCTGTTTTTCATAAAACTCATGATGACACCAACAAATAAAAACGCTAGTCCATAATCAGCAATAGGTAACCCAATAATAAATGCTGTTACAGTTGTTCCTATGTTTGCACCCATAATGATACCAACACTTTGCGGTAATGTCATTAAGCCTGCTCTTAATAATCCAATCATTAACGCTGTTGTACCAGATGATGATTGGATAAGTATAGTTAGGATGATACCTACAAATATACCTTTTAGTGGTGTGTTCGTTGTTTTTTCTATGATTGCTTTTAATTTATTTCCCGCTGCGGATTTAAGTGATTCACTCATTAAGTTTATACCAAATATAAAGAGTGCTAATCCACCGAAAACAAACATCAAACTATCTCCGTAATTTATGCTAGCATATATCATTAAATGTCCTCCTAAAAATTTTCAACCATTATTATTTTACTTTATATTGACCAAAATTGCGAACGTTTTTTAAAAAAAGTCCTTACTTTTTTTAAAATAAGGACTTTATTTAAAATTTATAAAATATCAATGATTAAATAAGTAGAAGATTTTTATATATTTTTCTTTTTTGCCGATCTTATATATAGGAATAATAATGAGAAACTATATGCATATTGTATAAAAAATTGAAAAATTTCTGGATGACTATACCAACCAATTGTAGCATATAACGCAATACCTACAGGTTGATTCTTATGATTTAAGAATGTTGCTGATAAATCATATGCTTTAGTATATATCCAATGTCCAGATTCTATGATTGATTCAGCTTTGAAATAAGAAAATAATTCGTGAAAACTATAACCTAACATAAATCCAGCTTGCAATATAAGATAAATCATTGTAATGTTGAATATTGTCTTTAGATTTACTTTTATTAATGATTTATAAAATAAATACACCAATATTGAAGACATTGCTATACCACTTAATGCACCTATAGCATATGAAGTTTTTTCTACAGAAGCCATAGTGAATAAAACAATTTCAGCACCTTCTCTAGCAACCATGACTGTAGCTAATAGAATGATTGCTTTTTTTGATAGGCTAATACTCATCTTATCATTTATTTCATTTACTATACTACTTCTATTTTTTAACATATAAATAACAAATGTAGTAATTAACATTAAAGCAAAGAAAGAAGCTCCAAATTCCCAAAGTTTAACAATGTTAGTATTGCCTTCTCCTATTAAGTTAGATATCCCAAATAACAGTACCCCAAATACAATAGAAATTATAATTCCATAAGCAAGTCCTTGAAAAACAAACTTCTTATCTTTTTGTCTTTTAGTTTTATTTAAATATTCTAACATAATAGAAATTATCAGAAATGCTTCTAAGCCTTCTCTTATACCCATTATGAATCCTGGTAAAATCTCTATAGAAAACATATTTTTTCTCCTTTTTATCAATGTTCATTTAACTATAACAAAAAAAGAAGTGCATATCAATTATATTGATTAACATTCTAATTACGTTTCTAATTAGCCGTTATCTCTATTTTTTAGTTGCTTATAATCTAGCCTGTTTTTTATAATAAATAAAAAAATGGTTGCTTCCAAAGGAAACAACCATTCATTTATTTTGTAATTATAGTTTGATAAAAAATTTATGCCCTTACTCAAAATTAATTTTCTTTAATTGGTATTTTTCTTACTGTTTAATTGATTTTACTAATAAATCAAAGATTTCAGGCTCATAACTTCTCATCCGTACTATACCTAATAAATCTTTATAACGGACAATAATATCTCCTATTTTTTCTATTTGTAAAACTGGATTTTTCCTATATGTTATTTTTTGTATTTTTACTTTTTGAATATAAGATTTCTTAATTGTAAAAGCACCTCTTTGAAAACTAAGTATATTCTTAGTCATATATATTTCATGGTGTTTTAACCTCAAGTATAACCCAACAAAACAAACAATATAAAATAACGCATTGACTAAAATTGGAAAAACAAAGTTTTTCAAATCAATACCAAATAAAATATACGGTATAGCTGTAAAGATAGTTAAGATACTCATTGGAAGTATGATGAAATTTAGATATTTATACTTATTGGGTTTATATGGCATACTAGTTTCTTGTATGAGCCCAATATCTTCTAAAGCACTACTTAATAATTGGAGTCTTGTAATAGGGAGTAATGATTTACTCTCAATTTTAGCTTTACCTTCATCATTTGTTTGACCACCAATACCAATAACAGAGACTGTTAATTCATAGAAATGAAAAACTCTATACAAAAGAGATTGTGTGATATGATATGCATTGATACGATTTTTATGTATTTTAAACTCTACTTTATTCAATAACCCATATTTGTAAGTAATAGTTTTTTCTTCAATAATTAATTGGTATTTATAGTATTTAATAAGATTAAATAACATTAAGAAAATTGCACCAGTAATTATCATAATTAAAGCAACAATAATTACGACTAACAAAGCAAATGAATCACTAGACTCTGTATCAATTTGATCAAGGAGTGGGAAAAATCCAAATGAAATAAATATTGATACTAATGAAAACACTAAAAATCCTGGCTTTAAAAGACCCATATATATGAGTTCATACCATTTAGCTTGATAGTATACATCTTCTTCTATGTCCATTACTTTATTATAATCAATCGGAGAAGGCAACGTTAAACCTTCTTGAGTTTTTCTTTTTTCTATAAACTCTTTAACAGCAGGCGCGTACTTCTTATCAACTGTAATAGATGCTTCGGGCATGATAGCTGCTGTGCTTCCAGTATCTAGTTGCAATCTTGATACACCTAAAATAATATTTAGAAAACTACGTTTAATAGAAATAGAATGGATATTTTCATAAGGGATATCTATTTTCTTTCTATATATTAATCCTTTTTCTATCAAGAATGATTCATCTTGGTCTGAAAACAAATGTCTATTTAAAATCATCCAATATAAAACTAATTGAATGATAAAAGTTAATAAAAATATACCCAAAATAATAAGAGACTCTTTAGTTGTTAATTCATTAACTGTCTGGTTTTCATCTTCGAATAATACAGAAAGCGCTGTAATTGCAATGAAAAACGATAAACCAAATGCTTTTAAAATATCTATTATATACTTTCTTCTAGCTATATGATATTTAGGATTCATCTGTTTTTGCCTCTCCTGAATCTAAATATTCTTGTAGTTTTTCTCTAATTTGATGAATAACATCGTTCGCTATATCTTGTGGTAATCCAATGATAATATCATGTGATCCGGCTGTATGTATGATTATAGTAGACTGTTTAAACAATGTTTGAATAGGACCTTGCAGTCTTTCTATATGTTGTATACGTTTTAGTGGAATATAATCTGTATTTCTAAAAAGTACTCCTTTTTGAATAAGAACATACTCTTCTTGAACTTGGTATCCACATAATGAATAGATAAAGAAAGGTAAAACAAAATTAAATATTAAAAGTAGTATAGTACTTATTGAAAGAAATCCAATGAGTATTGGCTTTACAATATCTGGCCCAAAATTTTCTTTAGGATAAAAAATAACAAAAATAAAACCTATATATACGATTAAAGACCCTATGGTTCTAACTACTAAAACATATGTGTTTACTTTTTTATCTAATTTATTTAACATATAAAATCCCCCTAGTCATTTGTGTATAATATTAGCACCTATTTATTATTTTGTCAATTCGTTTTTTAATAGATAGTTTCTCTTATATTCGTCCAACTCTAGCACTACTCTGCACGCTCTTCTTCAATACTGATGACCTGTGTTCCAAAAGAAAAAGTTGCTTCCTATAAAGGAAAGCAACTTTTTATATAATTCTTATTTAAAATCAATATTTATCTAGGATTTTTAATGTTTGCATGTGCTGCAGCTAATCTTGCGATTGGAACTCTAAATGGAGAACATGAAACGTAAGTTAAGCCAATTGCATGACAGAATTCGATTGAAAGTGGATCTCCACCGTGTTCACCACAGATACCTAATTTAATATCAGGTCTAGTTTGTTTACCTAGTTCAGATGCCATCTTCATAAGTTTACCAACACCTTTTTGATCTACGTGAGCAAATGGGTCGTTAACAAAGATTTTCTTGTCATAATAATCTTTTAAGAATTTACCAGCATCATCGCGGCTAAATCCAAATGTCATTTGTGTTAAGTCATTTGTACCAAAGCTGAAGAATTCTGCTTCTTGAGCAATTTCATCTGCTAATAATGCAGCTCTTGGAACTTCAATCATAGTACCTACTGAATATTTAAGATCAACTTTAGCATCTTTAATAATTTGATTTGCAGTTTTTACAACTACATCTTTAATATATTTAAGTTCTTTAAGTTCTCCTACAAGTGGAATCATGATTTCTGGTTTAACTGACATACCAGATTTATTAACTTCAATTGCTGCTTCAATCACTGCACGTGTTTGCATTTCAGCAATTTCAGGATATGTAACACTTAAACGAACGCCACGGTGACCTAACATAGGGTTAGTTTCGTGTAAGTCGTTAATAGTTGCATTTAATTCTTTTTCTGTAATTCCCATATCTTTAGCTAATGCTTTAATATCATCTGCTTCAGTTGGAAGGAATTCATGAAGTGGTGGATCTAAGTAACGAATAGTTACTGGGAATCCTTGCATTTCTTTATATAGACCAATAAAGTCTTCTCTTTGCATTGGTAATAATTTAGCTAATGCTGCTTTACGTTCTTCTTCGTTTTTAGCAACGATCATTTCTCTTACTGAAGAAATTCTATCTGCTTCAAAGAACATATGTTCTGTTCTACATAGACCAATACCTTTAGCTCCAAAATCGAATGCTACTTTAGCATCTCTTGGATTATCAGCATTAGTACGAACTTCTAAACTAGCAAATTTATCAGCCCATGACATAAGTGTTTCGAAGTCACCAGATACAGTTGCATCCATAGTTTCTACTTTTTCACCATAAATCTTACCAGTTGAGCCGTCTAGAGAAATCCAGTCGCCTTCTTTATAAGTTTCGCCATTTACTTCAAATATTTTCTTAGCTTCAGATACACGAACTGAACCTGCACCTGCAACACAACATCTACCCATACCACGAGCAACAACTGCAGCATGTGAAGTCATTCCTCCACGAGATGTTAGAATACCTGATGCAACGATCATACCTTCGATATCTTCAGGAGATGTTTCTTGTCTTACTAAAATAACAGGAAGACCATCCATTTCCTTTAACTCTTTAGCGCGATCTGCAGAAAATGCAACACGTCCTGTAGCTGCACCTGGAGATGCATTTAATCCAGTAGCAATCAATTTAGCTTTTCCTAATGATGCAGGATTAAATTGTGGATGAAGTAGAGAATCCAATTGACTTGGTTCTACTTTTAATAAAGCTTCTTTTTCAGTTAATACGCCTTCTTTAACAAGGTCAATCGCAATTTTTAAAGCTGCTTGTGCAGTTCTTTTACCATTTCTTGTTTGAAGGATATATAATTTACCTTTTTGAATGGTAAATTCTAAATCTTGCATATCACGATAATGAGCTTCTAATTTATTAGAAATTTCAACGAATTGATTGTAGATGCCTTCATTATCTTTTTGTAATTCACTAATAGGTTTTGGAGTACGGATACCCGCAACAACATCTTCACCTTGTGCATTAAATAAATATTCACCATATAATACTTTAGTACCATCAGATGGATTTCTTGTAAAGGCAACGCCTGTACCAGAAGTGTCTCCCATGTTACCAAAAACCATTGCTTGAACATTTACAGCAGTTCCCCATTCGTAAGGAATGTGGTTTAATCTACGATATGTATTTGCTCTTGGGTTATCCCATGATCTAAATACAGCAGTAATTGCTTCAATTAATTGTTCTTTAGGATCTTGAGGAAATTCTTCCCCTTTTAATTTTAAATATAAAGCTTTAAATTCTCCAACTAAATCTACAAGATCTTGATCTCCTAAATCTGTATCAAATTCTGCGCCTTTTCTTTCTTTCATTTCTGCTAATAATTCTTCGTATTTTTCCTTGTCTATTTCCATAACAACGTCAGAAAACATTTGGATAAAACGTCTATAAGAATCATATGCAAAACGTGTGTTACCTGTAAGCTTAGCTAATCCCTTAACAGATTCATCATTTAAACCTAAGTTTAAAATTGTATCCATCATACCTGGCATTGATGCTCTAGCTCCTGAACGAACAGATACTAAGAATGGATCGTTAGCATCTCCGAATTTCTTTCCTTCTAACTTTTCAGTTGCTGCAAGAGCTTTTTCGATTTGCTCTATAATCTCAGGTGCAATCTTCTTACCTCTAGCATAATAATCATTACATGCTTCGGTTGTTACTGTAAAACCTTGTGGAACTGGCATACCGATTTTGCTCATTTCAGCTAAATTGGCACCTTTACCACCAAGAAGGTTTTTCATTGTTTGATTTCCTTCTTTAAATAAGTAAACAAATTTTGTCATTTATAATTTCCTTTCTATCTTTTATATATTTTTTTTATTAAACACAATTTCATTAAGAGATTTTTTTAACTAATGAATATAATTCATTTTTTGGTCTCTTTTGGCCTATAATATTTGCGAATGGTAAGTGTACCATTCTTGAATCTCTAATTCCTACACAAACTCCATAAATATCATCATTTAAAAGTTCAACAGCATAAGTTCCCATACGTGATCCTAAAATACGATCTTCTGGACAAGGTTGACCACCTCTTTGAATATATCCTAAAACTGTTGCACGTGAACTAAATCCTGTTGCTTCTGTAATTTCTTCAGCAAGTGCATGTACATCTAATATCTTTTCAGTAATAACGATAATCGCATGTCTTCTGCCTTCGCCTTTATATTTTTTAATCTTTGCAACCATATCTGCTTTATCCATTGGATTTTCTGGTGTGATGATAAACTCAGCACCCCCACAAATTCCTGCATAAACAGCTAAATCACCACTATGTCTACCCATCACTTCAATAATACTTACTCTTTGATGTGATGATGATGTATCTCTTAGTTTATCGATTGCATCTACAATCGTTTGAACTGCAGTACTAAAACCAATCGTGAAATCAGTTCCTGGAATATCATTATCAATTGTGCCTGGCAAACCAATAACTTTTAATCCCATTTTAGCTAATTCCATTGCACCTCTATATGTGCCATCTCCACCGATTGTAATAAGTGCTTCTATATCTCTAGCTTTTAAATTATCAATAGCTTTTTGTCTTACTTCTATTTCTTTGAATTCAGGAAGTCTTGATGTACCTAAAAAAGTACCGCCTTTAGATAACATGCCTGACACAGATTGATGTGTAAGTAAAATCATCTCATCTTCAACTAATCCTTTATATCCATCTTTTACTCCATAAACTTCATGACCATACATGGTCCCAGAACGAACAACTGCTCTTATTGCAGCATTCATGCCTGGAGCATCACCGCCGGAAGTCAAAACTGCGATTTTCATATTTAATATCTCCTTCGAGTAACAAATCCTAACCAATATTTATTATAACATATATGTTATATCTTTTAAACGGATGTAACTTAGTTTTTTACGATTTATGAAAACGATTTTTTAACAAAAAGATATTTATCTATGTTAAAATAGACATGTTGAAGTAAAAAAAATATAAGAAACGGTGATGAAAATATGAAAAATTTAAAAGGTGCTGCACTTCTTGGCCAATCAGGCGGTCCAACAAGTGTTATTAATTCTAGTGCTGCTGGTGTTTTCTTAGAAGCTTTAAAACAAGAAAATATTACTGATGTATATGGAGCAGTTCATGGTATTAAAGGTGTATTACACGAAGAGTTTTATGATATTAGACAAGAAGATGTTGAAGAACTTAAACTATTAAAAAATACACCATCATCTGCAATTGGTAGCGTTCGCTACAAATTAGCTGATCCAAAAAAAGATGATACAGATTATAAACGTCTACTTGAAGTATTCAAAAAATACAATATACGTTATTTTTTCTACAATGGTGGAAATGATTCAATGGATACATGTAATAAGATTTCAAAATTCTTTAAAAAATCCGGTTATGATTGTAATGTAATGGGTGTTCCTAAGACAATCGATAATGACTTAAACATTACAGACCATTCTCCAGGATTTGCAAGTGCTGCAAAATATGTAGCTACTTCATTTATGGAGTTATATCTAGATGCTACAGTCTATGCAATTCCTCAAATTACAATCGTTGAAGTTATGGGTAGAAATGCTGGTTGGTTAACTGCTGCATCTGCACTAGCTTCTTATAAAGGACAAGGTCCTGACTTAATCTATGTACCTGAAGTTGCATTTGATTTAGAAGAATTCTTTGAAGATGTCAAAAGAATTTTAAAAGAAAAAGGTAAAGTTTTAGTTGCAGTATCTGAAGGCATTAAAAATGCTAAAGGTCAATATATTGCTGAAACTCTACAAGAATTAAAGACTGATGCATTTGGTCATGCACAATTAGGTGGAACTGCAGCTGTATTAGCTACTGAAGTATCAAATAGAATCAATGTTAAAGTTAGAGCAATTGAATTTAGTTTATTACAACGCTCTGCAGCTCACTTAGCTTCAAAAGTTGATGTTGAAGAAGCATTTAAAGCTGGTCAAAAAGCTGTTAAAGCAGCTGTAAGAGGAACAACTGATAAAATGGTTGGTTTTGAAAGAGTCTCATCAAATCCTTATAAGATTAAATATAAATTAATCTCTTTAAAGAAAGCTGCTAACGAAGAACAAAAACTTCCATTAGAATGGATTAAACCAAGAGGTCAAGGATTTACACAAGAATTTATTGATTATGCATTACCACTAATTCAAGGTGAATCAAAAGCTAAATTAGTTGATGGTCTTCCTAGATTTGCAAAATTAAAGAAAATAAGAGTTCAAAAAAAATAAGTTTGTAAAGAGTATCCAAATCGGATACTCTTTTTTTAGTTTGAAAAATGTTATTTATGAAATATAAAAATTAAGGTATAATATACTAAATTAAGCAAAATGAATCGAGGGATACGAAATGGATTTTTTAAATGTTTGGTGGGTTTATCTCATTGTAGGAATTATTTTTCTTTATGTATTAACACAAAGTACAGTTTTCTTGCTCAAAGCACGAAAAAGAGCAATTGAACTTGAATTTACGAAAGAGCAAATTAGAAAAACAATCACTTCTTCTATGATCTTTTCAATTGCTCCATCTATGGCTATATTATTTGGACTTGTTATTCTGACTAAAGTATTTGGTCCGATGGTCGCAGGTTTAAGATTAGGCACATTAGGTGCGCTAACTTATGAACTTCCTGCAGCAACTAATGTTATCAAAGGTGTTTTTGGTTTAAACATCGGAAGTGCATCAATTACTCCTGATATGATTGTAACTGCTCTATGGGTTATGACTCTAGGTTGTATACCACCACTTTTGATTGTTCCTTTATTTTTAAAAAAGATTAGTAAAAAATTTGATCAGATCAAAGAAAAAGATTCTACTTGGAAAAACATTATGATGGATGCTTTATTTTTGGGTATGATATCAGCTTTTGTAGGATATGTTGTAGCACCTATAACTAATGAAGTTACTAATGAAACGTATATTTCAATACTAGCTATTTTGGTTTTATTATCTAGTGCTGGATTAATTATTATATTTGGTTTTATCATTAAAAAATATAAACAAGAATGGCTTAAGAATTATGCATTGCCTTTATCGATGATGTCATCGATGGCACTTGCATTACTTTATGCTTTATTGGGGGTAAGATAAATGAAAAGAACATATCAAGATCAAATACATTTTGAAGGACGTATTTGGATGTTAGGTGCTTTATTATTATTTGTATCTCTTCCCTTGTCAATAAGTATTTTTACAGGTATTTGGCCAAGCTTTAGTAATTTTTTACCAGGATTTATTGCAACTGCAGTAATCTTTTGGCCCGTTACTACAATTGAAGTGTTTACCTTTACACCAATGCTCGGTTCTGGTAGTAGTTACCTAGCTTTTGTGACTGGTAATTTAACAAGTTTAAAAGTTCCTGCTGCACTTAATGCACAAGATGCATTAAATGTTGAAAAGGGAACCGATGAAGGTGACGTATTAGCTACGATTGCTGTCGCATCTTCTTCAATCGCAACTACTTTAATCATCATTATTGGTATTGTTTTAATTATTCCATTGGCTCCTATTTTAGAATCAGATGTCTTAAAGCCTGCTTTTGATAATGTGATTCCAGCATTATTTGGAGCAATCGGAATTGTTTATATTTCTAAAAGATTTAAAGTTGCAATTTTTCCACTTATCTTTATGATTCTCTTCTTCTTATTCGTCCCTGGAAGTGGTGGTTTAGTTGGTATTATGGTACCTGTTGGTGTCATTATTTCATTAGTTGTTTCAAGAATTCTTTATAAGAAAGGAATGATTGAGTAATGGATGATTATCTATATGTTTTAATTGGTATTTTTGTTATATTAATTATTATTATATTGGTTAAAACTATTCAATTCAAGCCTATATTATATCCAGAAATGAAAAAGAAATATGAGATTGATGAGTCTAGAGTTTTAGAGTCATTATCACAAAAAATAAAGATTCCTACGATATCTTATCCAGATTCAAAAAAGATAAATAAAAAAGCGTTTCTTGATTTTAAAGCTCATTTAAAAGAACGCTATCCTTTAATATATGAACATGCTACTTATAAAGAAATTGGAACTGGAGTTTTATATCATATCAAAGGTGAAAAATCAGATGATCCAACAGTTCTAATGGCTCATTTTGATATAGTTCCTGTTGAGGGAAATTGGACATTTGAGCCATTTAGTGGTAAAATCGATGATACCTATATTTATGGTAGAGGAACGCTTGATACAAAGAGCAGTTTAAATGCAGTCATGGAAGGCTTAGAGTTTAGTTTAAAAAATGGAAAAGTCTTTAATCGTGATTTATATGTCTCTTTTTCTGGTGATGAAGAAATCAATGGAGAAACTCAACATTTGATGGTTGAACACTTTAAAAAAGAAGGTATCCAACCTTATATGGTTTTAGACGAAGGTGGAGCAATTGTTTCTAATATGTTCCCTGGTGTCGATAAAAAAGCTGCAGTTATCGGTATTGCTGAAAAAGGATTTATGAATGTTAAGTTAACTGCATATTCTAAAGGTGGTCATGCTTCAACTCCACCCAAAAATACAGCTTTAACTACATTATCTAAAGCAGTTGTTAAGTTAAATAAATCAAAAACTTTCAAATTGAAATTAACTGAACCTGTCAAAGTATTATTTAATACATTAGCTCCTTATTCTAAGAGTTTTCCTATTAAGATGATTTTCGCAAATCTATGGATTTTCACACCAATTGTTAAATTGATTGCTAAACTATCTGGTGGTGAATTATTATCTATGTTTAAAACAACTCAAGCTTTTACTACATCAAGTGCAAGCGATGCATTAAATGTATTACCTAATCAAGCTTCTGTTGGAATAAATTATAGATTAAGACCACATGAAGATAGTCAAACAGTTTTAAAAAAGATTAGACGAGTTATTCATAATGATGATATTAAGATTGAAGTTATTAATGTTTCAGAAGCAACGACTACTTCTATATTAGATGATGCATATGGACTTGTTAGACAATCAATTAAAAAGACATGGCCTGATGTTGTTGTAACACCTTACTTAATGGTTGCTACTTCTGATTCTAGACATTATCATGAGATATGTGAAAGAGTCTATAAGTTTTCTCCTATGGATGTTAGTAAAGATGATTTAAAGCTAATTCATGGTGAAGATGAAAAGATTACTAGAGAAAATGTTATTAATGGTACAAACTTTTATATTAATTTAATTGAAAAATTATAATTTAAGATTACTAAGAAAAAATCCCAACTACACTGTAGCTGGGATTTTTATTTATTTAATTATTGAATCTTATAATGCTGCTAATGCTGTTGCTAATGAGGCTCTTTCAAGTCTTACTCTAGTAATGCCAGACATTACATAAGGATCATCTGATGCTTCTACACTTAGTGGATCTAAATCAGGATATAAGTTGTTTCCTGGATCTACTAGATTACTCATAAAGTAATATACAATCAAGTTTGGTCCACTTGTTGAAGTCTCAGTTATATCTTCGATATTTTGTGCTGATAATCCAGCTCCACCATTGAGATTAGAAATATCTGCTGTTGTAATACCTGCAAAACTACTAACATCTGTAACTTCCAATATATCCATAGTTTCAATCAAGTGATTTATTTCAGCTGCTTTAATATCTTCAGGTCTACCCGCTATGTATGAACCAGCTGGCACTGTAATAGCTGTGCTAACTGCATCTGATAATAATCTGTGAACAATATATGAATCATAGATATCTAATACAGGATCAACTCCAAGACCTAAGTAATTTAATTCTTGAATTTGTGTTGTAGTTGGATTACTAAATGAGAATCCTGCAGTTAAATTACTAATACCCATAACTGTCATTGCTTCTATAAGTGCTGATATTTCATCAACTTTAATATCTTCTTGTGCTACTGTCATATATGCGTCATCTGGTACATCAAGTGAACTATCTACAGAATCAGAAATCAATCTGTGAACAATTAATGATTGATATAAGTCAGTTACTGGATCAACTGCTAGACCTAAATAATGTAGTTCTTGTAATTGATCTTTTGATGGATTACTAAATGATAATGATGCGCCTAAACTTACAATACCCATTTCTTCCATTGATGCGATTAATGCTGATATTTCATCTGCTAATAAATCTTCATTTGCAACTGTCATAAAGACACCATCTGGAGCACTTGCTGGATTACCAGCATATAGAGAATCTACGACTGCATCACTTACTAATCTATGGATAATTAATGACTCATAAACATCTGTTCCTGGATCAGTTCCTAATCCTAGATAATGAATTTCTTTTAATGTTGCTACTGATAAGCCATTGACATCGATTGGATCACTTAGTTTAGTTAATCCCATAGTATCTAATGCTTCAATAAGTGCTGATATTTCAACTGCTTTTACATCTTCTTGAGCTAATGTCATATAAGCGTCATCAGGAACAGTTACTGTTGCAATCACTGAATCACTGATAAGTCTATGTATAATTAATGATTCATATCTTTCATCAACTGGGTCAGTTCCTAATCCTAGATAATGAATATTTGTTAATTGTGATAATAGTAAATTATCAACATCGATTGGATCACTTAGTTTAGTTAATCCCATTACACCTAATGCTTCAATTAATGCAGAGATTTCATCTGCTAATAAATCTTCATTTGCAACTGTCATAAAGACACCACTTGGTGCATTTAGAGGATCGTTTGCATATAATGAATTAACAACTGCATCACTAATCAATCTATGAATGATTAAGGATTCATAAGTATCAGTTCCTGGATCAGTTCCTAAACCTAAGTAATGTATTTCTTGTAATTGTGCTATTGCTAAGTTATCTACATCGATTGGATCACTTAGTTTAGTTAATCCCATTTCTTCTAATGCTTCGATTAATGCAGATATTTCCATAGCCTTAACATCTTCTTGTGCCAGTGTCATATAAGCGTCATCTGGTACGGTTACAGTTCCAATGACTGAATCACTAATAAGTCTATGTATAATTAATGACTCATAAACATCTAATACAGGGTCAGTTCCTAAACCTAAATAATGAATATTTCTTAATTGATCAATAGTTAAGTCATCAACAAGAATTGGATCACTTAATTTAGTTAATCCCATTTCAGTTAATGATTGGATAAGTGCACTAATTTCAACTGCTAATAAATCTTCATTTGCTGGAGTCATAAAGACGCCTGTTGGAGCAAGTAATGGATCACCTGTATAAAGTGTATCAACTACTGCATCACTAATAAGTCTGTGGATAATTAGTGATTCATAAGCGTCACCATCAGGATCAGTACCTAAACCTAAATAATGGATTTCTTGTAGTTGATCAATAGTTAAGTCATCAACAAGAATTGGATCACTTAATTTAGTTAATCCCATTTCAGTTAATGATTGGATAAGTGCACTGATTTCAACTGCTAATAAATCTTCATTTGCAACTGTCATGAACACACCATCAGGAGCAAGTAATGGATCACCTGTATAAAGTGCGTCTACTACTGCATCACTAATAAGTCTGTGGATAATTAGTGATTCATAAGCGTCACCATCAGGATCAGTACCTAAACCTAAATAATGGATTTCTTGTAGTTGATCAATAGTTAAGTCATCTACAAGGATTGGATCACTTAATTTAGTTAATCCCATTTCAGTTAATGATACGATAAGTGCACTAATTTCAACTGCTAATAAATCTTCATTTGCGACTGTCATGAACACACCATCAGGAGCAAGTAGAGGATCACCTGTGTAAAGAGCATCTACTACTGCATCACTAATAAGTCTATGAATAATTAAAGATTCATAAACATCAGTTCCTGGATTGATTCCAAGTCCTAGATAATGTATTTCTTGTAGTTGATCAATAGTTAAGTCATCTACAAGAATTGGATCGCTTAGTTTAGCTAATCCCATTTCTGTTAATGATTGGATAAGTGCACTGATTTCAACTGCTAATAAATCTTCATTTGCAACTGTCATGAACACACCATCAGGAGCAAGTAGAGGATCACCTGTATAAAGTGCGTCTACTACTGCATCACTAATAAGTCTGTGGATAATTAATGATTCATAAGCGTCACCATCAGGATCAGTTCCTAAACCTAGATAATGTATTTCTTCTAGTTGAGTTGGCGTTAAGTCATCAACGAGAATTGGATCACTTAGCTTATTTAATCCCATCTCTGTTAATGATTGGATAAGTGCGCTAACTTCATCTGGTAATAAATCTTCGTTTGAAATAGTCATAAAGACACCATCAGGAGCCAATAATGGATCACCTGTATAAAGTGCATCTACTACCGCATCACTTATGAGTCTATGAATAATCAATGATTCATAAGTATCAAGAACTGGATCAGTTCCTAATCCTAAATAATGTATTTCTGTTAATTGTGCAGGTGTTAAATCATCAACGAGAATTGGATCACTTAGCTTATTTAATCCCATCTCTGTTAATGATTGGATAAGTGCGCTAACTTCATCTGGTAATAAATCTTCATTTGAAATAGTCATGAATACTCCATCAGGAGCAAGTAGAGGATCACCTGTATAAAGTGCGTCTACTACTGCATCACTAATAAGTCTGTGGATAATTAATGATTCATAAGCGTCACCATCAGGATCAGTTCCTAAACCTAGATAATGTATTTCTTCTAGTTGAGTTGGCGTTAAGTCATCAACGAGAATTGGATCACTTAGCTTATTTAATCCCATCTCTGTTAATGATTGGATAAGTGCGCTAACTTCATCTGGTAATAAATCTTCGTTTGAAATAGTCATAAAGACACCATCAGGAGCCAATAATGGATCACCTGTATAAAGTGCATCTACTACCGCATCACTTATGAGTCTATGTATAATTAATGATTCATAAGTATCAAGAACTGGATCAGTTCCTAAACCAAGATAATGTATTTCTGTTAATTGTGCTGGTGTTAAATCATCAACAACGATTGGATCACCTAAAGTTAATAATCCCATTTCAGTTAATGATTCAATCAATGCGTCAACTTCTGTAGATAATAAATCTTCGTTTGCTACAGTCATAAACACACCATCAGGAGCAAGTAGAGGATCACCTGCATATAATTGATCAACGATTGCATCACTAATCAATCTATGGATTGTAAGTGAATCATATTGTTCGTCTACTGGATCAGTTCCAAATCCTAAATAATTAATATCTTTTAATTCTACTATTGTCAAAGCATTAACATTGATAGGATCTGCAAGTGTTGCAATACCCATGACCTTAAGTGCTTCAATTAAAGCACTTACTTCGTCTTTATTCATATCAAGTAAATCAACAGTCATATAAGCAGCATCTGGAACAGCTACATTATCATCTACAGCATCACTTATAAGTCTATGAATAATTCTTGATTCATAAACATCACCACTTGGATCAATACCTAGACCTAACCAATGTGTTTCTTCTAGTTGTAATACACTTACTGAAGAGACATCAATCGGATCAGTTAAGTTACTAATTCCTAACACGATCATCGCTTCTACTAATGCTTCCATTTCATCAACTTTAATATCACTACCAATAGCTAATGGATCATAATTGTCATCAATAACGTCTTGAGCAAGTGATTCATCAGTTTGTAGACCTTGATCAATGATACCTTCAGAAATTAAACGATAAACGATAAGTGATTCTAAATCAAGTAATAGTCCAACATTTGTTGGAGTATATTTAGATTGATCTATAGCACTAGCGTTATTAATATCAATATCAAGTATATCTAAAGCTTCGATAAGATCTGCTAATTCGCTACGTTGAATATCTAATTTTTGTCCAAGTCCATCATCCTCACTCAAAGGATCATAAGCAAGTGAATGAATTGAAATTCCACTGTCTATGATTGCTTCTGAGGTTATTCTATCTACAATTCTTGAATCAACATCATGAATGTCTTGTAACATATCTGTTGTAATTGTATCTGTATCAATTGGCATTAATGTGCTTAATGTTTGTTGATCATCTCCACCTGCTAAGACTAATAAGGTTTCAATCATTTTATATAATTCATCTCTACTAATTCTTGTGCCTAGAAGATTATAAGCAGTTATAGGAATAGTTGTTAAATTATCTTCTATAGCATCACTGACCAATTGATCAATAATATTTGATTCTAAGTCTAACATATCTTCTAAATCTGCAATGGTGACATTATCTACATTAATACTTGCTGGATCACTTTCACCTAAAATACTAAATGCAGAAAGTAAATCTTTAATTTCTGTCTTTTTAATCATGCCATCATAATTACCAGCTGCTTCTAATGCATCAGATGGAACTATTAAACTTGCTTCTGATTTTAACATGAGATCTAGCGTTACATATAGGTAACTAGATGCTAGTAATTGATCTTGTTCTGGTTCAGTTAAACTTGTTATGTCGTCTAAGTTAATGTCAACATTATCAAAGTTACTTAAGCCAACAAGTTTTAATCCATAGAACAGATCATATATTTCTTGTTTAATCATTCTATCTCTTGTGCCAACAGTTACTAAACTATTATTTGGCATTACAAAATCAGCATAAACAAATCTTGAATTAGCAATTAACTCTATCACTTGTTCACTTAATAAAAGTTGTGAAACTTTATCTTGAATAAATTTACTTTCAATAAATCTTGCAAAATCATCATCGCCAGATACAGGATCAATATTTGCATCAAGCATATCCATGATTGTTTGAACTGAAATATCTGCAGAACCATCTAAACCAAGCATATCAAATGAAACCATAAGTTGTCTTAGTTCATATCTTGTCATTAAATCTTCTTCAACACCTGTTACGCCAAGTGCATCTTCTGGTGTAGCCATATCAAGAGTGATTGGATCATCTCCAAATGCGCCTGATAACATATCACCAACATAATCACCAAATGCAGGATCTTCAAATAATCTTGCAATAATAGTGTATATGAAATCCGATTCAATAAATGTCGTAAAATCATCACTAGCTAAACTAGGATCAATCATGTCTGTAAATGTATTTAATCCAATTGTGCTAAGGTCACCTAATAGTGATAATGAAGTAATCATTGCTCTAAATTCATCTTTAGGAATTTTGCCTTCTTCAATCGGTTCGTATATGACACTATCATCTGCAAGCATTGCAGCTGATGGCGTCGTATCAAATGATACAACTGAAATGCCTAAACCATCACCTAGAGTTGTACCTACAAAGTCACCAAGTGAATCAAGTTTTAAAATTCTATCTAATAATGTATAAATATAATTTGCTTTAAATACTCTATCAAAATCATCTTCACCGGTTACAACATCAATATTACTTCCAATGAGATTAGTAAATGTCGGAATACCAATTGTGCTAAAACTTGCAGTATCTGTTATACCTAAATATCTTAACGCTAATAAAATATTTGATATTTCACTAGCTTTAATAAGTGAACCATCCATTAATAATGGATCAATTGCTAAAATATCAGATTCAAAAACTACTATAGCCTGTGCACTATTTAATAAATCTACTATAGATGATTGGAAATCTGTATTAAGAAGTGCATCAGATACAATACCATGTATTAAATCAGCACCAAT
Organism: Mariniplasma anaerobium; assembly: GCF_016865445.1. Taxonomy (GTDB): domain Bacteria; phylum Bacillota_I; class Bacilli_A; order Acholeplasmatales; family Acholeplasmataceae; genus Mariniplasma; species Mariniplasma anaerobium. The sequence continues at coordinate 401,863 of NZ_AP024412.1, read as the reverse complement.
TAAAGTTTCTATACTTTCATCACTTACACCTAATATAGCGTTTAAGTAACCTGTGTTTGCAGCATAATCAAGAACATCACGAATACTACCTAAATTTTGTGTTTGATTAATATCTTCAACTAAAACTGCAATTGAATATATAAGATTAGTTAAAGTGCCTTCTACTAACAGGCCATCTACAACTAAATGGTCAGGTACTTGTAATTGATATCCATAAAGGCTATCTTCTAAAGTTAATCCAAGTGAATCAATAGTTTTAACAATCGAATTTCTTAGAATCATAGAACTATCTAAACTACCAAATGCATCATCGGCTACTGCTAAATCACTAAACTGAGTAAACACTTCAATTGCTAAACTCGTTGGATCATTTTTAGCATCTAATATGCCTTTAAGTGATAATTCAAGATCAGGAGATTGTCCTAATGTAGATGTTAAATCAAAAACAGCTCCTAAAAAAGCGTTGATTTCATCTTCCCATAATTCTGAATCTATATCTGCATTGATTAATGAATCAGGAACACTTAGATATTCACTTGTGCTTCCAGTTTCACTGAATAGTTTTAAGTTATGTGCTATATTTAAGAAAATTAAATTTGAATTCTTTTCTGCATCTGTTGATAAGAAAAGTGCTCTAAAATCATCATCTGCAAATAAATCTGTAAAATCTATATCTTGATAATCAGGATATAGGGCACTATTATCATTAAGATAACTAGCAACTTCATATGCAATATCCATGACAACAGCAATATCATTATTTAATTCTACTGTATCTGGAACATATAAATTAGCTATATCAGTAATTGATGCTATATATGATAATCCTGATTCTCCAGCTCTTGATAAGATTTGTAGATCATATATTGCAGTTCTTAGATCTGAATATTCAAGTTCAGTTAATGTTCCTAATTGTGAAACAAGTTCTAACAAATCATTTGTTTCTAAAGTTGAAATCGCAGCTATTTCACTGGTTGTCGCAAATTTTGTTACTGATTCAAGTATTGATAAAACATTGTTCAATTCTTGTCCAAAATTAAAATCAACCACACCAGTAGCAGGATCACTACTTAAAATATCCATAACAATTTCTTGTACTTCAGGATTGGTAACATATTTATCTACCAATATTGGGCTAGCTAATTCAATGGCTACATTTACAACTTCACTACCTTCAAATATATATTCAACAATTGATCTTAAAGAATCCATATGATCAACAGCAATACTATCGATTAGTTGATAATAATCCACATCATCACCAAAAACAGCACTAACTCCTAATTTAAGTGCTTCTTTATAAATATCTCCAACATTGTTAATTTCAGCATCCCATTCTATAAGTTCTAACTCAGAAATAATTTGATCTGAAAGTGTGTCATCCATTGAATCTTTTAATTGTGTGTAAAATGCATAATCTACACCGATTGGAATAGATTCTATAAATAATTGCACTTCAACTAAATCACTTATGATTGCTCCAATCCATTCAGGATTTTGATTTTGAATTAATGCTTCAGGATCATCAAATGAATTAACTAAAGTTGATAAATTAGAATCTCCAAATTCATCAGAAAATATTGTTTCTAAAATTTGAGCAATTCGATAAATTTCACCATCACTACCACTGAAAAAAGTAGGATCATCTAAAACAAATGCGAATTTATCTTGTAAGTATCCTTCAACTTCACTTGGTTCCATCCATGTGATTTGTTGTTGTACTTCTTCTAATGTTGTTGCATAATCTAATGCTACATTTACTAAAGTTAAAACTTCTAAATCTCCAAATGCTCTTAAAATATTTGCAAATAATACACCTTCTTCAGGAGTTAACTCAGCAAGAAGCTCTGGTTGATCTAGATATGTTTGCCACTGGCCAACAGATGCAAATGTTAATGCAGCATCTGCAATACCAAATATTCTGGAAAATTCTTCATCCCATGATATGTCATAAAATGCATCCAATGCATCTTGTGATGCAGCACGATCACTTAAAATAACACCCTCAAGAAAATCAGGTGCTAAATTTTCAACACCATATCTAACTGCAGCTGGAATCATATAACCAATAAGTTCACTTTGTCCAATATGATTAAAAATTAGTTCTGCGTTATCTATATCTGTTGATGATAAATTATTTATATCATAATTGTCTAAATATCCATTTTGAACTAATATATTTGCTATGCCAACGATATGTTCTAATTCGTTTCCAAAATTGATTGGGGTTTTAATATCTTCAATAACAATTTGAGTTGTAAAAACAGTATCAAAGATATAACGATCCAATGATTTCTCTTGAACTTTTATATCTTTAACAATTGCAGATAACCCGCCATTATTCATTTCTTCTATATTATCTAATATATCTTGAATTTCACTTGGTATAATACTTGCTACTTGAGTACCAGTTGATAATTGTGTTTCTTGACTTTGTATTGCTACATTTACACTATTATTAATTTCAGATGCAAATCCCGCAATAACTAAAAGTGGTACTAAAAATACAAATGCAACTACCAAACCTCTTAAAGATCCAACTAATCCTCCTCCAAGACGACCAAATATATTTTTGTTAAGTCGTTTTTTTGGTGAGAATTTTTTATTTGATTGATTTGTTTCTTCATATTCTAATTTTGCTCTATCATTTTGTTTCTTCAAAAGTATAGGAAGTATAATACGTTTCCAAATAGGTTTGAAAATAGTAAACGTTAATGAAAATTTTATAATAGGATACAAAATAATGAACGCAATAATTCTAATAACTAAATCTATAATCGCAGTAACAACACCAAGAATTTGTGGATCCACTAAATAGGTTATCACATTAACAGGTATAGCTCCGCCAGTTAGACCATTTATAAGATTTATTAATGAATCAAAACTCATTCCATATGAAAATAACAGATTGAGTGATAGTTTCGAAACAATCCAAATAGTAACAACTGTCATGATTAAACTAACAATAGAAAAATAGGTTGATTTTCTTGTTCCTCTTAAAAATCCAATTAAAAAATGTATTAAAACAAAGAATCCGACTATGGCCCATTGAATCGTTAGAAATGATGGCATATGTTCTCCGCCTTTCCGCTCATTATGTTTATACCTATTTTAGCAAAAATTCGATGATAACACAATAAAGTCACCATGAATATGTATATTATATAATATACATGAAAAAAAAATAGGCTTTTGGCCTATTTATGAGGGTTTACATGAACCATGCAATGAATGACTTCTTCAAATTTATGCTCAACATGCTCATGTACATATTCTGCTATTTCATGTGCTTCTTTTAAAGACAAGTTTTCTTTTACGCCTATTTCAACATCAACATATAATTCTGTCATGTGCATTCTTGCTTTCAAATCATCGATTGTCACAACTCCATCTACACTAGAAATATAATCTCTAATATGTTTGAGTTCGCTATTATCAGGTGCTTGATCAACAAGAAATGTTGCTGCTTCTTTTAAAATAGAGATTGACAATCGTAATATAAAGAAACTAATGATTAAAGATCCAATGTAATCAAAAATGATTAAATTATATTGTGCTAAAACAAGCACAATGACTGTTAAGGATGTAGACCAAATATCGAAAAAATGATTTTTATATTCGGCTTTTATTGTTGGATTTTTATAAAGCTTATTTAATTTAAAATAAAAGATGGTTAGTCCAATCTTAACACCTAAACTTAAAATTGAGATATATAACGTGATGATGTCTGGTTTAAGCACAGCACTTTGGTTAATACTATATTCTATGATTGACGCTACGGCTCTATACCCTATAAAAATAGCTGTAAATGAGAAGATGATGCCAATGGTAAAATATGCAAGTCCTTCAAATTTTTGATGCCCATATGGATGATTGTGATCAGGTTTTTTTGTTGCAACTTTTAAAACAAAAAATATCATTAAACTCATAAAAATATCAGAAAATGAGTTGATCCCATCTGATACGAGTGATTGTGCATTACCCCATAATCCAAACCCTATTTTAATAAGAGTTAAAAAAATGTTGGCTATTAATCCGATATAAATTGCTGATAATATTTTTTTTCTACTTTGTTTTGTCATCATATACCTTCTAAATATAGTTTAAATTTAAGTCTAACATTTGTTTTTCATCTTTTGTTCAAGAGTCAAATCTTATCCACTTACTTTTTCTATGGTGAATATTTTATCAACAACATATGTTTTTTTCTCTTTGAATACATTTTCTTTAATATCAAACATCTTAATTTGTTCATCAAGTAATGATTCATAATCTAAATAAGTTTGTGTAAACAGGGTTGCTTCTATTTGATGTTGTCCATCATCTATAGTAATAAAAACCATTGGTTTGCCTTGTTTAGTTTTAATTATTTTTTTATGCGTAATAAATCCAAGAAAACGAATTTGTTTTTGGGTATTTAAATCTTCTATTGTTTGTAGCTTATGCTCTTTAATATATGCTTGATACATTTGCAAAGGATGATAAACTAGATTAAATCCTATTGCTTCTTTTTCATTTAGAGCTAGATCTCTAAAACCATACTCTTCATGCTCTTGTAATTTGAAATCAGTAATATACAACTCATATCCTGCATGACTTGCATCTTTATTTTCAATCATTGTATGATGATTTAATTTAAAACTATCTAATGCTCCACTATGAATTAGCATCTCTATGTTTTTATCATTTATCACATTTTTTAATCGCATTTTAAAATCGTGAAAATCTTTAAATGGTGTGTCTGCTCGAGCATCTATAATCTTTTGAACTTGAGCTTTTCCAATACTTTTAATTGACAATAAAGGAAGAATAATTTGATTATCTTTTAATATAAATGTATCCGTAGATTTATTAATATCCGGTGGAAGAACATCAATATGATGTCTTCTTAAATCAGTGATATATTCATAGGTTGTTTTAACATTTCCCATACTATTTGATAATAGAACTGTCATGAATTTTTGAAAATGGTTTGCTTTTAAATATGCCATTTGATATGCGACTAAACTGTATGCAACGCTATGGCTTCTATTGAATCCATAATTAGCAAATTTAACAATCAAATCATAGATCGTTTCAGCGATGTCTTTTGAGTAGTTTTTCGCTGCACATTTTTCAATAAATCTTAGTCTCTCTTTTTCTAGTATTTCTAAGTTTTTCTTAGATATACCTCTTCTCAGTAAATCCGCTTGAGCAAGCGTATATCCAGCAAATTCATTTGCGATTCTCATGATTTGTTCTTGATATATAATAATGCCATAAGTAGGCTTTAAAATATCTGTTAATTGAGGATGAATTATTTCATAAGGTTTACCATTTCTTCTTTCAATATATTCATCTATATGATCCATTGGTCCTGGTCTAAATAAAGCTAGTAATGCGATGATATCTTCGAATGTATTTGGCTTTAATTTTCTTAGTACATTTTTCATACCATTTGATTCTAATTGAAAGACACCTTCACTTCTTGCCTGGCTTAATAAATCATAGGTTTTAGTATCATCTAAAGGTATTTGATTTAATTGAAATTTAGGGTTTTCAAGTTTAATTAATTCTATAACATCATGAATAATTTGTAAGTTTCTAATACCTAAAAAATCTATCTTAAGTAACCCTAAAGATTCTAAATCACTTGCTTCAAATTGTGATTGATAAAATCCATCTTGATTTTCTAATAGAGGAATGTATTGACTTAGATCTTGCTCAGCTAAAATCATACCTGCAGCATGTGTGCCTGTATGTCTAGGTAAGCCTTCTATTTTTTTTGCAACTTCTAATAATCGTACTGTTTCTTGATCCTTAGTATCTACTTGATCATTTAAAACTCTTTTGATAATCGCATTAACTCTTTGAATATCAATTTTCATAACTCTTGCAATATCTCTAATCGATGAGCGAACAGCAAATGTTCCAAATGTGATGATTGATATCATATGATCTTTCCCATATTTTTCTTTAACATATGAGATAACTTCATCTCTTTTATTATCAGGAAAATCTAGATCAATATCTGGCATTGTAATTCTCTCAGGATTTAAAAAACGTTCAAAAAGAAGATCATATTCTATTGGATCAACATCTGTGATCCCTAAACAATATGACACTAAAGATCCTGCAGCTGATCCTCTACCAGGACCTACTAAAATATCATGAGTTTTTGCATATCTCACAAAATCAAAAACAATTAAAAAATAATGATCAAATCCCATATCATGAATAACACTTAATTCATATAACAATCTTTCTTGATAGATATGATGTGTTTTTTGAGTGCCTTCTAATCGCTTTTTTAATCCTTTAATTGCTAAAGATTTTAAATAAGCTTTTGAAGATGTGCCTTTGATTTCATATTTTGGCATATCAAATACAGGTGCAACCCATTTGAAGTTAACTAAATTGACCATCTCATCAAGATTTGTAAAAACTTCCTTGTAATCCGAAAAATGCTTGATTAATGTGTCTTTATCCATAAATTGATAATGTGCATCTTCTGGCATTTGATGAGAGTCATCATCTATTTTTCTTAATGCTTCATATGCAACCTTATCATCTTCTATGAGATAAGATGTTTCATGAATTGGCAGATATTTTAAATTAACTTGTTTTGCTAATTCTTTAAGTTTAGGTGCGACTATAACTTCCATATCAAATGTATCTAAAGATAATCCTAAATAAAAACTTTCAAATTTTTGTTTAAATTCAATCATGATACTCAATGCTTGATCACTTTGTTTATTTAAAATCAATTGATTGATGATTGTATCTTGACCCGATGTTACGAATATTAACCCTTCTTGATACTTAACTAAAGCCTCATAGGTTAACTCATTTTTACTTTTAAGTAAACTGATTTTTAATATATTTTGATATCCTACATTGTTTTTTACAAAAACTAAAAATCCTGTTTGACCCAAAGTATAGTTAACACTTACCTTAAGACCTAAAATAGGTTTTATATGGTGTTTTTCTGCATGTTTAAAAAGATGGAGCATACCGTGAAGTTGCTCATCTGATAGTGCTATAAAATCATAATTTCCTTTTTTTGCATTTTCAATTAATACAGGTAGAGGAATTGTGTTTTTTAGCATAGAATATGAACTTTGTAAATATAATGTTCCATACATAAGAATCACCTACTCATATTATACATGCTTTTAATCATAATTTTTTCTAACTTATAAAAAAAATGCTAAACTTAGCATTTTATTTTATATAATTTTTAATATTTTCCAAAAGCTACTCCAAATTCGAAACATTCATCTTCTTCTTCAGAACTTGGTGTTGAATTGATTTTGAATCCTGATTCATAAAGATTTGCGCCTGTTTCTTTCACACTTTCTTCCCATGCATCCATCCACTCGCCATCGCCCCATCCATATGAACCAAATATCGCAACTTTTTTACCTGTTAATTCACTTTTTACTTCTTCAAAGAATGGTTCAAACTCATCTTCTTCTAATGATTCTACGCCCATAGATGGACATCCAAATACTATTTTATCAAATCCAGAAACTTCACTTGCTTCAACTGCATCAACACTTCTATAAACAACACTTGCTCCTGTAGATTCTAGACCTTCCTTGATCTTTTCCGCCATAATTTCTGTGTTACCTGTTCCACTCCAATATACTAATAATACGTCGGCCATATGTAAAATCTCCTTTATATTTTTAATTGCTTGTGTTACGCTCATATTATAAATCAATTAAAAGTTTAAGTCAAAAGATATAGACTACATTTTCTTATATAGATAATATATTACTGACATTGATGAAATCATCGTTATAATGATCGGTATAAAGTCATTTATTTGGTAACTCTGATCAATTTCTTGTATATAAATCATTCTTGAAAAACTAGTTTTATTACCTCTTTGATCTAGGACTGTATACCATATTTCATAAGACCCTGGATATGACGTATCTAATACAGTAGGTTCATAATATATGTCATATATACCTATGTTATCATCTATAGTAAGACCTTCTAATAAATCAATAGTGTCATACATCGATATATAAAGTGGAAACCCTGATATGTTTGGAGGCGTATAATCATCAACATACACATCAATTTTTTGAGAAAATTCATTTAGCGAGCTATCTATAATCGTATAAATTAATTCATATTGACCTATTGTATCTGTTTTTATAGTTGATTCTATGAATACATCACCAACACTCAAATCATCATAATCATCATAAATATCTATAATATATGAAACTTCATCATTCATAGAACTATCTAAATCTAAATAGATTTTTTGAGTTGATAGAGTTAAGTTAGGGCTTTTTATATCAATAATATGTACCTTTGTGAAAAAAAACGATGTGTTGTTGGATAAATCACTAGCACTAACGATGATATCGTATGCCCCTAGTTTTTGATAATCAACTTGATAATCATCTATTGTGATTTGTGTAAGTTCACCATCATATTCATCAATAGCATTAAAATAGATCGATAGATCTAATTCTTCAAAATTAGTAATAATAATTTCACTGACTTGCGTGATAACTGGAGGTATTTGATCGATAACGCTAGCATCAGTTAGATATATCGTTTTATTTTTACTCTTATCAGTAACTTCTACTCTTATTTGATATCTACCAATTTCATCTATATCAAATGAATAAGTGTATTTAATATCTAAATCATCAAAATCATTATAGTTATCTGTGATAAGAAAATAATCACTCATCATAGGGTCTTGATCAAATACATCAAAAACTAAAGGTGTGATGACTTCAACAACCGGTTTAATATCATCTATGACTTCTATTTCTAAAGTTTGAGATACTGTATTATGTGATTGATCACTACATGTATAATAAATATGATAATCTCCTAATCTCGTTTGATCAATATCATGAGTCATGATCACATCATCAACAGATATTAAATCATAATTATCAGCAATAGAAAGTATATAGGATTTCAACAATTCTTCAGTGATTGTAGAAAAAACAGAAATTGGTGCAGGATTCGTTTTTAAGATGAGATCTGGTGGACTTTGATCAACAATATTTACTAAAAATATTTCATTACTTGAATTTCTTGATAAATCAGTAGCAATCACTGTCATCTCGTATACCCCTAGTTGATCGTAATCCACCTGTTCATCCAAGATTTTTAATCTTATATTTGCATCATAATTATCTTCAACTTTTAAAAAATCTTCTACGATAAAAGCTTGGTTTACATCTAGAGTGATTTCTTTTATTAATTCTATTGTTGGTGCGGTCTTATCAACGATATTAAATAATTTTGTATACATACTTTCGTTATGTGAACTATCTGATATCCGATATATAATTTCATATGCACCAATACTTGTTTCATTGATTGCTGATGTATCGATGCTTAAAGTTAATTGATCATTTTGATCATAATTATCTATATATTCTACATTTTTAGTGAAATCTGGTAAATCATCTAAATAATTAATAGTATAAGTAGGAATATAAGTGATTTCAGGTGCATCAAAATCACATACATTGATTTCTAATATAGTAATATCTTTAAGATCATAATCCTCAAAATAAGCTTCAACATAGAGTGTGTAGGTTTTAACATAACTGGTTTTGATTGTGGATACAAAACTATGGTTTACACCATTAAACTGATAAGATACTCTTGCATCATCTATCAACATACCATCATCATAAATTCTAGCTTCTACAGTTTCTAAATAATCATATATATTACTATCAAGTGGTAGATCTACTTCTGTATTAAACCAACTGACATTTAATAATAATATCGTAAAGTTAAAAAATATATCAAAAAAAGACATCTTATCACCTCTATTTCATCATAGGAGTTTAGATGTCTTTTTACTTTTTTTTATATTTATTAATTATTCAGTTTTTCCCCAAGGGAATATGATTGGAGTTTTTTTAGTATATGCTTCCCAACCATCATACTTAGACATATGTTTTTCTAATAAAGGTGTTGAGACTTTAATTAAAACGGTACTCATCAATAATGGTGATATGATCAAGATTAAATAAAACCAAATACTAACACTAGAATTGATAAGCGTTGCACCTGTTAAATATAGTCCTACCCAAATAAGAATTTCACCAAAATAATTAGGATGACGTGTAATACCCCATAATCCTTTATCCATTAATTTTCTAGTACCTGCTTTAATATGTCTTCTTAATTGTTCATCTCCAACAACTTCAAAGAATAAGCCTGTAAGTGCAATCAGTAACCCTGCAAGTACAACATATTGTGTGTTCTTCGTAAAATCAAATTCATTAAACTTAATCACATAAAAACTTGCTGATCCAACAACGAAATTAATGATTCCTTGAATCATAAAAACTCTGAAGAATGCAATGATAACAACCTTATCTCCCCATTCTTTACGCCATTGAGCATATCTAAAGTCTTCTGGTTTACCCCAGTTTCTCTTAATTAAGCGATAAGATAATCTTGTTCCCCATAGGGTAATAAATGCCACAACAACATATGATAATATAGTTGGATTAGAAGTTGTAAATAATGTTGCCCAAGCTCCAAATACAAACCCAAGTCCCCAACCCATATCAACGATAGAGTTGTCTTTAATGATTTGTGCAACAATGAAGAAAATTGTAAAATATCCTAATACTACTAGAAAGGGTAAAAGTAAACTGCCACTTTGAAATTCAGTAAACCCTTGTGTAGCAAATAAGATTGTAACTGCAAATAAAATTGTATAAATGATAATTCTTTTTAAGTCCATATATACTCACCTCTTTATTATCATTATAACATTGATTAAAATACAAGCTTTATAAAATGCACAAAAAAACGCCTCACTTTTTAATAACAAAAGTTGAGGCATTTTAAATTAAATGTCATCTATATTAAATTTACTTTCGTTTTCTTTGAAAAATTGGTTTTTATATAGATCGAAATATTTCCCTCGTTTTGCGATTAGCTCATCATGTGTGCCTTGTTCTATAATCTTACCCATCTCTAGCATGACAATTAAATCACTATTAACAATGGTTGATAATCTATGTGCGACAATAAAACTAGTTCTACCTTTTAATAATTTTTGAGTTGCTTTTTGAATTACTAATTCAGATTCAGAGTCTATGGATGAGGTTGCTTCATCTAAAATTAAAATTCTAGGATCAGCTAATACTGCTCTTGCAAATGATATAAGCTGTTTTTGTCCAACAGATAGCAAATTGCCACTTTCCCCAACAAAAGAATCATAACCTTTATCGATATGTTGAACAAAATCATCAACGCCAACCATTTTTGCTGCATACTTAACTTCTTCATCTGTTGCATCTAATCGTCCATATCTAATATTTTCTAAAATAGTTGTACTAAATAAATGCGGACTTTGAAGCACATAACCTAATCTCTTATGTAACCAATGGATGGAGCGATCTCTATAATCTTTTTGATCAATGAGAATCTGTCCAGATTTTGGTTCATAAAATCTTGATAATAAATTAATTAATGTTGTTTTACCAGATCCAGTATGACCTACAAGAGCAACACTTTGACCTGCTTTAACTTTTAAGTTGAAGTTTTCTAAAATCATTTCATTTTCTAAATAGTAAAATGTGATATCTTTAAATTCAACATCACCTTTTAAATCTTCCCAGTTTTCTTTTTTGTCCACAAATAATGTGCCATAAATATCTTCTACATCTTTTCTATCGACTAAATCTGATTCAGTCTCAATGAGCCCAACGATTCTTTCAGCTGATGCTTGTGCGTTTTGGAAATCTGATAGAATTCTTGAGATTTGCATAATAGGTTCAAAGAAATTAATTGTATATGCAATAAACATTTGCAAAGTACCAACAGTGATAATTATTTCTAGCACATAAATAGATCCTTGAAACATAGTTGTTCCTACAGCTACATAAGCTAACACCAATATAATTGATGAAAATATTGCAGATGAAATGACTGCTTTAATACTTGCAGTTTTTAATTGATGGGCAACATGGGCAAACTCATCATAATTTTGGTCTTCAATACTTAAAGATTTTGTTGTTTTTGCTCCTAAGAAGCCTTCGTTATATTGCGCAGTTAATTGAGAATTGTATTTTCTTGCTTTTCGATGTTGTTTTAAAATGAGTTTTCTAAAGAAATATGCAATCACAAACATTACTGGAATAATAATTGTAACAATAAGTGCCAATTTGAAAAATGTGATATATAAAATAATTAAAATAAATATCATCGATAAGCCAGCCCATACAAAATCAACTAATCCCCAAGAAATAATTAAGGATAATCGTCTTGCATCTGAAGTCATTCTAGCCATAACCCAACCCTGAGGCGTTTTATCAAAATAGCTAAATGATAATTTTTGTAGATTTTTAAAGGCTTGTCTTCTTAATTCATAACTTGTTTCAGCTTCAATAATACCTGCTTGATATATAAACTCCCAAACAGATATACCAAATCCTAAAGCTACCAAAATATTTAGAGCTACAAAATATGGCCATGTTTCATAATTGCCACCAATAAAGAATACATCAATTGCATATCTATTGATTAAAGGAATCATTGCATCTAAAAATGCAAGTATACTTGAAAAGACAATAAGTAATATAATTCTTTTTTTAGATGAAAAGACAACTCCAATAATCTTTTTCCATGTAGCTAATTGTACTTTATATTCAACATCTATATCATCTTCATGACGCATCAGAATCACCTTCTTTCAGCGTTTCTTTAAAGGCATTTTCTAGTCTTCCTTGAATATCCCATAATTTCTTGTATAATCCTTCTTGTGTACTTAATTCTTCATGAGTTCCAATAGCTTCTATAGATCCTTTTTCTAAAACAATAATTTGATCTGCTTCTTTAGCAGTCGTAATACGATGTGTAATAATAATTGTGGTTTGTTGATAATTTTTAGCTAATAGTGCTTGTCTAATCATAAGATCTGTTTGTGTATCTACTGCACTTAACGCGTCATCAAAAATTAAAATTGGCTTATCATTAACTAAAACACGGGCAATTGCAACTCTTTGTTTTTGACCGCCTGATAGTGTTGTTCCTTTTTCACCAACAACTGTTTCATAACCGTTTTTAAAGGTTCTAATATCATTTTCTAAAGCAGCTATTTCTGCAGCTTTAATAACTCTATCTTTAACTGCATCTTTATGTGCGATTGCGATATTCTCGTATACTGTTTTAGAATATAAGAATGGATCTTGTAAAACAACACCAATTTGACTTCTAATATATTTTTTACTAATCGTGTTTAAAGGTATAGAATCAATTAATATATCTCCACCTTGATACTCGTGAAGTCTCATGAGCATATTGATAATTGTAGATTTTCCACTACCAGTTCTACCAATAATAGCAACTGTTTGGCCAGCTTTTATATCAAAATTGACATTTTTTAATAAACTTTCTTGTGTATCAGGAAATTTAAATGAAACATTTCTAAATTCAATATTTCCTTTAATTTTTGGTTCTTCAGTCCCATCATTATCATACTCGCTTGGTTGTTCTAATATATGATATATTCTATCTGATGCAACTAATGCTTTACCATAGTCATTAATAATTCTACCTAAACCTCTAACAGGCCATATAAGCATACCCACAAGTGCTAGTGATGCAACAACACCCGCAGCATCCATAGTTTGATTTTGGACAGCAAAGACGCCAATTGCGATAATCACTAAATATTGAGTGATACTTACAAAATCCATTGATCCCCAATATACAGCTACGATAGAGTTTGCTTTTCTTAGAGCATTAGCATATTCTCTATTTTTAGTTTCCATTTTTTCAACTTCAAAAGCTTCATTAGCAAATGCTCTTACAACTTTTGAACCTGATAAGTTTTCTTGAACAACTGTCATCATTGAAGATTCAGTTTCTTCTATATTTTGAAAGATTTTATCAATCTTAATAAAATAAATGATAGATGATGTCGCGACTAAAGGGATTAGAGAAAATGAAACCCATACCATTGTTGGGTTTATGAAATAGAGTTGATATGCTCCAAAAAAGAGTGTCACAAACAAATAAATAAGATCCAGCATTCTAGTTGTTAAAAATGTAGTAGTTGTTTCTACATCTGTCGTACATCTTTGAATTAAATCTCCGGTATCTGCATTATTATGAAACTCATAATCTAAATCTTGAATATGACCATATAGTTTAATTCTTAATTTTTCAGCCATTTTCTCAAGCAATGCACCTTTAATCCACATTTCAAAAAATCGTAATGAGAATCTAAAAACTTGTAGTAAAAGTAGTGCAATTGCAATTCTTAATATAATGTTTAAAACTTCGTTATCTTTTTGAAAAAAAGTTAACAAAAAAGAAGGTAGGTTAACTGTTCCTACGCTAATAGTATTATCTGCTATCCCGGGTTGTGCCAATAAAGTCTTTATTAGATATTGTGTGAACAAAGGGACATTAGAATATGTATATTGATGTATTGTTGTTAAGATAACTGCCATGATGAATAATATCAAAAAGCCTTTAGATAACTTAAACAACCTTATTGTGCGCATTAAGGCACCTCCATAATTCTTATTTAGTATATATGAATATGGTGTTTTAGTCAATATTTAAGTCAATTAAACTCTATAAATAAAAAAACCTTAAAAGGTTTTTATTTTTTATTATAATTTTTGATTTAACTGTATATTAAAGAATCTATAAATATATACAGCATCTTTATAATATTGAAAGCCTGATAATATCTTTTCACAATCCTTCATTAAATAGGTTAATACATCATGATCATCAGTATACGTTTTTCTGGTTAAGATATCATTTTTTATATAATTAACGATTTCATGTTGACTTTTTAAATACTTAAATGACAAATGTCTTTTAATAATCTCAAATAAAGGAGTTTTTATATCTGTTTCTTGTTTGAGTGCGATTTTAATTAATTTTACTTCTTCCATCTTATCTAAAATTAGTAAATGAAGAACTCCCCATTCATAAGATAATTGATGATATTTAGTAGCAAGTTTCAAAGCTTGATCATAATTTCCTTTATGATAATGACATGTTGATAAAATAAATGCTTTTTCATGAGCATGCATATTTGATATCCGACTTACGTTTTCTTTTATATCTTCAGGTGTACAACATTTCGCATCATAGACTAATTTTTGAAAGTTTATACTTCTTAGCTGATCAAATAAATGTTTTTTTATTAATTCATTTTCATATTTTTTATATACTCTACATATTATATGATGATTTCTAAGTTTAAACGCATACATTAACTTCCATTTATTTATTAGAAGTTCAATGTGACTTGAATAAGGTTTTTGACTTTCTAAAAGAGCTGTTATTCTCATGCCATCTATATAATTCATATAATGATAAAAAATATAATTTGTTAACAGCATTGATATAATAAATGATTCTTGTGGCATAGATGAAATCATAGATAAAACTTGTTGATAATATTTATATCCAGTCGTAAAATCTTTTCTTAACATATAATAAGCAAATGTTATAATAATCGATTGATAATCAACTCTATTTTCGTAATATGTAACACATGATTCATCTATTTCTCTATCGTGAATTAATCCATCAATAACTTGATCTAAATGTTTTCTATACGATTCTAAATCATAATCAAACGCATCTTCAAGTTCGAATCTATCTTTAAATTTTTCTACAAATTCTTCACTAGCTGATATCGCACTATTTTCAACTTTTGATAAATATGAGATGCTACAAATGTCTTCGCTTGCTTCTTCCAAAGTTAAACCTAATTCTTTTCTTTTGTATTTGATTGCTGATCCAAATGGTTGTCCAATATAGATTTTATCTGCTTGTCTTTTCTTAATTAAATGCATTAATTCTATCATGTTGATAATCATTTTAATCCCCCTTGATAAATTGTATTTTCATAGTAATAAAAACCCTATTTCAAACTCGAAAAAATCTATAAAAAAACAAGTCAGCTTGACTTGCTTTCATGTCTGTATTTGGCTTTATCACGGTATTTACATATATCATATAAAGGACAAGTTTTGCACTTTGGATGTCTTGATAAACAATGATATCTACCAAAGAATATAAATTGGTGATGAGCTTGTTGCCATTTGTCTTTTGGGATTTTTTTCATGAGTTTTTGCTCAACTACTAATACTGAATCATTTTCTTTAGCAAAGCCTAATCTTATGGATACTCTTTGCACATGTGTGTCTACTGCAAGAGCTGGTATATTAAATGCATTGGATAAGACTACATTTGCAGTTTTTCTGCCCACACCTGGTAGAGATTCTAAATCAGTTCGATTACTAGGCACCTGACCATCAAAATTTTCAATAAGTGCTTTTGATAATGCTTTAATGTTTTTTGCTTTATTTCTATATAAGCCAATCGTCTTTATATGTTTTTCTATATCCTTAACATCACCATTCATTAAAGTAATAGGTGTAGGATAGCTTTCAAATAAATGAGGTGTTACTTTATTAACAGCAACGTCTGTTGTTTGTGCACTTAAAACAACTGCAACAAGTAATTCAAAATGATTATGATGAAAAAGTTCAACAGTTGCATCTGGAAACATTTGATCCATTGTTTCTAAAATATAAGCCGCATGTTTCATTTGATACTCTTAAATATTTCATCAAGCGCTTGTTCTACATCTTGATCAATCTCTATTTTTTTAAGTGGTTGTTGAGTTAAAATACGTTCAACATATTTTATACTTACTTTTTCATCTGATTGATCAATGGCTTTTAAGATTTGATCATAAGTGTAGAGTTTTTCTTCAAACCATTTTCTAATATTTTCTAACTCATATGATTTTAAAGGTCTACCCAATCCTTGTTCAAATTTTAAGATTGTTTGCATGACTTCATTTTCAACTTGTTGTTTATTTTTTTCATGTTCTTCTTCTTCATACATTACTTCAATTTTCTCAAAAGTTGGAGTCAAGTCGAATATTTCTCTTTCTTTATTTTCTAATTGTTCTAAACAAATAGTTAAAAATCCTTTATCTAATAAGGATCCTACGATTTGTCCTATTTCATTTGAATTATATTCAACACGTCTAGAAATAGCTAGTGTTGAAAATGTTTTTCTTTTTTTATAAATAGAAAACAATGCAATTAATACTGTAATTTCTTGCATAGTTAAAGAAAGACGTTTATGTTCTTTTAGTAAAATACGTTCAACTGAAAATCCATATTCCTCAAATAATCTCTTTAAAATCATAATTCCCCTTCTTTAATGCATCATGAGCTGCTTTTTGTTCAGCTTCTTTTTTTGATTTGCCTCTTCCAACACCTAAAATGATATGATTGTCTAATTTCACGATAGATTCAAATGTCTTTTCATGTGATGGTCCAGACTCTTTAATGACTTGATAACTAATATTTCTTTTATCTCCAGATTGAATATATTCTTGTAAAGCTGATTTATAGTCTTTAATTCCCCACACAAGATTTAAGTGTGGAACCATGATTTTATTAAATAATCTTTTTGTCGCAGAAAATCCTAAATCTAGATAAGTTGCTCCAAATAAGGCTTCAAAAGCATCTGCAATCATAGAATTATTTGGTCCTTTGATTTTCTCGCCTTTTCCTAATCTTAAGTATTCTTTTAAATTAATTTTTTCTGCAAATATCACGAGAGCTTCTTCACGCACAGCTTGAGCACGCCTTTTTGTAAGTTCTCCTTCATCTGCTAAATCTTTTTGATAAAGATAATCGCTTGTTAACAGTTCAATAACTGCATCTCCAAGAAACTCAAGTTTTTCATTATTTTCTACTTGATTTTCATATGCATAAGATGCATGTGAAAGCGCAGTTTCATAAAGTGATTCATCCTTATATAAAAGATTTAACTTTTTAAGTAAATCCCTCATTTTTCTTCGACTTCCTTTTTCTCTAAAGCCTCAGATACTTTATTGATCACATCAGCTTCAACCATTTCTTTTGCTTGTCTAATACCATTGAAAAACGCAAAATCATTTGATGATCCATGCGCTTTAATCACAACACCATCTAATCCCATTAAAAGCGCGCCACCTATTTCAGAAGCATCTAGAGATCTTTTAAAGTTTTTTAATGACTTTTTCATTAACAATGCACCAATTTTACTTATAAATGATGATTTGATTTCTCTTTTTAATACCATACCTAAACCTTTTGCAGTGCCTTCCATGGCTTTCATTACCATATTGGCAGTAAATCCGTCTGAAAGTAGGACATCAGCTTCTGTTGTAAATATTTCTTTAGGTTCTAAATTTCCATAAAAATTAATTTCAGGATCTGCTTTTAATAATTTAAAGGTTTCAACATCTAATTCTCTACCTTTTCCTTCTTCAGTTCCAATGTTCAGTAATGCAACTGTTGGATTTTCACGTTTAAGTACTGTTTTTGCAACAACTGATGCATAAACAGCAAAATCACGTAAATGTTCAGGTCTTAAATCAACATTAGCTCCTGAATCTAATAAAATACGTCCTCTTTTATCATAAGAAGGGATGATTGGTGCGATTGCTACTCTTTTCATTAAAGGCATTCTTCTAACGATAAAATGACCTCCAACTACTAATGCTTGTGTAGGTCCAGCACTAACAACTGCATCAACTTCTTTGTCTTTTAAAGCCTTTAGTGCCTTAAACATTGACAGTTCTTTATTTGTTCTATATTGTTTAATAGGATCTTTTTCACCCATTTCAAGATAATCAGGTGTATGAACAACTGTTAATCGATCATGTTTCTTTAAAAATGGTCCCATTTTTTCTTGATCACCAAAAATTGTGATTTCAATGTTATCAAATTTTTCAAGGGCTGCTAAAGTTCCTTTTACAATTGGTTCTGGTGCGAAATCTCCACCCATTCCATCTACGGCAATTTTGATCATTAGTATACCTTCTTTCGTATGTTTTATTATATCATATTTTTAATGTGTTTTTGATGTATCTATTCAAATATTTGTATTTTGAATTTGTTTTAAAATCAGGTTCTTCCATCAACTGACTCACATTTTTAAAAGCTTCTATTAAAATTTGGTGATCAGATAGCAAATCTAAAAATTTAAAATCAAGATATCCACTTTGTTCTCTACCTAAGAAATCACCAGGACCTCTTTGTATCAAATCATATTCTGATAACTTAAATCCGTCGTTTGTTTGAGTTAACATCTCTAGTCTTTCAATATCTTCTTTTGTCGATATGACAAAACATGAAGAATGTAGATGTGATCGCCCAACTCTACCTCTTAATTGATGAAGCTGTGAGAGTCCAAAATGCTCAGCTGAATAGATTGCGATTAATGTTGCAGTCGGTATGTCAAGCCCAACTTCAATCATCGTAGTTGATAATAAAATAGAGCCTGGTGTAAACATGAACTGTTCCATTTGAGAAGTTTGTTCCTCATTTGATAGTTGTCCATGAAGAATAAAAATAGGACATGCAAAATTCATCTCTAATTCAGTTTTTACAGTTTGTATATTATCATCGACTTTGTCACTTGTTATTGCTGGAACAACGACATAGACATGTTCTTTGTTCTTTATTTTTTGATCGATAGCAGCATATAATTTAGATATATCTTTTTTTAGAAGATAATGTGTATCAATTTTCTTTCTTTCTTTTGGCTTTTCTTTAATCATAGATATATTTGATTCACCAAATGCAGCCATAGCTAAAGTTCTAGGTATTGGTGTTGCAGTTAAGTATAAAACATCATGACCTTTTTGTTTATCAATCAATTCTTCTCTTGTTGAAACACCAAATTTATGTTGTTCATCAATGATTGATAAACCTAAATGATCAAATACTACATCAGATTCTATGAGTGCATGTGTTCCAATGACAATGTCGTAGACATGGTTTTTAATATCTTCTTTCACTTTATCTTTATGTTTTGTCTTACTTGTTAATAACACAATCTTATAATCTTTAATATATTTACTAAAATATTGGAAATGTTGATTTGCTAGTAGTTCTGTTGGAGCCATTAGAGATACCTGTTCTCTATTTTGTAATACAGGAAGTGTAGCAAGTAGCGCAACTAATGTTTTTCCTGAACCAACATCACCTAATATAAGTCTATAATGCGCATATGGTTTTTTATAATCGCGATATATATCGTTTACGGCTTGTTTCTGGTCACTTGTTAGTTCATATGGAAGTTCACTAATAAAGGCTTTAATATGATTAATATCATATGATTTAGGAGCTCTAAGTGATTGTCTTTCTTTCTGATTAGCAATAAGTTTTAATTGAAGATAAAATGCTTCTTCATATTTAAATCTTCTCTTAGCTTGCTTGATATCTTCAAAGCTTTTTGGAAGATGCAGCATTTCATAAGCTTTAAGTCTTGGTACAAGATGATATTTTTCTAAGAATTGTTCAGGTATGATTTCATAGATTTGAACTAATTTTTCTTTAAATATAGTTTCAACAATATTCATAACTGTTTTATCATGAATACCATCTATTTTATAAATTGGTTTAATCTCGATATTTTTTTCTTTTTTGATAACTGATTGGGCAATGATTTGGTGTTTGTATAATTGATATGTCCCTTTAATAACGACTTGATCTCCTAATACAAAGCTTTTTGTTAAAAATGGTTTATTAAATGCAATCACTTCTATTTTTTCACCTAAAAAATCTATATGAAAACTTGATATATGAATACGTGCATATGGATTAGATTTAACAGGTGAAATTATTTTTGCTGAAATCGTTATTTTATCTTTATGTTTTAATTGATTAATTTGATCAATTGAAAAATCTTCATAGGTTTTGGGATAATTTAAAACAAGGTCATAGGTAGACCATATATGCTTATTTCTTAAAATGTATAAAAGCTTTGGACCAACTCCATTGACTTGATCTAGTTTAGTTTCCAATTTATCACCTAAATCTATTATACTAAAAAAAGAAAAGAAAAGTTAGACACATGTGTTTAACTCTTCTTATTTTCTTAGAATTCGCATAGCATTTAACACAGCAATCAATGAAATGCCAACATCTGCAAATATTGCTAACCACATATTAGCATAACCAAGAGCACCTAAACTTAGAACTACAAATTTTGTTATTAAAGCTAATGCTATATTTTGTATCACGATTCTATTTGTAAATATAGAAATCTTTAACACTTCAATTAATTTAATCGGCTGATCATGCATGATAACAGCATCTGAAGCTTCTATAGCGACGTCGCTACCTAAAGATCCCATAGAGATTCCAATATCTGCTGATAGTAAAACCATTGCGTCATTGATACCATCTCCAATAAATGCTGTTTTATGCTGTTTTGATAATGACTCAACAATATCTTTTTTATCTTGAGGAAGTTGTTTACTATATATATCAGTTATACCTAATTTTTTGCCTATATCATCTGCGATAGCACTTTGATCACCAGTAATCATCGTAACTTGTTTTCCCATTTTAGTTAATAAAGCTATGGTTTCTTTACTACTCATTTTTAATTCATCTTCTAAAACAATATAGCCTATATATTTTTGATCGTAAGCTACATGAATCACACTATATTTTATATCAGGAATTTCAAATTGTATTTTGTTATTAATTAATAGTCTATCATTTCCTACAAGTAATGGTTTTTGTTGATATACTACTTTAATGCCTTGTCCAAAAACTTCATGGTAGTCTTTAATATCTTCTGATATGATATCTTTCTTATATGCTCTTAAAATTGATAGTGCAATTGGATGATTTGATCTAGACTCTGCATGACTTGCTAATTTTAAAATAAAATCTTTATCCTCTGCAAAAACTTGTGTCACTACAAACTCGCCTTTAGTAAGTGTTCCTGTCTTATCAAATATAAAATGTTCTACTTTATGAAGAGTTTCTAAATCACTTCCGCTTTTTACCAAGATACCTTTTTTAGATGATGCTCCTATCCCTGCATAAAATGCTAATGGCACAGATAGCACAAGCGCACATGGACAACTGATAACTAAAAATATTAGTGCTCGTTTTACAAATATAGTTAATTCAGTTGAGTATGTTGTTTGATTGATCTGATATGCAAATATAGGAACTACAAAAGCTAATAAAACTGCGATAAGTACTACAATAGGCGTGTAGTATTTAGCAAACTTTGTTATAAATTGTTCTGCTTTAGCTTTTTTAGTTGTGTTTTGTTCTACAAATTCAATAATTTGATAAACTCTAGAATCTTTATATGTTTTTTTGACTTCGACAATAATAGTTCCGTTTAAATTAATAGTTGAAGACATAACTTCATGACCATTTGACTTATACATTGGTAATGATTCACCTGTTAAACTACTTTCATCAATATAAGTTTCGCCTTCAATGATAATACCATCAACAGGTATTTTTTCTCCTGTTTTAACCATAATATGATCTTTTGGTATTAAGTCTTCAGGTTTTATATCTATAAATTGATCATCTTTTTTTATATGTGCAATCACTGGCTTTAAATCCATAAGAGATTCAATGTGTTTTCTTGATCTATTGACTGAAAGTTCTTGGAAATATTCACCTATTTGATAAAACAACATTACTGCGATACCTTCAATAAACTCACCAATGATGAGTGCACCTATCGTTGCAATCATCATTAAAAAATTCTCATCAAAAACTCTACCTTTTTTAATATTTTTTAAAGCTTTAAGGATGACTTTTCCGCCGATAAGTATATAAGCGGTGATATAGATGATTATTTTATAAGTATCATTTAATCCAATGATAGCTTGTAATAAAAACATTACTAAAAGTAAGACAACACCAGTGATAAAAGACATTTGATTTAATGACATACTTTTTTTAGAAATAGGCTTTTCTATATTTGAATTAAATATGGATACGCTTGATTCGACTTTTCTTGCAATTTTTTGTAGTTCATCTGCATTCATCTTGTTATCTGGATCATCAAAAAATACCTTTTGTCGCATAAAATCAATCTTTACATCTTTTAATCCATCTACTTTCTTAATCTCATTTTCTATTTTTAGAGCGCAATTTGCACAATCAATATCTCTTATCTCATATGTCTTTTTCATGATTGTCCTCATTCACATGGTCAATAACCTGTGCGAATAATTTATGTATATGCTCATCAGCTAAACGATAAAATCTTGTTTTACCATTTTTTCTTGTTCTAACTAAATCTACATCTTTTAATGTTTTTAATTGATGAGAAATAGAACTTTGACTCATATTTAAAATAACTGAAATATCACAAACGCATAATTCATTGAATTGAAGCGCATATAATATTTTAATTCGAGTAGGATCTGAGATTGCTTTAAATAGTTTTGACACTTTTTCAATATCATTAGATTGTATTAAATTTTCTTGTACTTCTTTGACTTTGTCTTGATGAATACATAATGTTTCACATTTATATGATATCATAGTTCCTCCTATATATGAACAACTGCTCATATGTTCATATATAGTGTATCATAACTTAAATATAAAAAAAAGGACGAATCCTTTTTTTATTATTTATTGATACGTTTTATACATTAAATATTGATTCAGAAGACCTATTGCTACCATGTTTTCTAAAACAATACCAACTCTTCTTACAATTGCTGCATCATGTCTACCATTAATCTCTAGTGGTTCAACTTTATTTGTTTCTAAGTTTAAGGTATCTTGTTTTTTCTTGATACTTGATGTTGGTTTAACAAAAACATTGATAGTTAAATCATTACCATTTGATATACCACCTGTCATACCACCTGCGTGATTAGTCTTTGTTATACCTTTATTATCTAAAAGAACATCGTTAAATTGAGAACCAAAATATTCAACTCCACTGAATCCCAATCCGAATTCTACACCTTTAACAGCAGGAACAGAGAACAGTAATTGTGCTAATTCTGAATCAAGTTTATTAAAAAACGGTTCACCCATACCTACAATCATGTCAGATACGGTAATCTTAATAATACCCCCAACAGACTCACCTTTTTCAATGACTTCAAGTAAATACTCATCTAATCGACTCATGTCTTTTAAAGAACCCACTTGAACGAGTTCATGTTTGATTTTAAAAGGGATAGCCATTTTAGCAATACTACCAGCAGCAACCAATGCTGCTGTTAATCTTCCTGAAAATCTGCCGCCACCTCTATAATCTTGAAATCCTTTATATTTAACTTGACTAACAAAATCAGCATGTCCTGGTCTAGGATGTGTTTTTAGATGTTGATAATCTTTAGAAATTACATTTCTATTTTCAATCATAATATGAATTGGAGAACCCGTAGCATATCCGTTAAAGACGCCACTAGTGATTCTAACTTTGTCATCTTCTTTTCTTGTTGTAGTTCCAATTTGTTTAGGTTTTCTTTTTTCTAAATCTGATTTAATAAGCTCTTCATCAATTTTGGTACCTGCAGGAAGTCCATCAAGTACAGCTCCTATTGCATCTTGATGAGATTCACCATATAAGGTGATTTTAAATAAATGTCCATAACTATTCATTGATGATCACATCCTTCAATTTTTTGTAAAGCGTCGGTGTTAATTTAATTTCTTGATCTAGCCAAATAGATAAACTCTCTAGTGCTTGAATCATTAACATATCAACTCCATTAACTCCATTTTTTGCATAGGTTAAAATCTTTGTTTGAACAGGTCGATATACTAAATCAATGACATATTTGTTTTTAACTAGAGTTTTATCAATAATACTTTGTTTGTGATAAGGATATGTTCCAACAGGTGTTGCTTGAACATAAATATCTACATCTTTAAGATCTATATCTTTATACATAATTGTCTCTTGATTTACCTTTAGTGCATCTCTTGTGACAAATTTAGGTATCGCTTCTAGATCTTTTAATACATGATATGCAGCTTTGGCTGCACCTCCTGTACCCAAAATATATATGCGTTTGTCTTTAACTTTAATTTTATTTTTTTTGATTAATCCTTTAAAACCTTGATAATCTGTATTATCTCCTACAATTTTATTGTGCTTTACATAAACAGTATTAACAGCACCTATACGTCTTGCTTCATCTGTTAGTTCATCCATATAATTCATGATAACTTCTTTATATGGTTTAGTAACATTATATCCATCATAAAGTCCATTTTTGAGTTGTTTAATTAACATGTCTAAATTGGATTGACTAATATCTAAAAGGTCATAGGTAAATTCAATGTTTAATTGTTTACTCATAAAGCTATGAATATTTGGAGATTTAGAATAACTTATTTGATGACCAATCAGCCCAAATCTCTTCATTTCTTTTGATACTCCTTAGAAACTTGCATAACTTCTTTTAAGAAAGATTTATAAAACGGCCACATTTCCTTATTATTTAATAAGGCTTTTTGTTTTTCAATAAGCTCTATTTCTCTTCTCTCATCAAAAACAGGTAAATGGTGTTCTTTTTTATATAAGCCAATAAGTCTTGATACTTCCATGCGTTTTAAAAACAGATTCATCATGTCTTCATCAATTTTACTAATTTGTGTTCTAAGTTCAATCAATTTCATCAACAAGTCCTCCAAGTTCTTTAAATACTTCAAAGAAATTTGGATAGCTCTTTTCTACAGCTTGACTATCAGTGATTGTAACATCTCCATCAGCTCTTAAACTAGCAATGGCAATTGCCATAGCAATTCTATGATCATTATAAGAACTAAATTCTAGATTGCCTTTTAAAGAAGTTTGACCTGTAATCCAAGCTTCATCATCAGTAATTTTCATTTCAACTCCGAATTTAGTTAAAACTTCATACATAGCATTTAGGCGATCTGATTCTTTTATCTTTAATCTATGGCAATTAATAAAGTGAGTTTCACCTTCACTAAGTGCTGCTAAGACCATAAGAATAGGACCCAGATCTGGAATTGGATCAATATCGATAATTAAACCACCTTTTGTTTGTCTTGGATAAACAACAAATTGTTTTAAATCTTTTTGGAAATATATATATCCACCCATTTTTGAGATAATATCTGCAATCTTACGATCCCCTTGTTTACTTAAAGGATCTAAATTTCTTAAAAATAATGGAAGTTTATGTTGATTAATCGTTCCTGCAACCATCCAAAAAGCACCTTGTGAAAAGTCACCTTCGACATCTAAAACTCTAGGTTCATATTTTTGTTTACCTGGGATAAAGATACGATTATCAACATATTCATATTGAATACCAAATTTAGTTAAAGTATCTAAAGTCATATCTACATATCCTTTAGATGAAAGTGGTGTAGTAATTTCAATAATAGAATCTTTTTTAGCTAAAGGAAGTGCAAATAAAAGACCAGATACAAACTGACTGCTTATATCTCCTCTTACTTTATAATGTCCACCTTCTAATTTACCTTCAATTTCTAATGGAAGATAATGATCTTTTTCAAGATGGTGAAATCCTAGTCCTTTATCTGTAAAAATATTTTCATACACATTTAATGGACGATCAATCAATCCACCGGATCCTTTGAAAATAACTTTTTCTTTTTGTAGCATATAAATAGGAATCATAAATCTTAATGTTGATCCAGATTCAATACAATCAACTGTATCGCTGATTAATTTATATCCCGATGAAATAACTTTTTCATCTTCAAAAGTAACATTCAATCCTTCCAATGCTTTTTTGGTTGCTGATAAATCATTAGAATCTAAAACATTAGATACAACTGAAGTACCTTTAGCAAGACCAGCTGCTATGACATATCTATGTGATAGCGATTTAGAACTAACAACTTTAACAGTTCCATTTAATTTTGATGGTTTTATTGTGACTTTCATTTATAATTCACCTACCTTAATTTGTGTTACAACGCCTTGACCAATATCTGATAAACAGATGAAATGAAATGCTTCAGCAGTAAATTTCTTATCTGTTTTTATGTCTTCTTTTAAATCTTCAATTTTAAAATAAGGCTTTTTAATCAATCCATTCATCTCTAAAGTGTGTCTTATAGATTCATAAAGATGTTTTGGTGTTAATCCCTTTTTAATGCCAATTTCAAGTGCTATCAACATACCATAACTAATGGCTTCCCCATGTTTATATGTTTGATATTTAAATTTCTTTTCAATCGCGTGTCCAAATGTATGACCGAAATTTAGAAGCATTCTTTCTTTCTGATCAAATGGATCTTTTAAGACCACAGTTCTTTTAACTTCTATAGCCATTAAGATTTCTTTTGTTGTAACTCTTTTTGTATCTTTAAAAAAGTTAAACAGTTCTTTGTTAGCAATTAATCCTGCTTTAATCATTTCAGCTACACCTTGATTATACTCTCTTTTACTCAATGTATCTAGAAATACTGGATCAATGATTACTAACTTCGGATGATAAAAAGCTCCTACTAAATTCTTTCCTTTTGGAAGATCAATACCTACCTTAGATCCTATGGAACTATCGACTTGAGATAATAAGGTTGTAGGTATTTGGATATATGGAAGTCCTCTATATAGTGTAGCTGCTACAAATCCTGTTAGATCTCCAACAACACCTCCACCAAGTGCAAGTATTAAATGATTTCTTTTAATACCTTTATCCATTAATTGACTAATTACGTCTAAGTATGTTGCAATAGTTTTTGATTGTTCACCAGCTTTAATTACAACGATGTGTAAATGAAATTCGTTTAAAACGCTTTTAATAAAATCATGATATAATTCATCAACATTTTCATCAGTGACAATGAAAAGATCATCATATGTATAAAAAGACTTGATGTGTTTTGATAGACCTCTTATTGAATTTTTTTCTACTATGATTTCATAATCAGACATTTTAAGTTTCATCAAATACTTTCCTCTTTTCTTTAGCACTTTTTAAATACTCTTGAATAGATTCTTTATCATTTGTTTCTATATGTTTTTTTAATTGATCTAGTTCTTTTTCAAAATCATTAATCTTTTTTAATAATGCTTCTTTATTTTCTAAAAACAATTCGGTCCACATAACTTCATTGATTTTAGCAATACGTGTTAGATCACGATATGAATCACCTGTCGCTTGAGGTGTTTCTTTTAAATGATCACTATGAACTAAACTTACCGCAATCACATGTGTTAACTGTGAAGTAAATGCTATAAGTTCGTCATGTGTTTGTGCATCTGTTATGGTTATTTTACCAAATTTCAAGTCACTTGCGATATTTTTTAAGATTTTTTCATCTTTAGGTCCTGATTTTTGACCTTTAACAATGATAAAATTAGCATCCTTAAAGATTTTATAATCTTTAGAAGCGTATCCTGATGATTCTTTACCAGCCATTGGATGATGTGATGTATAGCTTACACCATCTGGAATAAGGGCTTCTATTTCTTTAGTCATCCAGGCTTTTGTTCCACTAACATCTGTGATGATTTGTCCTTTTTTCAATAGATGTTTGTGTTTTGATAAGAATTCTATGTTGTGTTTAGGATACAATCCTAAAATAATTAGATCTACTTTTGATAAATACGACATATCATTATCTTTTTCTACTATCTTTTCTTTTATAGCTTGTTCAACGACTGCTTCAGTTCGATTTGATGCATAAATTTCATGTCCTGCTTTTTTTAATCCTTGTGCATATGATGCGCCAATTAAACCCAGTCCAACGATAAATATTTTCATCTAAAATCTTTCCCTAAAAGTGTTGATAATTCTTTTAATTTATCTACCATATGTAAATATTTTTTAGGTTTTAAAGATTGAGCGCCATCACTTAAAGCATGTTCAGGATTATTATGAACTTCAACTATTAAACCATCAGCTCCAACAGCTAAACTTGCTAGAGATAATTTTTCAATCATAGACCAGCGACCTGCTGCATGTGAAGGATCAATAATAACTGGTAAATGTGACAACTCTTTTATAGAAAGTACTGCAGATATATCAAGTGTGTTTCTTGTGTATTTTTCAAAAGTTCTAATCCCTCTTTCACACATGATAATTTGTTCATTTCCACCATTCATAATATATTCAGCACTCATTAACCATTCTTCAATGGTTGCAGATAAGCCTCTTTTTAATAAAATTGGTTTTGTTGACTTACCTAAAGCCTTCATCAATTCAAAGTTTTGCATGTTTCTTGCACCAACTTGAATGATATCTACATATTTTTCAAATAAAGGAAGTAGATCAGCACTTGGTATTTCAGTAACAACCAATAAGTCAAACTCATCGCCAACTTTTCTTAAGATCTTTAATCCTTCTTCTTTTAATCCCTGAAATGCATAAGGTGAAGTTCTTGGTTTATATGCACCACCTCTTAAGATGTGTGCACCAGATTCTTTTACTGTTTTTGCGATTGTTCTCATCTGCTCTTCTGATTCTACAGAACAAGGACCAGACATCATCACAAACTGATGACTTCCTATCTCAATTCCGTTTTTAAACTTAATAACTGTATTTTCTTTTTTAAAACTTCTCGATGCTTTTTTAAATGGCGTCGAGACCCTTGTTACCTCATCAACACCTTCGAAAGCATATAGATCTTCAGGTTCAAAGGATGACGTATCTCCTATGATCCCAAAAATATGAATCAGTTTAGAACTAACATCTCTGATCTCTAAATTTTTACTTTCTAAGAATTCCTCTAATTTTTTATATTGCTTTTTTGTAGCCTCTTTTTTCATTTTAATAATCATAGTTTTTTGTCCCTTTCTTGTTTTTAGTCCTTAAAAAATAAAAAATCCCTAAGGAACCCCAAGGATGATTTTTAAATCATGATTTGGCTGTTCCTTTAAAATCCACAAAAAGGAATGCCTTGTTATAGACAACCCTTATATCAATATGAATAATAATAGACAACCTTTTTTATTTTTAACATAGACTAAACACCTCATCTATTTGTTGATATAGTATCACAATAATTTTAAAAAGACAAGATAAAGCGAAAAAAAACATTTTTTTCATTTTAGTATTGTGTTTTACACACTACCTATGATATATTAGTAGTGTGTATCACACAATAAAGGAGGCTAATGATGAATACTCAATTTAAAAAAGGTATTCTAGAGATGTGTATTTTATATGTTATTAATGAAAAAGACATGTATGGTTTTGAAGTCATTGAACGACTGGCTAAAGATATAGATGTAAATGAAAACACAGTCTATCCAATACTTAGAAGACTTACTACTCAAAATCTATTTTCGACATATCAGAAACAAACAAATTTAGGTGCCCCAAGGAAATACTACAAAATCACTGATCAAGGCTCACAAAAACTTGACCAATCACTTAATGAATGGAAAACATTTTTAAATGGTGTATTCCAAATCGTAGGAGGAAAAACAAATGCGTAAAGAATCGTATATAAATGAATTAAAAGAGATTTTACAAAACTATGAAGTAAATCAAAGTGATATCGATGATGTCATTCTAGACTATAGTCAAATGTATGATGATGCATTAGATAGAGGGTTAACTGATGATGAAGTTTATCAATTATTAGGCAATCCTGATCACGTAATTAGTGAATTAAGAGATACATTAACTATAAAAAGAAAAAAACAATATCGTAATAAGTTTATTGCGCTAACACCATTTATTGCGGTCATCTTATTTATGGTCATTGGATTATCTTCAAACGTTTATCATCCGACTTGGTTGGTGTTTCTTATCATTCCAATGTCTGCAATCATTTTGAATACAGGCAAAAAAGAAAAACTTATAGCTTTATCTCCATTTTTAGCACTTATATTTTTTATAACAGTTGGAACATATACTAAAGTATGGATTCCAACATGGCTAATTTTCTTGATTATTCCATTACTAGGAATGTTTGAAATAAAAAACGGGCTTCAAAAAATATTGTCTATAGGTTCTCTTCTTATCGCAGTTGCATTTTATTTATATATGGGATATATGCAAGATAATTTCAATTTAGGTGCACTTGGATTTATTCTTCCGATAATAGTTGGTATAGTTTACGGAAATATAACCGTTGAATTCTTTAATTGGAAAGACCTTTCAAAAAGAAAAAATGGACTTGCACTTCTATCTGTTATTATATTATCAACACTAACATTTGTTTTATTAGGTATTTTTGCAAATGGTTGGGCTTATGCATGGATGGCATTCTTATTCATTCCTATGGCTTCAATTTATTTATTTGATAATAGTAGAAAGCTAACACCTTTTATGCCTTTTATTGCAGTTATTATATTCTTTTCTTTAGGTTATTTCTTTCATTTGTTTGAAATATCTTGGATAGCGTTCTTACTTATTCCAATGGTTGCAGTTATCGAAAACGCTTAAATATATCATTTAATTTCATAAAAAGAGCACATTGAGATTTAACTCTCAATGTGCTTTTTAATATTTATCTCATATACAGTTATACATTTGCGATATGAGTCATTACAGGAGTCTTTCTCCAAGTATTAAGCAAATCATACTGATTAATTTCTTGAATTGCAGATTGTGCTAAATAATAATAACCTTTCTCATTTGGATGAACACCATCACTACACATATATGGTTGAATATCTTTTAAAGACTTCATTTTCTCTCTTAAATCAAGTAATATACAATTTGTTTTCGTTGCGCATCTTACTATTGCTTGGCTATACATTTCTTGATGTCTTGATATATTTTCAACATCATGCTCTAAAAAGATCATCATATTTTTTGGATCCCCCATTTTAGAAATGACATTATCAAAATATGATTGAGAATTCAAAGAAATAATTGTTGTTAAAACTACTTTTATACCTTTAGAGGTAAGAGTTTCTATCATATCGATAAGCATTCTTTCAAAATCTTTTAAAGGCGTTTTGGGATTATGTTTAATATAAGGATTTTTTGATACCATTTCCCAATCATAATCAGAGTCATTTCCACCTAAAGCAAACACTGCATATACTTGATCTGCTTGGCCTGTAGATTTAAGATATTTATCAACAATTTTTTTATCGTATATTCTTTTTAATGTTTGTCCATATAATGAGACATTATCTATTTCTTGACCATAATATTTTGAAACAAGTTTAACTGCATTATCTTCAACTGTTTCCAATTTTCCTTTTATAGTGACAATTCCTTTAGCAATTGAATCTCCAAAAACGACAGTTCTCATAAAATCACTTCCTTCACCTATGATTATAAATCAATAATCTATTTTTCATGCTCTACTCTAATTTAAGATTCTCTACAGAGGTTATCCTTTCAGTAGAATTCAAAAATTAAACTCTACTGATAGTAGAATTTGTATGTTTTAATTGATTAGTCCGTGATATAATATTGTTATGGAAAAAATAAAAGAAATATTCGCAGAAAATTTAATACACTATCGAAAAACCTTAGGGTTAACTCAATTAGACTTAGCTGAGAAATTACATTACTCTGATAAAGCAATCTCTAAATGGGAAAGAGGAGAATCTTTACCTGATGTGGTTACTTTAAAAGAGATCTCTAAAATCTTTAATATAACAGTCGATCAATTGATAAGTAAACACGCTTATAATAAAAATGTCCCTGAAGTTCATGTCATAGAGGCAAAAAAACAAACCATTTTCAATTTAAAATTGGCTCTACTTTCTGGATCAGCTATATTATTCATTGCTATTATAGTGTTTGTTGTACTCACGCTTATATATCCACAAAAAGATTATATATGGCTTGTATTTATTTATAGTATTCCTTTAATATGTATTTCTTTCTTACTCTTTGCAATTTTTTCTAAGAAAAACAAATTAATTATCCTTTTTGCAGAATTATTAGCATTTAGTATATCTCTTGTATCATTTTTTTCACTTTCAATTGCAAAAACATGGTTATTTTTCATAATTCCTATACCCGTATTTTTCATTCTTTATTTTTCACTGTCTTTAAAAAACAATAAACAAACACAAGAATAATTAAATTAACTATTTATATATAGAAAAGTGATTAGGATATCCTAACCACTTTTTTTATTAATTATCTAATTTTATATATCCCACACCTATACCATTTGGTCCAGTATGTGCACCAACAACTGGTGTTAAATATGCAACAACAACTTCTCTTTCTGGGAAAACCTTTTTAATTTCAGCAACAAACCATTTAACATATTCATCAGCATGTGCATGTGAAATAAAAGTTATCACATTTTTTCCTGTTGTTTCTTCAACATATTTTTCTAATACTCTTACATGTGCTTTACGAGTTGTTCTTATTTTCTCTAAAGTTTCAACTTTACCATTATCTCCAAGTACTAACAAAGGTTTTAACTGTAACATTGTTCCAAGCGTACCTGAAAGTTTTGATAATCTACCGTTTTTAACAAGATATAATAAGGTATCAACTGCGAAAAAGACTTTATCATTATCTCTAATCTTTTCTAAATAAGGTAAGATTTGTTCAACATTTTTACCTTCTTCAGCTAAACGATGAGCTTCTAAAACCATATATGCTTCGCTATATGCTAATGTTTTAGAATCAAATGCTGTTACTTTTATGTTAACTTCACTAGCTGTTCTTACAACTGCATCATAAAGTCCACTTAATTCAGAAGAAATTACAATCACTAAAGCTTCTTCATATCCTTCTTTTTCTAGTTCTTCAAAGTTTTGAATCATTGTACCTATAGAAACATATGATGTTTTAGGAATATCATTTGGATTTCCCTTAATGCGATTATAAAATGTTTTTGCGTCCATATCTATAAAATCATTATAACTTTCATCTGCTCCAAAATGGATCATTGATCTTAGGATGCGAATATCCTTTGGATAATCAAGATAATCTAGTCCAGCATTACTACATGTTAAAATTGCAACTTTCTTCATAATAATCTCCTTTTACTTCTTTTGTAGTTCTTTTAATTGATCCCTAATTTCTGTTAATAATTTAATATCTTCAGGAACAACAACTTTTATTTCTTCTTCAACTAATGGTGCATTTTCTTTTGCAATACGTTCGTTAAACTCTTTTCTTCTAATAACTAAAGTTATTGCAGCATATATACTAAATGCAATAATGATAAATTCAACAATTTGTTGAATAAATGAGCCATAGCGAATTTCTGATCCACTCACAATCCATATTAAGTCATTAAAATTTGATTCACCTGTAAGTGTGTTAATAAGTGGCATAATAATATCATTAACTAAAGAAGTAATAATTGCTTTAAATGCAGTACCTATAATAAATGCGATCGCTAAATCTAAAATATTACCTTTTGTAATAAATTCTTTAAAGCCTTTAAAAAAACTTCCTGCTTTATTCTTCATTATTTTGTGACTCCTTTTTTATTTTATAATATCATATTTTATGCTAATAATACATATTATAACTCAACAGTTTTTGTAATAATATCAGATTCGATTCTTCTATGTGAACTAATTATAACAGTTTTTTTAGTTAATGCTTTTATATTCTTTAATATTATGGTTTCTGTATCTTGATCCAATGCTGATGTGATTTCATCTAATAATAAGATAGGTGCATCCTTTAATAATGCTCTAGCAATTGCTAATCTTTGGATTTGACCGATAGATAGACCAGCACCTTTTTCTTTTAAAAATGTATCAAGTTTTAAAGGTAATGCTTGAACAAAAGATTTTATTTCAGCTATTTCTAAGGCTTCATAAATTTGCTCATCTGTATAAACTTTAAATAAATTAAGATTATCCCTAATGGTTCCCGATAAAATCAAAAAGTTTTGGGGAACATAGCTCATCAAAGATCTCGTTTGATTTGAAACTTGATATGTATTTTGATTAGTTGTTAGCTTGATTTCTCCATCTTTTATATCTAAAAGATTTAATAAAAGTTTAAATAACGTTGATTTACCTTTACCTGAAGGTCCAAGAATATGAATATAATCATCATGATTAATTTTTAAATTTAAGTCTTTGATAATAATGTCTTTATCATAAGAAAATGATAAATGTTTAATATCAATATAATCAAAGGTCTCTTCAATTGGTTTATATGATTCTTCTATTTCATATTGATCCAAAATCATTAATCTTTCTGTAGATGCAATTAATTCAGAATATCTTGGAATCATTTTTGAAAGCCCATTAAAAGGTGATTGGATATGTTGAACCAATTGGATCATCGCAAGCAACGCTCCAACACTTAATCCAAACTGTAGTTGGTATGCACCAAATATAATTGAAAATGCATATCCAAATGAGAAAAATAAAGAGAGTCCTGTAGATGTAAATATCGAGACTTTCTCTTTTCTTAATCTTGTTTTAAATAAATGCTTTTGTTTCACTTCATTTTTTTGACTGATATTCTCTTCTGCTTGAAAGCTTTTGATTACTTCTATGTTTTCAATAGATTCTTGCATGAAACTTCTAGAATCTGCTAGAGAAATTTGTAATTGATGATGTCTATGCTTAATAAGTTTAGTGATTAGTCTACTTCCTATAATTAAACATAGGCCTAAAGCTAAAAAGATAAGGGCAAATGCTTCATCAATCGCAAATAAAAGAATAAACGCTCCTACAAATCTAGCTACATAAAAGATAAGTCTAGGAATGATATCTACAACTTGAAGAGAAATGATATCAATATCTGAATCCAGATACGTTAATAGCACTCCAGAGTGCTCTTTATTGATATCTTTTTGTTTAGTTTTTAATAATTGAGAAAAATATTTGTTCTTTAACTTTTTACTAACAATACCTTTATAATATGCCGTTAAATAATTATTTAAAGCAGTTAATATTAAATTGAGTAATAAAAGCGATGAAATCAATATTGCAAAAAAAATAAATCTAGATCTATTATCATCTAATGCCGCATTAATAACATCTTTGGAATAATAAGCAAAAAAAATCGCAAGCAAACTTAAAATTAAGCTAATCAGAGATAAACCGATTAGCGGATATTTTAAATATTTGTGATTTATT
Organism: Mariniplasma anaerobium; assembly: GCF_016865445.1. Classification (GTDB taxonomy): domain Bacteria; phylum Bacillota_I; class Bacilli_A; order Acholeplasmatales; family Acholeplasmataceae; genus Mariniplasma; species Mariniplasma anaerobium. The sequence goes on along the minus strand of NZ_AP024412.1, from coordinate 366,088 downwards.
TTCAACCATTTAATTGCTTCTTTATTTTTCAAGCATATCACCTATCATTATTCTATCATTTTTTATCTATTTTTTCACACAAACTTTTAACTTAAAAAAACCGTGATATAATTAAATCAAAAGGATAAGAGGGTATAACTATGATATCTATTCTACGAATTGGCGATATGATTATAAAATATGAGTATCACTTTGATGATTATTTTAATGAATCTATAAAACAATATGAAGCAAAAGATCAACCCTATACTTTTGAATTATTAGTAGAACTCACTTCTACTTTTGAAACGTTTGATTTTGATTGGATTATTCGTAATAACAGATATCACTTTATTTCAGATGATATAGAAGTTATCACTGTCTATCATGATATTAAAGAGAATATTTTTAGCCAACAAATTGTTTTTGATAAGAAATTAAAACGTGCAATTATTCGACTCAATCCGATATATGTTGATGACCTACCTACTCAAGAATACGTTCTATCAGGAGTTATTTTCTTAGAGATGGCAATTATGGCTGGATTTATTCCAATTCATGCATCAGCAATCAATTACCAAAATCAAGCTATTTTATTTTCCGCACCTTCCACAACCGGTAAATCTACGCAATCTAAATTATGGCAAACATTCGATCAAAATATTTCAATTATAAATGATGATAAACCTTTATTATTTATAAAAGATGAAAAGTTTTATGTTCAAGGTTCTCCTTTTAGTGGAAAAACAAGTGAAAACATGAATGTTTCTATACCTTTAAAAACAATACTATTTATTAAACAAAGTCGAATCAATCAAATCACTTTGTTAGATGAAAAAGATGCATTAAAAGAAGTCTTAAAAAATACACAAAAACCTAAAGATCAAAAAACTTACTTCATACTTTTATCGCAAATTGATAGATTAATTAAAGATATACCTATGTATAACTATCAAGTCACAAAAGATGTAACTGCAGTTGATTACTTATATCAAAAACTTTTTAAGAAGGTGAACTCATGAGAATTAAAGAAGGCTATATATTAAAGGATGTCGCAAACCAATATGTTGTCGTACCTATCGGTAACGAAGCCATCAATTTTAATGGCATGCTTAGATTAAACAAAACTGCTAAATTATTGTTTGAAGCCTTACTTGAAGAACAAGAAATTGAAGATCTTATCCTTCTTCTCAAAGAAAATTATGACATCAGTGAAGAAGATGCCCTAAGAGATGTAAAAGACTTTTTAACAGTATTAGAATCTAAAAATATTTTATTATGAGTGGAGTCAAAGTATTATCTAAGGAGTTAATGCCTTTAATTAAAGAGCTTTTAGAGCATAATCAATCTGTAAAATTTAAGATCTCAGGAACTTCTATGCTTCCTTTTTTTAAACATCAGGAAACACTGGTCACTTTAATAAGAAAAGACGCTTATAAGAAATATGATGCGATTTTATATCAAGTTAATGATGCATTTGTACTTCATAGAATTATTAAAGTAGACCGTGAGTTTTATTTAACCTGTGGAGATGCTCTAAAAACAATTGAACTTGTTGATAAGAGTAATGTTTTAGGCTATGTATCAATGTTTGAATATAAAGATAAACTAATTCATAGTAATGATAAAGCATATATGTTTAAAGTTAAAGTTTGGCATTGTGTTAAGCCCTTTAGACGTATATTATTAAAATTAATAAAAAGAAAGTAGGCATATCATGGATCAAATGATTAATGTATTATGTGATATAACAGCATCTGTTATAAATCAAAAAACCTACAATAAACCTATACATGATGAACAGTTATTTTTTACACTTGCAAAAGAAAATGGACTTATTCCATTTGTTTTTGAATCTGTCGATAAAGAACTCATCTCATTAGATCTTTATAATCATTTAAAAAAACACTACTATGCATTTGTGGCACATGACACAAAGGCCTTAGTATATATAGACAAAGTCAATGATATATTAAATGAAAACCAAATTAAACATATCTTTATGAAAGGTTCTATTTTAAAACACCTTTATCCCAAAACATATCTTAGAGGTATGGGTGATATTGATATCTTAATTGAATCAGATAACTTAAAAAAAGTTCATCAAATCTTTAAAGAACATGACATCTTATTAAAACAAGCTTCTGAACAACATGATAGTTTTGTCATTGGAAAAGAATTAACCATTGAGATTCATCCAAAATTATATAAAGATTTCAATGCTAAATATGAAACTCTTTTTAATAATCCATGGGACTATGCTTATCAAAAAAATGCATATGAATATAGATTTGAACCTGCTTTTGAAATCATATATCTTTTATACCATCTAGCTAAACACTTAGATTCTGGTGGTATAGGTCTAAGAAGTGTATTAGATATAGGAATTTATTTAAATCATTATAAAAAAACCATAAACAAAGAAAAACTAATATTTTTACTTGATCAAAGCCAAATGACTAAGTATTTCACGCAAATCATTTATCTTAATATCAAATACTATCACTTTAAAGATTTAGATAACTTTATATTTGATCCTTTATTAACAGATGAGGCATATGATGAAATCATAATTTTTATCGCAAGATCAGGGCTCCATGGAAAAGGTCACAAATATAATGCGTTTGAAGCAAGAATCGCTTCAAATGATTTAAAAAACAGATCTAGATTCCATCTTTTTATGACGCTTGCTTTTCCTAGTTATAAAACGATGAAAGGTCAATATAAAACACTTAAAAAAGTTCCTGTACTACTTCCATTTTTTTGGATTTTTAGACTTTTAAAACTATTTCTCCTTAGAACTAAAGATACATTCAAAAGAGTCTTTCAACTTAATGCAGCGACTAAAGATATACAAGAAATAAAAGACATATATGAACATCTAGGATTACAATAAAAATTTATTCAAATCTTTTTGAAATAATTTTGAAGTATAAACTTAAATTGTGATAAAATATAAATAACAATATAAAATACAAGCTACCCAAATAGCTTGTATTTAAAAAAACAGGAGGTTATATTATGATTGAGAAAGACATCTATGTAAAACCTGAAATTGAAGTAATCGAATTTGAAATCGAAGATAGTATTGCGGATAGTGCATTAGGGTCTACATACTATGAAGAAATTTGGGGGCAGTGATGAATATGAAAAAGATTCTCACTTTTTTTGTTATATTAGGGTTAATTATTCCTTTTTTACCGCTTAATCTTAAAGCTGATGGAATAGCTAACATTGATGTATCAATTACTTATATCTTTGAAGAAGGAAATGAAGTTGAATCTGATCTTTTAGATCAAGTTTATGGTAGTACCATTACACCTACACCAGCTAGTTTAGCTGGATATACATTTAAATATTGGGTAGTAAATGGTATAGTTCGAGCAGATCTACCAGAAAATAATACATTTTATGTCACTTCTTCTATGAATTTAGTTGGTCTTTATAGTCCAGACGCAACCAATGTTGTTGTATACATGGATTCAAATGGCAAAATCTTGTCAACTGAATATCTTGCAGATGGATTTACTGGAACTCCACCAACAACTAATCTTCCAACTAAACCAGGATTAACCATAGCAGATCCTGCATGGAAAAACATGGTTACTAATAGTACTAGTTTAGTTATTACAGATGATAGTGTATTTGCACTTCAATATGTGTCTGCATCAGCAGATACATATACTTTAACTGTTGATGGAACCCTAGAAGGTACTTACGCACACAATGCAGTTGCTACATTAGTCGCAGCTCCAACACAAGGTGCTGATACTTTTAGTCACTGGGAAGAAAATGGAGTTGTTTTAAGCAGAAGCTTACAGTATACATTTACAATGTTAAATGATCGAGTTATAACTAAAGTATATTTGAATGTTCCTTTAATTGATAATGCTTTGGTCACTTTAAGTCCTGACTTAGAAATAAGGGATGGTTATCATACATATTTAGGACAATTTTACATACCTGCAGCATATGACATCGTTGAATATGGTTTTTTAATTCACACTGATAATACATTAGATTTGACGATAAACACACCTGGCGTGACTATAGCAAAAGCAAACAGCTTAAACCCACTTACAAATGAGTTTATGGTTAGTTTCCTTACGGGTTCACACATGAACGCAAAAGCTTATGTTATTTATGATACTGGTCTAGCATTAGTTGAAGTTTATAGTTCAAATTCAAATATTTATTTGGATTGGACTATTGAAAATTTCGATGAATATCCCGAAACAAGTACTTCTTACAATACTGGAACTTTCACAAGTAGTACCACAAATGTCATTTGGGATTATACAAATTCTGCAGGTGCTCAAACTATTGATGGCAAATCAATTACACTTTCAGGAAGTTCAGCTAGTCTTGAAGCCACTATTCCAAATGGAATATCTGATTTTAAAATAGACTTCAGAAAAGCATTTAGTACAGATACTGGATTGAAACTATTTATAAACGACATACTTGTTGCTACAAGTGAAAAATCGACTGGTGATATTGTTGTATTCGAAGTAAACAACCTTGATACTGAGGGGACTTTTACTATAAAATTAATTGGTGACGTAAAACAAACTGTTATCGATAATTTATCCTGGGTTTCTTATGGTCCTGTAACAGGATTTTCTCCTGTAATAAATAACACTTCTGATGATACAATTACTGAAGGCGATACATATGATCCTTTGGTTAATGTGACTGCATCTGATGTAGAAGATGGTGACTTAACTTCTGAAATCACTTATATTGCAAAAGATAATCTAGATAATGTTATTCCACAACCTATAGATTTCTCTTCACTGTTATTTGGAGATTACACAATTACTTACAGTGTAGTTGATTCAGATTCAAATACTACTGAAGTTATAATTAATTTGACTATCCTTGAACCAGTGCATTACACTGTTGATTTTATAGAAAATGGTGGAAGCGCAGTTGCTGATCAAAGTATAGTAAATGGTTCATTAGCTACTGAACCTGCAGATCCTACTAAAACTGACTTTTATTTTAGTGGTTGGTTCACCGATGACACTACTTTTTTAGTCCCATACAGTTTTGAAACTATAGTCTCAGAAGATACTACTTTATATGCGAGATGGACACCTAATGGTTATTCTTATGACTTGTTTATCTCTGAATATATTGAAGGTAGTGGCACTACACGTGCACTTGAAATATATAATAATACCGGTTCAACAATTAATTTAGCAAATTATTCAATTAGACAATATAATAATGGTAGTTCAACAATTTCATATGAATTGTCTTTACCTGATTTTGATTTGTTACACGGTCAAACATATGTTATTTACCACACTTCTTCTGTTGAAGCCATAACAACTGCTGCTCAAACTGCGGATGGCTATTTAGGAACATCAGTTAGTGCTATAAATTTTAATGGAGATGATGCAATCGCATTAGCAAAAAGCGGAACAAATGTAGATGTGATTGGTAAGATTGGTGTTGATCCAGGCAGTTCATGGACAGCATCTTTAGTATCTACAGCAAACATGACCTTAGTTAGAAAAGCAACTATACTAAATGGAGATTCTGATGGTAGCAATGATTTTGATCCAAGTATAGAATGGATTGCTTATGCAACAGATACAGCAGATTATTTAGGTTCTCACACTGTGGGGGAGTAACTCCCCCTATAGAAGACCCAGATCCTGATCCACTTTATGAAGTGTATTCAGTTTCTGTAGGGGATACAATCGATTACTCTGGTTATAGTGACTTTTCATCATACGAAACAGTTGTAGATGAAAACTTTTCAAATCAAGCAGACACAAGCATACCTGGTACGTATGTTGAAACTTATGAAGCATCAAATGGTACAGGCGGCATAGAAGTTATAGAAGTTACAGTATTAGTACTAAGTTCTTACTATGATCAAGCAGTTGGCCTTTACGGAAATGATTTACTTCTATCTCTAAGAACCATTATCAACTCTAATACAACAATGACTTCTTACGAAGATGCTACTACAATGTTAGCGGCTACAGATGTAGATCCTAACAATTCAAACAATCTTATCTTAGTTTATCTAGGAACATCAGTTGATAGCACATGGGATAGCGGAACTACTTGGAATAGAGAACACGTTTGGCCACAATCTCTACTAGGAGTTACTGCTAGTGGTACAAATGCTGCTTCTGACTTACACAATTTAAAGCCTGCTAATCCTAGTACAAATTCATCAAGAGGTAATAAATACTTTGATAACACAACAACATCTGAGTCTTATGCACCTAGAGATGAAGTAAAAGGCGATATCGCAAGAATCCTATTTTATATGGAAGTTATGTATGATATATACAATCTAATTAATGGTACACCAGAAGTCTATCAAATGGCTATGTTAGATACATTAGTTGCATGGCATGACTTTGATCCTGTAGATACTTTCGAGTCACATAGAAATGATACAATATTTGGATTTCAAGGTAATAGAAATCCATTCATAGATTATCCTGATTTTTATCAAATGATTTATGATGAAACATTAACTAATTAAAGAAAAAGGCCTATTTAGGCCTTTTACTTAAATTAAGTGAGGTGAGAAATTGAAAAGAATTATAATGCTTACAATACTTTTATTCATACTTGTAGGATGCTCAACTCCAATTGAATATGAGACTGCTTCTAACATACGCATTGAAGATGAAATCATCAAATGGGATGCGGTTGAAGATGCTATAAGTTATGAAGTCACATTAAATGAAACTCTATATACTTTATCAATTCCCTCATATGATATTAGCGAGCTTATCAATGGTTCTTATACAGTTAGGATAACTATCATATATCCAGAAGGATATAAAAAATCAATCGACTATGATTTTGACATTTCAAGACTATATCAAAGTCCGACAGATTTATTAGTTGATGATTATATATTATCTTTTACATCAACAATTCCTACAACTTATGAACTATACATAAATGATATTTTAAAAACATCCTTTGAAGAGACATCAATAGATATAAGTGATTATGTAGTTTTAAATCAAGATTCAAACATTAAAGTAAATGCAATTTATGAATCTCAAGACTATATGTCTGATGTTTATATATTTGATGGTTTAATCCATCTTGATATGAATCAATCATTAACTTATGAACTACGTTCTTCTGAGACAATTATTGTCAACTTTGATCAATTAGATGATCTAATGTATATAAAAATTGATGACGAAATATTAGCTGACACTTTATACTCATATACTTCTACTTCAATAACATTTGATAAAGACATTTTCTTTTATCCTTCTTATGGTCTTAACACATATGAAGTATATACAGCATCAGGATATTTCATGATTACAATTAATGTAATTGAAACAGAAAATCCACATCTTCTATCACCAAATGTTCTTACCTATATTTCTTTAGAAGACATTGAATTAGAATTTAATCTATTAGGTGGAACATTTGCTCAACTTAGTGGATATCTACTAGAAACTTCAGATTATACATTTGAAGATGGTACATTAACAATTTATGCTTCATACATAGAATCTATACTAGCTGAAAATCCTGATAGAGAAAATATAGCTTTTAGTTATCAGCTTCAGAAAAACGGAAACAGTTATATAGGTATTATATTTATTTATCTATAAAATAAAAGGATGCGAAAATTCGCATCCTTATTTTTTATCATCACTCATCAATCTCAAGTAAATCTTCCATTAGTTTAAACTCACTTAAGAAATACTCAGTTAATTTATTTAATGTTTCATATGAAATATTTTTTAATTTTCTACCAGGGTGATTTTTATACCAGAGGGCTAAATGTAATTGATGCTCTACTGAACTGAAATATACTCTTTTAATATCTAAATTTTGACTTAACTTTTCGATAAAGTTTAGATATTTATAATCTAAGCTACTTATATTATGATCTACTTCTTTAAATACATTTAATTCGCTTTGTGTATCAACTTTAACATACTTATGTCCCTTGACTCTAGGTTTACCATTTGTTCTAACTTGAACTATAGTGTGAGTCGATTTATTTAATACAAAGTAGATGCCATCAAAATGAGTTTGTTGACCATTATTAGTCGAAGTTGTTAACATCGTATCATAAATATGAAATTCATGTTGATCAGATGTCATACCTTCAATATGTCTTTTTACATTCACATTCGCATATGGTGTGAACAACCCACCCGTTTTATTAAAATCTCTACTTGTTTTATCATAAGGTGTGTATTTTAAAAACAAGCCTTCATGTTGATTGATTTTATCTATGATTACATCGTATAAATATTCAAAAAAAGGCTTTTCACTAACATACTTTAAACTAATGAGAAAACCAGTTAAAGTTCCTAAAAGAAGAATACCTCCATATGTAGGTAGGATCCAAACTGTATCACCATTACTAAATTGTTTTGGAAATATAACAATCAACGAAACAATCGCAATAATAATGATACTTAAAAAGAAACCCCATATTTTTATGAGCTTTTGTTTTCGACTGATCTGTCTAACTTTAAATTCTTTTTGTATTCGATCAAATTCATCACTTGTAAACATAAAAGTCCTCACTTGATTTACTACATTATTTTTTATTGATAATCTCACTTAACTCATAAAAGTTATCAATGGTTTTATATTTTTTCAATCTCGATTTGTGTTGATGTCCTTTAGTATATAAAATCACATCCATGCCTAAACTTTCCGCAACCTCTGCATCATGAAGCGTATCACCAATGATGATTGCGTCTTTTGGATTAATCTTATGTTTTTCAACATAAGCTTTAGCAACACCAATTTTAGATTCTCCATGGGTATTAGTTGTCCCTAGGACATCATCAAAATAATGACCAATACTAAAGTGATTAATTTGTTGATCTAAATTCTTTTTCTCTGATGCGGATAACAATATATTTTTGACTCCCATAGATTTATAATAAAACAGAGAATCTAAAATACCTTTATGCAATTTTTCATTATAACTACTTGGTTGATATAATTCTATAAACCTTTTTGATAATACTTCAAATGGTGTTTCTTCTAAATCATATACTTTTGCGTAATAATTCTTCACAGGAAAATCAAATATCATTAAATAATCTTTTAATGTTACTTTTTTTCTTCCACTTTCTTCTAGCATTTGATTTAAGATGTCATAACATAATCTCTTATCATCTAAAACTGTCCCATTGAAATCCCAAAATATATACTTTTTCTTAAACACATTATTCACCTACTTATGATATGGGTGATTTTTCATAATCATGAACCCACGATAAATTTGTTCTACCAATATTAATCTCATCAATTGATGAGGAAATGTCATTTTTGAAAATGATATCTTTTGGTTTGCTCTCTGATAAACTTCAGGACTCAAACCATAAGATCCCCCAATCACAAAAACCAAATCTCCTTGTTGATATGTGTTGACATCTTCAATCATTTTTGAAAAACCAATACTATCTAAGATCTTTCCATTAATAGCTAATACAACAACTACATCAGATTCTTTAATCTTACTTAAGATATATTGTCCTTCAAGCTTCATACCTTCAATATTTTTTTCATCTTTAACTTCAATGATATCAAGATCAACCGGTAGTTGTTTCTTATAATAACTTATACCTTCATTTAGATACTTATGATTCATTTTACCTACTACTATTAATTTTATCATATTTTTATCACCGGTAGTCCATCTTTTGTTGCATAAAAGACCTCAACTTTAGTGGGGTCATCAAATGCTTTAACAATAGATTCTTCTATATCTAGTACTGAATTACAATCTTCAGAAATATGAGTAACAATCCACTTACTATCTTTATTGTTAACAAAGCGGTTTATAAGCCATGCTGCGTCATCATTTGATAAATGACCACGTTCTCCTAAAATCCTTTTTTTAAGTAAAAAAGGTCTTGGAGATTGCATTAGTTTTGTTGGATGATGATTGGCTTCTAACAAATAACAATCTGCATTACTTAACAAATCATAATAGACTTGATCTACATAACCTGTATCATTAACAAAACACACTTTTTTAGAACCATCTTCAATAACATATCCAACTGGCTGGTTTGCATCATGAGAAACCATAAATGTACTAACTTTCAATCCTAAGACATCAAAGGTGTCTTCAGACTTAATAATATGCACATTTTTAATCAAGATTTTAACCTCATCACTTAATGCTTCATATGTTCCAGATGTAAGATAAACATCTTCGATTATTTTATTTTTTAACAACAATCTTAAGCCCGTCACATGATCAGAGTGTTCATGCGTAATTAATATGCTTTTTACGTCATATAAATCTTGATCATAAGCTTCCATTTTTTCTCTAATTCTTTTATAACTTATGCCTGCATCAACAAATAATTTAATATGCCCTACTTTTAAGTAGGTCATATTTCCTTTTGAACCACTGGCTAAAACGTATATTTCCACAGTATCACCTTCTATAATAATAACATATAAATATGTGATATTATAAAATAAAATGAAAGTGGTTGCATTTACACCCCAAAAAATGCTATATTATACTTGCTTGTATGAAACAATTGAAGGAGTGAACACAATGAATCAATTAAAAAGTTTTAGAAGATTTGCACTACTTGTGCTTGTAGTAGCAAGTGTTCTAACATTAGCTGCATGTAACGGTAGCGAAAAGACACCATATGGTAGTATCTCAAGCGACGATGTCTACTTAACATATGGAGATTTAAAGGTAACAGAAAAAGAATTATATGATCAACTTCGTATGCAAGGTGCTGCTACTTTGGCAACTATGGTAGATGAAGAAATATTTAAGACACAAATAACTGCTGCTAAAGCTGATCTTATCGCTGGCGATGAAACATTAATCGAATACTTAGATGATACAGTAAATTCAGCTATTTATGGTGTTACAGATAAAGAAGATTTACAAGGTCTTTATGATGATAACCCTGAATTATATATTAGAAATATTGAAAAATATGCAGACTCAGTTTATTTACTTGATAACAGTATTGTTATTCAAGATGTCATTGATGCAATTCTTGGTTTAGCACAAACCGAAGATAATCCATTCACTGGATATCAAACATTAGACTTCTTACTAGAACGTTATGCTTTAAGAGTTGCTCAAAGAGCATATGCTAAAGAACTATTAGCAGTTGAAGTTTTAGATGAAGAAAGTGATGCTTATATCTCAGATGAAAATATTGTTACTTATTACAAGAACAATAAAGAAGGTCAATATGATGTAGACGCACTAGTTGTACGTTTCATTAACTTAAATGAAGCAAACGCTGCTTTATATCAAGTTGGTCTAAAACCTGATTCAAAAGGATTCTGGTATGCACTACCTGACATCCGTATTAAAGAAGGTAACGCAGGATATGTTGATTTAGACAATCCGGATTATGCTTATGTATCTGAAATCTTAGATGATTTAGATATCACATCTAAATTAGGTGTTGATGGAGAATCTCGTGAGATGATTACAGTTGATGATTATGAAGATTATTATAAAGCATATGTTATCAACACTGATAGAAACGATGGTTTCTCAGATGTTAAATTATTACCTGATGGCGTAAAAGCAAAATATATCGAAATATATAATTTACTTAACCCAGCAGCTCCTGTCAAACTAGATACAGATGGTATCTCTATTGTTGGCGATGGCAATGATTACACTACTACTTATACTTATGACGACTTAACAGAAATCAATACAAGCCTTAGAAGTCACATTTATGATACGTTAATCGCTGAAGCTGATATGGAAGATACTGATGATACTACTGATGGAAAACCTTATTCTTCAAGAATTCAAACTTTTGGAGACTCACGTTACTTAGTATTTAAGTTAAATGATGAAAGTGAAACTGAAGAAGGTATCTTAATTGAAGATCCTGAAAACAGTGATGCTGAAATCTTTGATGACTCAACAGCTGCTTTAGCTGTTAAAGCTGAAATGAAAGATGAACTTATTGAATCTAAATTAACTGATACATACATTTCGACTAAAGTTAATGAAATGTATGAAGAAGAAACATTAGATATTTATGATGGTGTTGTTAGATTATTCTACGAACAAAGCTATGGCTATGATGGTGATGATTCTAATAAAACTGGTGATGTATTAGCTAAAATGGGCGATATCGAAATATTAGTTGATGATTTCTATTCTGAATTAGAATCTTCTTATGGTATCAACATTGCATTAGATATGTTATCAAACAAATTCTTAATGGCTAGTGAAGATTATACTGTATCTGATGCAGATATGGATGATTATACAGAACAATTCGAAAATATCATTTCACAATTTTCTGCAGATAATTTCGCTTCTTCTGGTTATCCAGCTAGTTTAGGTAGACAAGATTTCTTATTAATCGCATTTGGTTCAAGTTCAAATGATGAAGCAATTGAAAACTTATATGTTTATCCAGACTTAAGACAACAATATTTAGAAGATTATGAAGTTCATTTTGAAAATGCTAATATTTATCAAAGTCTTGCAACATTAGCTGAAAAACAATATAACAACTTCGAATCAATTACAGTTAGTCATTTATTAGTTTATTTTGATCAAAATGGTGATGGTTCTCCAGATAATCCTCAAGATTACTTAGACACATTAGATGCAGTTGCTAAACAAGAAGTTTTAGATGGTTTAGTTGACTTAGTAGATTTAATCTATACACAAATTGGTATGTACAAAGGTTTCTCAGAAGCTTTAACTGCAATTGCAACTGATTTTAACAACTCAGGTCGTATAGAAATTGGTAGTACAACTCCACCATATGATTACACATTAGAAAGTCTTTGGGCTGAATATCGTCAATTAGGTTTTTATTTGAAATTCGAAAATATTTCTTCTGCAATTACAAATAAATCTAATTTCGTAACAGGTACAAGTGTATTAGACCAAGTCTTTTACGATCGTGCAATGGTTATTCATGACACATTAGCTGCTATGGATGATGATGATTCTCTATTCCCTTATCTTGACTTCTATGATGCATGGGTAACTACAAGTAATGCAGTTAATCAAGCAGCTATGGAATCAGTACAATCAGATTTTGGTTTCCATTTAATTCTTGCAACTAAGGTTGCTGAAACAACTTCTGCTATGTATGATGGTGTCAATGATACTGATGGAGATTATGTATTAGCTGATAACGAAACACTTAACGCTTATAATGTTTTAACAGATACTCTATCTGCTTCTCAAATAGAATATTATCTAGTTGGATCATTATCAGATGAAGGTGTTGAACTTCCTACTGATGTACAAACAGCAATTACAAATTACTTAGATCCAGTTCTTACTGTTTATCAAGGCACTTACATGCAAAGAGAATTAATCTTTAGCTTGTTAGAAGATGCAGTATTTACTGATGCAGCAAACAATCTACGAATTGATGAAATTAGAGAAATCAACTTACGTCAATTAAACGGTTATATGTTATCTGAAAATGGTGGCGTATATGATGCAAACTATGATGCATTGTTTGGTGATTTAATCGATATTTTAGAAGGTAATGCTTAATTAATTGATCATTTTCATATAAGACCACTTCGGTGGTCTTTTTTTTTGCAGATAATTTATAATAACAAGTGCAACACTAAAGAAAAATAAAAAAGTTCATAGATTCCTATATAATGTAAGTGACCAAACAAACACAAAAGGAGAAACTATGAACTACATACATCTTACCATAGAAGAAAGAACTTGTATATATCAGTTATGGCTCTCAGGGGTGAGCATTAGACAAATTAGCAAAGCAGTAAAAAGAAGTCCTAGTACAATATCTAGGGAGTTAAAGAGGAATGAATGTGGATATCGCTATAAATACTTACCTCATATTGCGCAAAAGAAATATGAAAAGCGTCGAATCAAATGTCATAGACCAGTAAAAATATGTCCATTTATCAAAAAGTACATTGAAGATAAACTAAATCAACAATGGTCACCAGAGCAAATAGCAAAACGAAAAAATGGACAACCTGAAAATTCCCCTTGTTTTTCAACTATCTATAGATGGATACATAAAAAATATCTTATACGAGGAGAGATATGGAGATTGAGACGAAAAGGTAAATTCAAACGACCTGCAGAAACAAGAGGTCGCTTCAACATAGGTAAAACAATAAAAAAACGTCCTAAAGAGGTCTATAAGAGACATACGTTAGGACATTGGGAAGCCGATACTGTGGAATCTGGAAGAGTGAATTTTCAACGAAAAAGCAAGTATTGTTTCGTAACACTTGCCGAGCGTAAATCAAGACTGTACCTTGTTAAACTACTACCCGATAGAACAAGCGAGAATGTTACAGCAGCTATTATTGAATTACTATCACAATTCCCACCTGAATTAGTGAAAACAATCACATGTGATCGCGGTAAAGAATTTGCTAAATATAAAGATATTGAAGAAAGTTTAAATTGTCAGATGTATTTCACTGATCCTTACTGTGCATGGCAAAAAGGAACTAATGAAAATTCAAATGGTTTATTAAGAGAATACTATCCAAAGGGTATGGATCTTTCACAAACTAACGATGTAGAAGTACTTAATGTATTAACTCGTCTAAATAATAGACCTAGAAAATGCATCAACTTTAAAACTCCATTAGAAGTGATCAATGAATCTTATGATGCGTTGCACTTGAATTGACAAATTATCTGCATAAAAAAAGAAGCAATTAAATGCTTCTTTATCTTTTTATTACAATTTGGGTTTATAAAATCTCATTTTATCTAAGACACTTACCATTTGCGTAAATTGTCCTTCTAAGGTTGTATCTAGAACTTCTCCTAAGACAGTAAACTTAGAATCGATTGTATCAATAAACCATAAGAGTAGAGCTTCTCCAGTTTGCGGCTTTTTAGGAGATCCATAATGAAGTTGTCCATGATGGGATAAAATCATATGTTTTAAGATTAAGACTTCTTCTAAGTCTTCATATCCTAATTGTTTTGCAACTTGATCAACATCAATGGTTTGCATCACTAGGTGCCCTATCAATAAGCCTTCTTTTGTATATTCTCCATCTACTCCAGAGATTTCACTAATTTTTGACATATCATGTAGTAATGTTGCTGCATATAACAAGTCTTTGTTTAAATACTTATATACTTCTAAAAATGGATCAATGAGTTTTAACATTGTAAATGTATGATAACTTAATCCACCTACATACGCATGATGAAACTTAGTTGCTGCTGGATGCATATAAAAAGTTTTTTTGTGTTTATCATATATCGTCTTTGTTATCTCATGTAAAGCTTTATTTTCTATTTTAGATAAGAATCCTTCAATCCCTTTTTTTATCTCAACCATTGGAATGGGTGCGTAAACATAAAAGTAATCTAAGAGTTCTGATAATTCATCTGCTTCTAATACATCTTCAATATCTTTAATTGATTGTAGTTTTAAAACAAGTTCATCTTCTACTTTTACGACTGCTAAAGCTTCAAACTCATAAATTTTACCCATTTTAATATCTTGAAGTTGTTCAAATTCTAATTTAATATTTACATGTGTGCCATCTTTTTTCAAAACTGTTGTATTTGAAAAATGTGCACCTGTGTTAACATTTTCTACTTTTCCTATAATTTTGTATATTTCATTTTCTTTTAAATCCATAAAAACACCTACTTTATATTTTTGTTAAGAAATTCAATTAAGCTTTCCTTATCATTTTTCATTTCTTTTTTTAATACTGCTAAAACCATTTGATGTTGCATGTCTTTTAACCATGCACCTGCTTTTTTACCTGTAATCTCAATCATTTCAGTTGCTCTTAGTTTTAAGTCAAGCTCTGATTGAATAGGTAAATTTTGATATGTTTCTTCTATTTCTGATTTTAAATTTTTAGAACGATCTAACATGAAATTAACTTTATTTGCTAACAAACATAAATCAATGCCATAGGTATATAAATAATATGCATCAAAAACTTTAGTCTTTCTAGCAAGCACTGCTGCTTGTTGGTATCTGTGTCTATGTTTGTTTGAAAACGTCCATTCTTGCGGAACAATACCATCATTTAAAGTGAAGCATAGCGCGAAAAAGGAGTCTACAAATGGCATATCATCCATTGTAAGTATATGTTCTATACCTTTTTTAAGACCCGGTAGAACTTCATGTACTTGCGTTGTGACCATCGATTTGAATGCTCTTTTTGCATGTTCACCTTGGATAATCTTAATCATCTCATTAACGATTCTTTCCATCGCAACATTTTTTAAATTATCTTTTAATTCAAAGATTGCATCTCTAGTTTGAGTTTCTATTTGAAATCCTAATTTTGATTGGAAATAAAAAGCTCTCATCATTCTAAGTGCATCTTCATTAAATCTTTGATGTGGATCTCCAATAGTTCTAATCAACTTAGCTTTAAGATCCTTTTGTCCTTCAACAAAATCAATGATTTCTTGTTTATCTGATAAAAGAAGTCCATTAATGGTAAAATCTCTTCTTTTCACATCTTCTTGAACATCTTCACTAAATGTTACATTATCAGGATGACGATCATCTTGATACTCACCATCAATACGATAGGTTGTAACTTCAAATTTTTCATCTTTATATAAAACAGTTAGAGTTCCATATTTTAATCCTGTTGGAATTGTTCTAAAGATTTTATTGACTTGATGTGGTCTAGCATTTGTTGTTATGTCTACATCATTAATTGGCATTCTTAAAAGATAGTCCCTAACGGCACCACCAACTATATATGCTTCATATCCTGCTTTTTTTAATTCGTATAAAACGCCTTTAGCGGTTTTTATTGTACTCATTCATATCACCTGTTATATTATACCAAGAATTCATGTATTTTTGTAGTATAAAAAAATAAGACGAAATCGTCTTATTTTAAAAATATACCTATGCCACATACATCTGGTCCTATATGCGCCCCTACTACTGGTGTAGAAGGCGATTCATATAAATTTTCGAGCCCAAGTTCAGTTTTAATGATTTCTATAAAATGGGCTTTAAGTTTAGGATTTCCAGTATATAGTATATATGCTTCAAATTCTCTACCATTTGCGTATGCTTTAATTTTGGCAGTAATTGATTCTAATGCTTTTTTAATATTTCTAATTTTTTCAATAGATACTATATGTCCAGTTTCTTGAACTTGTAAAATTGGTTTGATCTTTAATAACTTTCCGACAAACGCTTGTGCATTAGATAATCTGCCATTTTTTACCAAATAAGATAGTGAGTCAACCGCAAAAAAGATAGTATTATGCTCTCTCATTTGAAGTAGAACCTCATCGATTTGCTCAAAAGATTTTCCTGATTTTAACATTTTATCAGCTTCTAATGCAAATAATCCTTCAGAAAAACAAACTGTTAACGTATCAAAAACATGAATGTTCATTTTATCTTTTAATTCTTTTGAAGCTAAGACAATAGAATTATGTGTTCCACTAAGTTTAGAAGATAATGTCGTTACATAAAATTCATCATACCCTTTTTCGTAAAGATCTTCAAAAAAACTAATAACATCTCCAACTGAAGGTTGTGATGTCTTTGGAATGAGTTCTGGTTGTTCTCTTAAGATTTTATAAAATTCTTCTGCTTTTAATTCTGACCCATCTAAATACTCTTTTTCATCTAGAAATATTTTAATTCTTAATACTTCTATATCATGATTAAAAGGATAGTAATCTAGACCACCTGTTGACGTATCTACAATTAATTTTTTATTCATAGCGCCCTCCCAATATTTGTTGCTGTATTCATTATAACAAAAATATAAATATATGGAAATATGTTATAATAAAAATGGTGAGATTATGAAATATATCAAAGATATACAAACACATCAAATCATCATAGATAAGTCAATATTTATTGGCATATTATTTCCATTATATGAAATTGATGATATCAAAAAGAATATCGCAAAAGCTAAAGAGATGTTTCCTAAAGCATCTCATTATTGTAGTGCGTCATTATTTGGAGAAGGGCTTGAGCATGCCACTTCATCAGATGATGGTGAACCTTCAAGAACAGCTGGAATTCCAATTTTAGAAGTCTTAAGACATCATGATGTAACCAATTTATTGTGTGTTGTCGTTCGATTTTATGGAGGAACTAAATTAGGTGCTGGTGGCTTGATTAGAGCATATTCAAAAGCTACTTCTGAAGTGTTAAACATTCAAAAATTTTATGAAAAAAAAGAAATGAAGGGTTTTGAGATTGTATTTGATTATCCACTTATTCAAACAATGGATCAACTGATAGAATCAATTACTTATGTTAAAGAGAAAATGTTTTTAGAGCATGTTACTTATCAACTCTATTTTAAAGAAAAAAATGTTTCAATTTTCGATGATATAAAACATCAATTTATATCCATTCATCCATTAGATGAAAAAACATTATGGATACCTTATACAACAAAAAAAGAATAAAAAAAGGGGCTGTAATGAAATAAAATCATTATAGTCTATAAAACACAAAACCACTCTGGAAAATCCAGAGTGGTTTTTGATATAATTGAAGTATGCAAAGTACTCAATTAACTCAATCTTATTTTAGCGCAAAACAATTAAAATTACCACTAGAAATGAACATTTTAATACCATTTGATAGTGAAGTCAGAACATTTGACGAAGTATTTTCAAAAATCGAGGTTAAAAAATACTTAGTATCCAAATCTCATCAAGGTAGACTAGGATACAATTCAGTCAATATGTTGAAATTGGTATTGTTTTGCCAGATGGAAAAAATCCATAGTTTAAGAGCAATGGAAAAGGCAGCTAAAAATGATATTAGGCTCATGTGGTTGACTAATGAGTTAAAACCAAGCCATAATACCATCAAAGAATTTATTAATACCCACTTAAAAACATCCATCGAAGATATCTTTTTAGAGATCAATCAATATATCGCAAAAAAAGAACAAATTGATATCAATACCTTATATATAGATGGGACAAAGATAGAGGCAAACGCAAACAAATATAAATTTGTTTGGAAGAACTCAATTCTTAAGTTTAAACAAAAACTTCAACTCAAAATTACCAAGACTCTGCACAAATTAAATGAAGACTATAAACATTTAGGCATCTACTTTCTGATCAAAGAAGATTATGAGATATCATATTTAGAAAAGATTAGAGATTTCTTAGTCAATGAAATTGACAAAGAAGGCATTGATTTTGTCTATGGCAAAGGGAACCACAAAAGTGGATTACAAAGAGATTATGAAGATATCGTAGACTACATAGAAAAACTAACAAGCTATAATCATGATTTAGAGATCATAGGTCCATCAAGAAATTCATATGCAAGAACAGATCATGGTGCAACATATATGCGCATGAAAGACGATCATATGAGAAATGGTCAATTAAAGGCTGGATACAACATTCAAATTGGCGTGTCAGATGGATATATCATGCATATGGATGTCTATCAGAATCGAAGCGATTATAAAACATTAGAACCATTTCTAGAAGGATTTAATCATAGCTATGGATTTTATCCTAAATATCCTGTAGCAGATGCTGGATATGGTGGACTTATAAATTATAGATATTTAAAATCCAAAGATATGGAACTCTATCAAAAATATCCAATGTATAAAAAAGAAACCAGCAATCAGAACTATATAAATAGTCCTTATCGTGCAGAAAATTTCACTAAAGATAAAAACGGGAATCTAATTTGTCCAAAAGGACGAAAGATGAATTATCTATTTACAAGACACAATGGTAAAGATGTTTATGAGTCATCTACTTGTTTAAGATGTCCGCTAGCTTCAAAGTGTAAAAAAGGGAAAGCTCCAAGACGTATTGAAGTCAATGAAGAATTATGGAACTATCAAAAAAAAGCAAGAGATAATCTTCAATCTGATTTAGGTATAGAACTTAGGATTCAACGCTCAATTCAAGTTGAAGGCGCATTTGGGGTTTTAAAAGAAGACTTTAAATTTAGAAGATTTAAGCGACGTGGCATCCAAAATGTTAAATTAGAGTTTATGTTACTCTCAATTGGGTATAATTTATCAAAATATCATAACAAGCAACAACGATTCGTTCAATAGTTATCCTGTGGAAAACTAAAGAATTTTGAAGTTCTCTTTTAAATATGCCTAAAAACAGGTATTTTTTTATGTTTATCCACAAAACAAAAGAAAAAGGGACTGTGTAGTCCATGAAGATTAAATATTCTTCATTTCATTACAGCCCCTTTTTATTTTGTTTGTTTTTTTTAAATAAATAATCCTTCAAAAAGTGTAGAAAATCTTACCATAATCTC
Source organism: Mariniplasma anaerobium (assembly GCF_016865445.1). Taxonomy (GTDB): domain Bacteria; phylum Bacillota_I; class Bacilli_A; order Acholeplasmatales; family Acholeplasmataceae; genus Mariniplasma; species Mariniplasma anaerobium. The sequence continues at coordinate 345,851 of NZ_AP024412.1, read as the reverse complement.
TGCGAGCATATGAGCAAGTGCTAAACTGACTAAAAAATATGCAGCTTTGATTTCCCATATTTTAAATTTTTCAAATTTGTTTTCAAAATGTAGCGCACCAAGTATTCTTAAGTTAATCGCAAAAAATACAATTAATGATGTGAAATAAATGATTTGTACCATATGTTACTCCTTTTTATAATTGGCCAGCTTTTGATTTTGTAATGTTTTCTTTTAAATCTCTTTCTTGTTTAGAAAAATCTACATTTTCTTTTTTAGTAAGTTCGAGTTTTTCTTTTTTCATTTTATTAAAAGCATCATTAGCTTTATCTAATGTTTGGCCAATTTGTGCTTCTAAAGCTAGGACCGTCAATAAATTATCTTTAAACTCTATAACTGCTTGTTCAACAACGACATATGATATGTTCTTATCTTGAACAAACTTTAAATAACCTTCTAAGACATATAAAATAATTGGAATGTGATCTTCTAGAATTGCAAGTTCACCTTCTTGATTTTTTATAACGACATATTGGATTTCATCTTGATATGTCTTGCCCTGTTGAGTTAAGACTTCGAATTTCATAATGACTTAGCCTTCTTTATAGCATCATCAATGGTTCCTACCATTTGGAATGCTTCTTCTGGAAGTTCATCATGTCTACCTTCGATAATTTCTTTAAATCCTCTAATGGTTTCTTTTAAAGGTACAAATGCGCCTTCAACACCAGTGAATTGTGCAGCAACGTGCATATTTTGTGATAAGAATACTTGGATACGTCTTGCTCTATGTACAAGTAATTTATCTTCATCCGTTAATTCATCCATACCAAGGATTGCGATAATATCTAGTAGTTCATGATATCTTTGAATCATTTGTTGAACTTTACGTGCAACATCATAATGTTCTTTACCTACAATATGTGGAGCTAATGCTCTTGATGTAGATGCAAGTGGATCAACAGCTGGATAAATACCTATTTCTGTTAATTTTCTTGATAAGTTTGTCGTCGCATCCAAATGCGAGAAAACTGTTGATGGTGCCGGATCTGTGTAGTCATCTGCTGGAACATAAACAGCTTGAATAGACGTAATTGATCCATGTTTAGTTGATGTGATTCGCTCTTGCAAACGTCCCATTTCAGTCGCAAGTGTTGGTTGATAACCAACAGCTGAAGGCATTCTACCTAAAAGTGCTGAAACCTCACTACCTGCTTGAATAAATCTAAATATATTATCAATAAATAATAAAACATCTTGTTTTTGAGAATCTCTAAAATATTCTGCCATCGTTAATGCAGTTAAAGCAACTCTCATTCTTGCTCCTGGTGGCTCATTCATTTGTCCAAAGACAAGTGCAGTTTTATTAATAACGCCTGACTCTTTCATTTCTTGATATAAATCAGATCCTTCTCTTGTACGTTCACCAACTCCAGCAAATACTGAAATCCCTTCACGTTCTTGAGCAATATTATTAATTAACTCTTGGATAAGCACGGTTTTACCAACTCCAGCTCCTCCAAATAATCCAATTTTACCACCTTTAATATATGGTGCTAATAAATCAATAACTTTAATACCCGTTACTAATATTTCAGTTTCACTTGATAATTCATTAAATGCTGGTGATTCTCTATGAATACTCATCTTCTTAACTTTATCCATTGATTTACCACCATCAATAGCTTCGCCTAAAACATTAAAGATACGCCCTAAAACTTCATTTCCTACAGGTACTTGTACTGATGCTCCTGTTGAAATAACGTCTAAATCACGTCTTAATCCTTCAGTTGGCTCTAATGCAATAGTTCTTACAACATGGTCTCCAAGGTGAAGTGATACTTCTAAAGTTACAGTTTGTCCATTATCATTTTGAACTACTAAAGCATCATAAATGCTTGGTAACTCATCATCAAAATGGACATCTACAACCGGTCCGATGACTTGTGTAATTTTACCTTTCATCTTTACTTCCTTCCTAAACGTTTGCACCATTGACGACGTCAATGATCTCGTTTGTAATTTCTCGTTGTCTTTCTCTATGATAGACAATCGCTAATTGATCTACTATATCATTTGCATTATCTGTCGCATTTTTCATCGCAATCATTCTAGATGCATGTTCTGAAATTTTAGCATCCGCAACAGCTTCAAAAATTCGACTTTCAACATATACATTAATGGTTTTATCCAAAACAACTTCTGGACTTTCATCATAAATATATTGTTCGTTTTCAATCTCTTCTTCATTAAAAATGAGCGGTAATACACGTTCATGTTGAACCACTTGAGTAGCTGTGTTTACATAGTGATTATGATAGATAATCACTTCATCTACAAACTTCTTAACAAATGTTTCTTTGATTAATGACGCATAGTGTCTAAAGTACATTGTAGAGATATCATCTCTATTATAAATAATTTCTTCATTAACAATAGGCAACTCATGTTTCTTTACGAAATAATAGCCTTTTTTGCCGATTACAAAGACTTGATAGTCTTTCTTGTCCAAATCCTTGATATCATCTAAAAACGCTTTATACAGTTGATTATGGTAGCTTCCAGCAAGCCCTCTATCGCTAGTAACTAAGATGAAAAGCTTGTTTTTCCCATCATTTTCAGATGTGAGTCTATTTGACTCATCTAAATTACGATTTGCGTATAAAATTGCATGCTCTATTTTTTCCATAAATGATTTAGAGTGATTGAAAAGTTCTGCTGATCTTTTAATTTTGGATAATGCGATATTATGCATAGCTTGAGTAATTGAAGCTGTCTTTTTTATAGCTTGCATTCTTAGCTTAATATCTTTTAAACCCATATTATATCAACCTCTTTAATCCGTTGATAAACTTCTCTAAATCCTCATCTTTTGGCAATTTTTTAGTTTCATTTAAAGTTTTATTAATTTTTTTACCAAGATCATTCATTCTTAACCCTTGGTTAATTTCTTGTTCTAAAAGTTGAACTTGTTCTAAATTGAGATCATCCATCATCCCTTTAGATAGTGCGTAGATAGTTACAATTTGAGTTGGCATGTTTACAAGCTCATGTACATCTTGTTTTAACATTTCAACAGTTTTTCTACCTCTTTCTAAACGACGCTTAGCTGATTGGTCTAAATCTGATCCAAATTGTGCAAATGATTCTAACTCACGATAGTTAGCAAGATTAATTCTTAGTGTACCAGCAACTTTTTTCATTGCATTCCATTGAGCAGCTCCACCCACACGAGATACAGATAATCCTGCATTTATCGCTGGTCTTATGCCTGAATAAAATAATTCAGTTTCTAAGAATATTTGACCATCCGTAATTGAAATAACATTTGTTGAAATATAAGCTGAGATATCTCCAGCTTTTGTTTCAATAATAGGTAGTGCAGTAATTGAACCACCACCAAGTTTATCATTTAACTTAGCAGAACGCTCTAATAATCTTGAATGTAGATAGAAAACATCGCCTGGATAAGCTTCTCTTCCTGGTGGACGTCTTAATAATAATGATAATTCACGATATGCGACCGCATGTTTAGATAAATCATCATAAACGATTAAAACATCTTTACCTTTTTCCATGAAGTATTCCGCAATGGTTACTCCTGCAAAAGGTGCTAGATATAATAGTGTACCTTCTTTAGATGCACCAGCATTTACAATAACTGTATAATCAAGTGCTCCTTCTTTTTTAAATAATTCAACTAATCCAGTAACAGATGAGTCTTTTTGACCAATCGCAACGTAAACACAAATAACATCTTTACCTTTTTGATTGATAATTGAATCAACAGCTAATGTTGTTTTACCTGTTTGTCTGTCGCCAATGATTAACTCTCTTTGTCCTTTACCAATTGGAACAAGGGCATCAATAACTTTAATCCCGGTTTCCATAGATGCATTAATTGATCCACGTGCCATAACTCCTCTAGCTCTTCTTTCAACTGGTAATCGATCTGTTGTTTGAATCGTTCCACCAGCATCAAGTGGTTCACCTAAAGGATTAACAACACGACCTAATAAAGCATCCCCTACAGGAACTTCAAAGATACGTTTGGTTGTTTTAACCATGTCGCCTTCTTTAATTAAATTACTTTCTCCAAGAAGAATAACACCGACTTGATGTTCTTCTAAGTTAAATACTAAACCTTTTACGTTATGTGGAAAAACTAGTAATTCTCCCATCATCGCTTGTTGTAGACCATAAACAATCGCAATCCCATCCCCTACAGATAATACTTTACCTATATTTTCAAGTTTTACGTCTTGTTCAAAAGATTCTATTTGTTTTTTTATGACCTCAGTCATTTCTTTTACTTTTATTTTTGACAATGTCGTCACCACCTTAAATCATTGTAAATAGCTCTTCTAATTCACGTACAACTGATCTGTCTAAGGATTGACCCTGATATGTGATCTTAATCCCACCAATTAAAGACGTATCTATTGTTTTGTGTAGAGATATTGTTTGTCCTTTAAATCTTGGTTTTAAAACATTTATTAATTTTTCTTCTTGTATATCTGTAATCGGATTTGCTAAATATACGTGAAGATGTGCTATCTTTTGAGATGCGCGCATTAGATGTTTCCATTCTTCGTATGTTTCATCAATGTATTGCATCAAATGCTCTTCTGCTAATGTTTTTAGAAATGATAAAAATAAAGGATCAAAATCCAGTGTATCCATCATCTCCATCTTCTTTTTAAGATTAAGCATAGGTGAATCCATCATCTCAACCCATTTTGGGTTTTTAGAGATTAAACTTCTTAGCTCATCAAAATGAAGATTAATTCGATCTACTTTTTTTTGTTCTACTGCCAGTTGATGCAGTGCTTTAGCATATTTAGTCATAGACTAAATTTCTCTTTCATCTAAGATTTCATCAATGATATCTTGATGAACTGCTTGATCGATTTCTCTTTTCACAATTTTACTTGCAGCTGAAAAAGCAATCTCTTTAATCGATTGTTTAATGTCTTCGTTCGCTTGAGAAATTTCATATTCAACATCTTTTTCTGCTTGTTCTAAGCGACGCTTAACTTCCTCTTTAGCACTGGTAATAAGTTTTTCTTGTTCTTTATATGCTTCTTGAGTAAGTTTATCTTTTAATTGTCTTGTTTCTTCCTTCATGCCTTCATATTCTTTTAAAGATTTTTCTTGTAAAGATTTCGCAATTTGTCTTTCTTGATCAGCTTGATCGATTGCTTCAGATAAAGCAATTTGTCTTTTATCAAGAAATGCAGTTACTTTTTTCCACAAAAATGTTCTTACAAAAAATAACAAGACTAGTAAAGCAAGAATATTTAAAATGACGATGCCAGGATCATTTACAACTGAGTATAATCCTTCTTCAACCATTTCAGTGATTTGATCAAATATTTCGTTCACTAATCATCAATCCCTTTTTTTTATTTTCCTGTTAAAATGAATGCAATAATCAATCCATATAATGCTGATGTTTCTGCAACAGCTTGCCCAATAAGCATAGTTGATGTGATTTTACCTGCAGCTTCTGGTTGACGCCCTACAGCTTCAACTGCTTTAGATGCAGCAATACCTTGGCCAATCGCAGTCCCAAAACCTGTTAATACCGCAATACCAGCTCCAATATAAGCCATACCACTTCTAAAGAATTCATTTGCAACTACTTCCATGACATTTGGTAAAAATGCGTTAACTAAATCAAACATAATTTCTATCTCCTTTTATATTTATATATATTTTTTAATTTTTATTAAAATCTAAATCATCTTCGTCAATCTTAATTGACGCAAAAACAATGGTTAATAAAACTAATACAAGTGTTTGAACTAGACCAAAGCCTATATCAAATACTAAGTGAAACGCTGGAGCTACGATTATTGATGCCCATCCTGTTAATTTATAAACTAACATTAAGATGACTGAACCACTTACAATATTACCAAATAAACGGAGTGCCATTGATAATATTGGTGTTACATCACTAATTAAGTTTAGTGGAAATAACGGCCATAATGGTTTAAATAACCCTAATAAATGTCTCCAACTTTGAGAAATAAATCCAGTCGCTTGAACTACTATAAATGATATGATTGATAAACTAAATGTTATCGATGTATATCTTGTAGGAGCTTCAAGTGCTAGGATACCACTCATATTGGCAACTGCTACATAAAGAGCAAGTGTCAATGTAATCGGTGTTACAAACTTCCAATGTTTACCAATATAGCTTTTAACATAATTGTTAAAAAAATCTATAAATTGGATAACAAGTGTAGCTATGATATTTGGTTTATCCCTAACATCTAATTTTGAAACATAGTTTCCAATTACAACACTAAAGATGATTAATACTAAGATAATGCCTAATGAAGTTAGAAAATAAACTGGTAAATGTGTAAGATAATCTAAAACTTGGTCAAACATCCATATCATCCTCCTTAATGGCTATGATATCTATATCATCTTTTAATCTATGTGATTTAAAAAATGGTGTTGCATAGATAAATATGCCTACTTTAACTGAAAAGAATCCTAATAGTAAAAATATATACACTCTTATCAATTCTGATGTTCCATTTGCTTGTTGATCAAAATAAGCAAATGCTATAACAACTAGATACATTACAAATCTAATCACTAAATGTGTTCCTATTTTTCTTGCATTAAACTTTTCTTTAGTAAGTCTTATGGTTTGTGAGTGATTAAATAATACAGTTGCACTACCTAATACTGCCCAAACAGCATACTCTCTAAAAAAGATTAAAGATACTAAAGCCAGTAAGACTGCATATCCTAATGCGATTAAGTTAATTACGCTTACGTCTTTCATATCTTTCCTCACTTTTAATAAATTGATGGAGTGTCATAAATCCTATAAAAATTCCTATAAACAAACCTGCTGCTGCTAAATAGGTTGCTAGTTCTCCTTCAGGATCCATTTTTCTTCCAATGTAAATACCTAAAACAGACAATCCAATGACTGTAAAAAACATTTGCATAACCATGGTGTAAGTCATCATGATTTTTCTTCTTTTTTCTTTCTTATTTGGTTCCAAATAATCTGTCCCCGCAATCTCCAAGTCCAGGTACAATATATCCATTCTCATTCAAATGAGAATCCATAGCTGCTAAATAAATTGGAACTTCAGGATGTTCAGCATGAATGCGTTTAACGCCTTCAGGACATCCTACTAAACCAACATATCTAATATCTGTTGCTCCTGTACTTTTAACGATTTCTATTGCTTTTGCTGCTGACCCACCAGTAGCAAGCATAGGATCTACCACTAAAACAACACTATCTTTAATGATATCTGGAAATTTAGAATAATAAACTTGAGGTTCTAAACTCACTTCATCTCGATATAATCCAACATGTCCAATCTTTGCAGTTGGAATAATATTATGGATACCTTCAACCATACCCAATCCAGCTCTTAAAATAGGGACAATAACGATTTGTTTTTCTAATTCATAACCTACTGTTTCACATATAGGTGTTTCAATCATTTTTTTTACTGTTGTAAAATCTCTTGTAATTTCATAAGTAATTAATCCACCAACTTCACTTACAGCTTCTCTAAATTCTTTAGTTCCTGTATGCTTATCTCTAATTCTTGTCATCTTGTGATCAATCAATGGATGGTTTAATACAACTAATTTATTCATCATATGACTCCTCGATATCTTTAATTTTATCTATACGCTTTTGATGTCTAGGTTCATAAGTTGCATTCATAAATGCATTAACAATCTTAACTGCATCTTCTTTTTTAGTGGTTCTACCACCTAAAGCGATGATATTTGCTCGATTGTGTTCTTTTGCAAGTCTAGCAGTTAACTCATCATAAACAAGTGCTGCTCTTATGCCTTTAACTTTATTTGCGGCTATTGAAATACCAATACCAGTTCCACAAATAACAATTCCAAAATCATAAGGTTTTGCTAGCACAGCAAGTGCTACTTTTTTCCCATAATCTGGATAATCTACAGATTCATTTGAATTTGTTCCAAAATCATCATAATCAATGTGATTTTTATCAAAATATGATTTCAAATATTCTTTAAGTTCATATCCACCATGATCACTACCAATTGCTAGTTTCATCTCTTCCTCCTTATATCGACATTCCAGTATATATTATAACATAATATATCTTTAATATCTTCAAATATCTCTTTAGAGAAGTATTGTTTTATTGAATAAAAGACGTCAATATAAAAAAGAAAAAGATGTCACCATCTTTTTCATACTTCTCTATTTATTGAATAATAAGCTTTTTTTCTTTCATTAGCTCTTAATATTGTTTTTCTAAGACGAATTGTTTTTGGTGTAATTTCTATAAGTTCATCATCATTTATAAATGCTAAACATGCTTCTAGATTCATATTTTTAGGTTTTTTTAAGATAGTTGTTGAATCTTTACCTGCTGAACGCATATTTGATAATTGCTTTTCTAGAGTTACATTAACAACCATATCTGAATCTTTATTTGCTTCACCAATGATCATGCCTTCATAAACATTCATTCTTGGTTCAACAAACATATCTCCACGTTCTTCTAATTTACCAATTGCATAAGCAGTTGTCATGGATGTATTAATTGAAACTAAAGCTCCAGTTCTTCTATTTCCTACAGTTTCATAAATCATTTTTCTATAATCTAAGAAAACATGAGATATAATACCATATCCTTTTGTAGCTGTTAAAAATTGTGTCATAAATCCAATTAATCCTCTTGATGGCATGATGTATTGAATACGGCTATAATCTCCAAGTTGACTCATAGAGGTTAAATCACCTTTTCTCTCACCAAGCATTTCTATAACAGTTCCCATCGTATCAGTTGGACAATCTATTTGTACTTCTTCATATGGTTCATGTTTCGCACCATCAATAATTTTTACGATAACTCTTGGTCTTGAAACTTGGAATTCAAAATCTTCTCTTCTCATATTTTCAATCAATATGCCTAAGTGAAGTTCTCCTCTTCCTGAAACAATCCATTGTTCGCTATTTCCAATACGTTCTACTTTTAAACTCACATCTTTTTGAGTTTCTTTGTAAAGACGATCTTCAATTTTTGATGCCGTAACATGCTTGCCTTCTTTACCAGCAAATGGAGAATTGTTTGTTAAAAATGTAATTTGAACTGTTGGTTCATCAATATGTAGATGAGGCAAAGCTTCTGTCTTTCCAACTTCACAAATTGTTTCACCAACATGAATATCAGGTAGTCCAGCAATTGAGACAATATCTCCTGAATAGGCTGTTTCAACTTCTATTTTTTCTAATCCCATTGATTGATAAATTTTTTGAATTCTAAAATCAAGTAATGATCCATCCATACGGATACAAGTTACCATATCATTTGCTGATACAGATCCACTATAAATTTTACCAATACCCATACGTCCAACATAGTCGTTATAATCAACTAAAGCTGGTTGAAACAAAAATGACGCTTCGCTATCTTGGTTTGGTTGTGGTATTTCTTTAATGATTGTATCTAAAATAGGTTCCATGCGAATATGTTCATTTAACGTAGGCACATAACTTGCAAGTCCTTGTAGACCTGAAGCATATAATACAGGGAATTCCAATTGATGTTCATCTGCTCCTAAATCAATAAATAGGTCGTAAATTTCATTAACTGTTTTATCAATATCGGCAAATTGTCTATCTACTTTATTAACAACTACTATTGGTAATAATTTAGCTTCTAAAGCTTTCTTTAAAACAAAACGAGTCTGTGGCATAACGCCTTCAAATGCATCGACTAAAAGAAGCACACCGTCAACCATGTGCATAATTCTTTCAACTTCTCCACCAAAATCAGCATGACCTGGTGTATCTAATATATTAATTCGATAATTTTTATAAATGATAGCGGTATTCTTTGCTAAAATGGTAATACCACGTTCTCTTTCTATGTCGTTACTATCTAAAACACGATCGTTCATCTGTTGATGTTCGTCGTATCGTTCACTTTCTTTTAATAATTGATTTACCAACGTTGTTTTACCATGATCAACGTGGGCAATAATTGCAATGTTTCTTATATCCATATAATTCCTCTTTTCATAACCTTATCTATTATATACCTTTTTTGTGTTTTTTTATATAAAAAAGTCCCAAGAAATGGAACTTTATGCGTTATTTCTCGAAAAAGGGGCTATGAAAATGTTATCATTGACTTTAAATAGCTTTATCTTTATTTTTAATCTGAAATATTAATATTTCCTTGTCTTAAAACATTAATATGATCATTAGTTAAATCAACAATAGTTGATGAAATATCGCTCTTGGAAATATCTCCTTGCGGATATATTTCTTTAATAAATAAACCAAATATTTTCTTAATTTCTTCGATATTTGTAAGTGGTTGCTCACCACTTTTATTAAGACTCGTAACTCTTAAGATGCCGTATGTGTCAATAAGCTTTAAAGCTATTGGATGATTGGGCATTCTAACTGCTATTGTATCTTCATTAGTTTTTTCTTTAAAAGTTTTAGTCGTTCTTAAAATGATTGTTAATGCACCTGGCCAATATTTTTTCATAAGCTTTAAACTTAAATCACTGATGATACATATCTCTTTTAATTGATTAATATTTGAGATAAGTATAGGAATCTTTTTCGATTGATCTCTATCTTTTATCTCATATATTTTCTCTAAAGCTTTATCATCATAAAGTTTTGCTGCTAAGCCGTATACAGTATCTGTTGGAATAATAATTAAATCTCCATCAGACATCACTTCAAAACATCTCCAAAACCGATAAATGTAAATCTATCTTTTTGTTGTAAATCTTTCTTTTGCACAATGGTAGCTTCTTTCAAATGCTTTTGAGCAAAACCTCTAATAACATCTTTTTGCATGTATCCATGCTCAAAAGCTATGAGTGAATTTTCTTTTAAAAATGGTTTAATATCTTTTAATATTTTTTCATAAAAATCAACACCTAATTGTCCACCGAATAATGCAACATCAGGTTCTTTTTTTACAATATTTTCTAAAGCTTCTTCATCTGGTATATATGGAGGATTTGATACAATAATATCGAATTTTTGATTAATATTTTTAAATAAATCACTATGAATAATACTAACATCAGCTTTTAATTTATCTTTATTTTTTGAAGCTATTTTTAGAGCATCTAAACTAATATCACTAATTGATACCTTCATATGACTTTCTTCTAATGCAAGCGTGATTCCTATACACCCACTACCAGTTCCAAGATCAAGAACCAAGACTTCTTTTTGGTCAAAATAAGTATCATATAAATATAAAACTTCTTCAACTAATCTTTCTGTTTCACTTCTTGGTATTAAAACATCTTTAGAAACATCAAAAGCATGGCCATAAAAATAAGCATGACCAATTAAGTGTTGTACTGGAATATCTTGGAGTATATATTGATTTAATTTATTTATGAAATCTATTTTAAAAGTTTCGTCAACTTCGTTTTTTAAGTTTAAATAAAATTCATGTGGATCTTGATGAGATAATTCCATTAAAAGCAATTTAACAGCTTCTATTTCTTTATCTTTTTCAAGAGCTTTTTTTGAAGCATCTCTTAACAATTGTTCATAAGTCACTATTCTAATTCTCCTGTTAACTGACGCTTTTGAAATTCATTTAATAAAGGTTCTAGTATAAGATCTAATCTACCTTCTATAATTGCATCTAATCTTTGTAAGGTTAATCCTATTCTATGATCAGAGACTCTATTTTGAGGATAGTTATATGTTCTTATTTTCTCACTTCTATCGCCTCTACCAATTAATTGATGGCGTTTTTCGTCTTCTTTAGCCGCTTGTTCACCTAAGATACGATCATATATTCTTGTCTTAAGAAGGATAAAAGCTTTAGCTTTATTTTCATGTTGAGATTTACCTTCTTGACAACTTACTGCGATATTTGTTGGTACATGTGTTAATCTTACTGCAGATTTTGTTGTGTTTACAGATTGTCCACCTGGACCACTTGAATTGAATGTGTCAAATCTGATATCATTCCAACTGATATCAATTTCAACTTCTTCTGCTTCGGGCATAACAACCACTGTTGCCGTTGAGGTGTGGATACGACCTTGAGATTCTGTTTCAGGGACACGTTGAACACGATGGGTTCCAGACTCATATTTAAGCATTGAATATACAAGCTTACCTGTAATCATAAACTCTATAGATGTATATCCACCCATAGATCCTTCCATTGTATTTAAAATTTCAATTTTCCAATTTTGTGATTCAGCGTATTTTGAATACATTCTAAAAAGATCGCCAGCAAAGATATTACCTTCATCTCCACCTGCAGCACCTTTAATTTCAACGATAACATTTTTGCCATCATTAGGATCTGTAGGTAGAAGTAATATTTTTAGTTTCTCTTCAGATTTTTCTAAAAATGCTTCTAATTTATCAATCTCTTTATTCGCCATTAAAATAAGATCGTCATCATCTTCTAATTCGATCATTTCTTTTAAGTCTTTTAATTCAGTTTCTTTTTCTTTATATAATCGGTAGAGTTCTACAGTTTCTTGAATTCCTGCAGATTCTTTTAGAAGTTCAGTCATTTCTTTGACTTCTAAAGTTCCACTGATTACCTTTTCTTGAATTTCTTCATATTGCTTTTCTATAAGCTTTAGTCTATCAAACATATTATTATCACCTGCTAATTATATTACCATATTTTAAACATTTTTTCCATAGTTTCGTGCAATGCGTATCGGTTGCACTGTATTATAAATAGTGTTATAATTAAGACAGTAAAGAAAAGGAAAGGGTTGGAAATTATTATGGAAAAATTATTCAAAGGATTGAACAAGCAAGTTGCAAACTTAAGCGTTTTTTTCACAAAGTTACATCACTATCACTGGTATGTAGAAGGGCCTCAATTTTATCAATTACATGAAAAATTTGAAGCATTATATGATGAAATGAACGAATTATATGATGGATTCGCAGAAAGATTATTAATGATCGGTGGACAACCAGTATCAAATCTTAAATCTTATTTAGAACTTACTTCATTAAAAGAAGCAAGTGGTAAAGAAGCACCAATGGTTATGGCTAAACACATTTTAAATGATATCAAGCTTATTAATACTGAATTAAAAGAATTGTTATTAGTTGCTCAAGAATTAGGCGATGAAGTAACTGCTGATATGTTAATCGGTACAATTTCAAGTTTTGATAAACACATTTGGATGTTATCAGCAACAACTAAATAATTTAAACTAAAAATAAAAAGGGTCGTTTCTTATGAAACAGCCCTTTTTTTTATTTAATCTCTATATAGTTCTTCTTCTCGATCTTCTTTAGCAGTAAATCTTGAATATTCTGTATCAAATCTAAAACTTAATCTAATACCTGCCATACCTTGTCTATTCTTAGCGATGCTTAATTCAACATCACCAGTTTTCTTTTCTGGATCATGGATGTAATAATCTCCACGATATAAAAACATAACGATATCGGCATCTTGTTCAATAGCTCCAGATTCACGAAGATCTGCTAATACAGGTCTTTTATCTTCACGCTTTTCAACTTCACGAGATAATTGTGATAAAGCAAGAATTGGAATTTTTAATTCTCTAGCCATTTGTTTTAAGCTTCGAGATATTCTTGCAACTTCTTCTTGTCTATTTCCTGATTTAGAATCACCTTTAATTAATTGTAGGTAATCAATAATGACAAAGTCTAGTTTACCTTCTTGTGATAATTTTCTACATTTAGCTCTAATATCAGCAACTGTAACACTTGCAGAATCATCAAATGAAATATTTAATAAAGATAAAGACTGTATACCACCTTCAAGATGTTGCCATTCTTTTGAAGTTAGATTACCAGTTTTTATTTTATTATTTTCAACATTTGCTTCAGTAGAAAGCATACGTGCAGCAAGCTGTTCGTTACTCATTTCAAGTGAGAAAATCGCAACGCCACTTTTACCTTCTTTATTATGTTTAGCAATATTTAAAGCAAGATTCATCGCAAGAGCTGATTTCCCCATAGAAGGTCTAGCTGCTAATATGATAAGTTCCTCTGGTTGAAGCCCAGCAGTTAGGCGATCTAGATTTTCAAATCCAGTATGAAGGCCAGTAATACCGCCTTTTTTATTTCTATTTTTTTCTGTTTTTTCTTTAACTTGTTGTATAACTTCTGAGATGATTGCAAAAGCTGATGTTTTTCTTTTTTGCGCTAATGCAAAAATACGTTCTTCAGCATTTGTTAAATAATCTTTGGCTTCTATTTCACCTTGAAATCCTTCTTTAAGAATTTCATCAGCTAAATTAATGACCTGTCTTTTTAAAGATCCATCTTTAACTAAATCAATATAAGTTTCGATATGCGCTGTAGATGGCACAAAATCAGCTAAATCAAGGATGTATTTCATACCTCCAGCTTTAACTAAGTTTTGAGTTTGTTCTAATTTAGATCCTACACTTGCATAATCGATTTTTAGATTTTCATTATATAAATCTTGCATAGCTTGATAAATCAAGATATGAGATTGCTCAAAAAAATCCTCTTTGCTAAGTTGATCGATAACAGCAGTGATTATCTTTGGATCTATAAATATTGCGCCTATAACAGATTGCTCTGCCTCTTTATGATACGGTAAACTTTTTGCCATAATTAAGATCCTACTTTTCTACGATATGTACTTCAAATTGCGCCTTAATTTCTTTATTTAGTGTTACAAATGCTGTATAAATTCCAACAGAATTTATTTCAGATTGCAATTCTACTTTTTTCTTATCAATTAAAATATGATGTTCTTTTTCAAATTCTTCAACAATTTGTTTTGTTGTAATAGCTCCAAAGAGTTTTCCATCTTTTCCAATTTGAATACCTAACGTTACTTTCTTTCCATCAATTTCACCTTTTAAAGATTTCATTAATGCAATATGTCTTTGATTTGCTTCTAAGATTTCCTGTTTTTCTTTTTCTAATGCATCAAGGGCTTCATCAGTTGCAAGAACTGCCTTTTTTTGATTGACAAGAAATTGACCATACCCGTTTGCAACTTCGATAATTTGATTTTTCTTACCTTTACCTTTTACATCTTCTTGTAATATAACTTTCACGATTTCTCCTCCTTGACCATATTCTAATTCTATCATGTTTTTTAAATCATCCACGACTTCTTTAATTGATCTATTTTTTATTTGAGCAGCTGCGACACTAAAGTGTCCGCCTCCGCCAATTGCTTCTAATAATACTTGTACATTAACCTTTTGAAAACTTCTAGCACTAATACCTATGGTATCTTCACTCATTCTTGAAATTGTAAATGCAGCATCTATATCATTAATTTGTAGTGCAGCATCAGCAACTTGTGCTAATAAAATTCTGTCATCATAAATATCTCTGGTCACTACAAATGCAAAATGCCCTAAAAAGATTTCTACATGACTTAATAATTTATTAATTTCCATGGTTCTTAAAAAGTCTTTTCTAAGCCATGTTTTAACTTCTGATGTATCCGCACCTAAGTCTTTTAATTGTGCAGCTACTTCAAATGTTCTTGATCCAGTTCTATAGACGAAATTATTGGTATCTACAACCAATCCAGCATACATCATGGTAGCTTCAACAGGTGAAATATGAATTTCTTCGTTCATATTATAAAATCCTAGAAGTTCCATTACAAGCTCTATGGTAGATGATGCTGAAGATTCAATAACTGAAAACATTGCATTAAATCCTTCATCTCCAACTCTATGGTGGTCAATGACGATAATCTGTTCTGTTTTTGTTAAAACTTCTGCATTCATCGCAATCTTAGGCGATTGCGTATCTAATATCATAAGTGTTGATTGACTATCTAATAGTTCTAAAGCTTCTTTAGTTGTAATCATATGTTCTAATATTTCTTTAATGTCATCTTTGACAATATTTATGATTTTTTGAACGGTACGATCCATTTTATCCATATCTACAATCAGATAAATTGGTTTATTAGAAACTTTGGCCATGTGATAACAAGCAATCATCGATCCAAATGCATCCATATCTGCTTGATTATGTCCCATAATAAAAACCTTACTTGAATGGTCAATAAAATCTTTTATCGTTTGAGCATTAATTCTAACGCCAACTCTAGAACTTTTACTTGATGCATCATTTTTAGCACCAAAATATATAATCTTTTGATTTTGAATATTAACCACAACTTGATCTCCACCACGCTTTTCAGCAAGCTCGACTGCATTTTGTGCATAAACACCTAATGCTTCATAATCAATATCCCAAGAAGCAATACCCATTGAAATAGAAACTCTTACTTTATTTTCATTAGAGATATCTCTTATCTTATCTAAGAGTTCAAATTTTTTCTCAATCATTAAATCAAGATTTTTACGATAACAAATTAAAAAGATACGTTCATCAGAATAAGGTTTTAAATATCCATCATATAAATGAGCCCAGTCATTAATTGCAGCTAAGTATTCACCTTTAAGTGATGATTGTTCTGAAACATCTAGTGAGCCTAAAGCTTCATCTAAATTATCGAGATAAATAATACCTAAAGCTGGTATTTGTTCGCTATATTTTTTTCTTACTTCTTCTCTTTCAGTTACATTAAATAAATAAAAGAAATTGATATCTGGTCTATATGTTACATCATATTGATTACCTTTAATATCAACAATAAATTTTACTTTATTTGAATTTGCTTGTGAATAAAGTTTTTCACTGATATCCTTAAGATTTTTTCCATCAATTTTTTGTTCAAATATAATTTTTGCATGAGGGTTAGCCCATTTAACTTCAAAAGTTTCATCGCATGCAATCACACCAATCGGAAGTTCGTTAAAAACTTCATCACCAACTTGATTCACATGGTAGGATAGTTTTGTCCACATAGATAGACGATTTTGTAAAGTTTTAATCTTTTGTCTTGTTTGAAAATTTAAATTATAATATAAGCCTACGAACACAACAACAACACTAAAGATTAAAAAAGAAAAACTTAAAATTTCTTCAATTGACTCAAAAGAAGCATATGGTAAAAATAAATAAATACTTAATCCTAAAAGAACTAAGACGCTTCCTAACAAAATCCAACGTTTCATATGGCTCACCTACTTTAGTCATATTATATCAATAATATGACCCTTTTTCAATCAAATAAGGTCGTATAAACCATTATCACAAATAAAAGGGTTTTTCACATAATGATATGTGTTATTTTATGATAAAATATAGAAAATAACACCTTATGTAGTCAATCTTGCATCTTATGAACTTTTAAATGACAATCAACATTTTCTTTGTTATGATACAAGCATGAAGGAGGTGATTGATATGAAAACGAAATTATTATATGTTGGTTTATCAATATTTATTTTATCAGCATTAGTTTTTGTAGGTCTAACATTAAAAACATCTGAAACAGATTTATCTAGTCTAAATGGCGAAGTACAATTAATTTCACAACAAATTGATGAACAAGATGTTGCGACAATAGATTCTATTTTCACAGATTTGAAATCAGAAATTGATATACAAAAAGCATTAATACAAGAAAATCTTGAAACCATTGAAACTCTTAAAGCCTATATTGAAGCTAATGAAGTAGAACTTTCTAGAAAAGATTTAATCTACATTAAATTATCAATGGGTGAAATCAAAACATATAGAAGATTATTTATAAATACATTTGATCTTATGAAAGATGAATTTATCGCTATAGAAGGTCAATATGATACTTTAACTGAAGATGAAAAATCTGAAGTGAAACAAAATATTACTGATATCATAACTTATAGACTTGTCTTACTAGAAAAAGTAAACTTAGAGTTAACAAATATTATAGATTTAGTTCAAGTATATGAAGAGGAAATTTAATGAAATTGACGATTGTAAAAGACAAAAACCAAAAAGAAATTGAAATTATAATCAAATGCCAAAATGAAGATGAAAAAGTTGAAGAGATTAAAAATGCTTTAACTTATTACAATCTTCATTTAGTATGCAAAAAAGATGACCAATTCTTTCAATTAGATCCTCATGATATTTATTATATTGATGCACTTGGTCATCAAGTATTTGTCTATACAAAACAAGATGTATACAATATCGATCAAAAACTATATCAACTTGAAGAGAAATTAGCTTTTACACCTTTTTTAAGAGTAAATAAAAGCACGATTGTAAATACAAAAAAGATTGTTAAATTTAAATCTTTTATCAATGGCCGCATGGAAGCAAGATTAGACAATGATGATCGAGTTATGATTTCAAGATTGTATGTGAGTAAACTAAAAGAAAAACTAGGAGGTCAAAACACATGAAAAAATATGCAGATATATACCTAAAAAGTTTTTTCTTTATGAGTCTTTTGTTTCTGATACTATCTATTATCGTTTATAGAAGAACAGATTTGAAAATGCCTTTTGCTCTGGTCTCTTATGGCATATTCATCGTTTCTATCTTCTTATCTTTTAGTATATGGTTATTTAAGCTAGAGGAAGGTAATGGTCTTATACACGCAATCATTGGATATTTAGTATTAATCCCAGCTATTCTTGTGATTAGAAATGTTTATGGAACAGCTTTATTTAGATTTTCATCGTTTATTTATATTGTATTTATCTTTGTAGGTATTATTTATGGTATTGTATTTTATATCGTCTCTAAAAAATATAAAAAAGAAGTTGATCAACTTAACGACATGATCAACCATAAAGAATCATAATTAATTGAATTTTAAAACAAATAAAGGCCCTGTAAAATAGATGGTGGCAAGTAAGAAAACCGCTGTCCAAAATATGGTGGCAAAACACCGCTGTAAAATAGGTGGTGGCAGAGAAATAAAAGCACTTGAAGTGAAAACTTCAGGTGCTATTTTTCTAGCTAAACATGATAATTATTTTAATTTAATGGGAACATCTTTATTAATGGAGAAAATTAAGCGGTTTCTTAATCTATAAAAGTTTTTAATACCATTTGAAGATTTGATGACTGTTTTTATTCTTGAATTAACACCCTCAATAGGACCATTTGAAAGTCGTCTATTGTCCACCCTATAAAAAGAATTTTTGATCTCAATTTTCCATCGTTGAATCATCTTTCCAAAATCCCTGAACAGTCGATGATCGTGATTTTTAAACAGACGTATAAGATCGTCAAGTTCTTCATCACAAGTTTCATACTCTGCGGTTAAGTTAAATTCTTGATATCTCTCTTTTAGACGATAAGCAGATTTGAGTATATCATCTATGGATAATAAGTAATCAAGAATTGTAGATTTATGCCAAGAGGTTTGAAGTTTTTGTATACGAATCTTTCCATCAAAAATATTCTCGTAGTTTTTAAGAAAAAAATAGTGAAACTTCTTTAGCATATAATAATACATATCCTCATGTATTGGATTACTTTTGTGTGATTTATATTTATTCATGACTTCAATTCTTATATGGCGTATCGCCTCATTTAAGTTTCTAATGATATGAAATGAGTCTACAGCAATTAAAGCATGAGGAAACGCCCGTTCAATAACTTCCTTGTAAGATGGCCACATATCAATAACAAATGCCTTTACACGAATCTTCTCAGCTTTGGGAAATCTTGAAAAAACTTTAATCAAGTAATTTTTATGCCTTGTTGGATAAATATCAATAAGTTTATGATTCCTAAAATCAAAAAGGACGCAAGCATACTTATATTTTGAGACTTTTGAAGTATAGAACTCATCCATACAAATAACTTCTGGAAGAAGTCTTCTCCTGGCCTCGACAAAATGATCAAAGATGTTGATAACTGACTGTTTAGAAACAAAGTAAGCATTAGCTGCAGAAGTAAAGGTATGTGTATAATCTTTTAAATGTTCTAAAATAGATAATTTAGTGTACGTTGATATAGATTCATATCTTTTAGAAAAAGGATTTTTTTCATAAAAGACTTTCCCACAGCATAGACATTTATATCTTCTAGCATAATAGATAAGAAGATACTTCTTGTCTATGAGAACACTATGGGTAATAGATCTAATTCTGAAACTATGGAAACGCTCAGTCTCATTCAGACAATTTGGGCATGTTTGAGGAGACTTAAAAAGTTTAATATGCATCTCAATTAGACCTTCTAAAGAAATAGAACTTATCGATTCAATTAAATGATCGATATGTTCGAGATTAAGTAGTTTTATGGTATCATCATTCATGAAGACCTCTCTTTCTACTATTTAGCTAGACACTATAATTGTAGCATAAGAAGAGGTCTTCTTTTTAAACCTAAAAGACCCTTTAAAATAAATGGTGCTCTGCCACCACCTTTTGGACAGCCTATCTTTAGCCACCATCCTTTTTACATAACTCAAATAAAAAAAGTGTTGCAAATGCAACACTTTTTGTTTGTTTTTTTTATTAGTCTTTAACAAATGGTAGTAATGCCATATGGCGTGCTCTTTTAATAGCTACTGCTAATGGGCGTTGCCATTTAGCTGTTGTGCCAGTAACACGTCTTGGTAATATCTTACCGCGGTCTGTAATAAAACGTCTTAATAACTCAACATCCTTAAAATCTATATGTTGAACTTTATTTTGTGTAAAGTAACAAACTTTTTTACGTCTTTTAAAACCGCCACGTCTATTATTGTTTTGCATGTTCTTCCTCCTTAAAATGGTAGATCTTCTTCAGCAGCAAGTTGTTTTGATGTTTCATAAAACTCGTCACTGTCTTTTTCGTTATGACTATCGTCAGTGTATGTTGATTCTGTTCTGTCATTAGATGAAGATGATGAATCACCTTTGTTTTCTAAAAACTGTACAGAGTCACAAACAACATCAGTTGTATAACGTGTGATTCCGTCCGCTTCATACTTTCCTGTTTGAATACGGCCTTCCACACCTAAAAGTGCACCTTTTTTTATAAAGCGTGCTAAATTGTCTGCTTGTCGTCTCCACACAATACATTGTATGAAGTCAGCTTGTCTTTCACCTGATTGGTCTGTAAATTGACGATTTACAGCAAGCGTAAAGTTTACGAAATTAATATTTGATTGTGTAGATTTAAGTTCAGGATCTTTTGTGATTCTTCCCACTAAAACAACTCTATTAATCATATTATTCGCCTTCCTTTACAACGATAAATCGAATGACCGTTTCAGTAATTCTTACGACACGGTTAAATTCAGCAATTGCTTCTGGAGTTGCATTTGCAAGCAACCAAACGTAATAGCCTTTTTTATGATGATCGATCTCATAAGCTAAGTCTTTTAGCCCCAACTCTTTAAGTTCAAGAACTTCACTATTGAAATTTACAAATATTTCGTTAAAATGATTAACAATTTGCTTGATGTTCTCGCTCTCTACAGTTGGACGGATGATATACATAACTTCGTATTTTTTCATCTGTTCCACCTCCTTCTGGTCTATGGTCTTTGATAAGACAAGGATTATATCTTACGCCAAATAATTATATCATAATATTAGATATATTACAATAATATCCTTTATATTTTTTTAAATGATTTCATATACCTTTTGATAAATAAAATCTATTGAATCTCTTATGTTTTTTTCTCTTTGTTGATTCTTAAAAATCAGATGATAATTCGTATATTTTTGTTGATATAAAATAGTGATAAATGCTTCTAGTTTTTCAGTGTTCTTTTCATAGGTAGGTCCAGCATTTCCAGTAATAGAAATACAAAGCTCTGCCTGAGTTTGATCGAAAATACCTAAAGCCATTTGATTAGAAACTTCCTTGCTTACTATTGAATACTCATCTATAACTTTTGCATCAACGTTTAATAATTGTTCTTTAATTTTTCTTTGATATGATATGACACTACCTATAACAACCTTAGATGCATTTGGATATTTAACCATTTCATAGGTTAAAGCTCCTCCTGTCATACTTTCAGCAAATGCCATTGTAATGCCTTTTTCTAAACATTTATCGAATGTTTTTTTACTTATCATGATAATATAATGCTTACAGTGAATTCTTGGAAAATGCCATCAACATTTCTTAATACTTTAAGTTCATGTACATCACCAAATTCTGCATCTTCTAATTGTGCTGCAAGATCTGCTATCTCAGTAATAGCGATACCATTCATTTCAATAATCAAATCAAATTCTTCTAATTGTAGGTATGCATTTCTTGTTAAATCAAATCCTACGATTACAACACCAACAGGGTCAACTGGAAGTAAAGAAGCATCATTTTCTAATAAGAATGTATCTATTTCTTGTATAGTCACACCTAAGCGAGGTTTTCTTACAACTGCTTCATAGTTTGCTTCAGCAAAATTTCTAATTGTTGGAGCTATCTTATTGATATTTAATGAATAGTTTAATCCTTCAGCTGCAATCGTTCCATCTACGGTTGGAATATCTGCAACTTTAGCAACATTAATACCTATTAAATCTCCATTTAGATTAAATAAGGGACCACCACTATTGCCTGGATTTAATTCTGCATCATGCATAAGAGCTAGGCCAGGAATACCATTATAAGCATATGTTGTTAAACTCACAACACCTGAAGTTACATAGTTAAATTTATCTAAGTCTTGTGGAGAACCAATTGCAAAAACATCTTGACCTTTGATAATTTCTGTAATTGTATTATCATCAATTGGTCCAACATGATGTACTCTAAGTTCTCTTGTTGTTTCAATTCTAACAACTGCTATATCAAAAAGTTCATATCCTTGGAAATCAACAACATCAATATCATCTTGACCAACTCCAAAATGAATTTTCATTTCTCCACCATCTTCAACAACATGATAGTTAGTCAAAATATAGTATCTTGTTAATCCTTCTTCTATAACTTCTTCAGGATCTTCTGAAGTCACTAACTCAGATTTATATATAATTCCAGATCCATGACCAGTTTCAGTCATAACTGCAACTACTGATGGTTCTACTTCTGCAATCATATCAATTCTTAGTTGTTCATAAGTTGATGGAGATTCATATAAAACATCAGCTCTAGTCTGTAATGTACATCCAATGAGTGATAGAGTAAGTAGTAAAGTTAAAATGCTTAATAATATTTTTTTATGTTTCATGATTATTTCCTCCTATATGAAATAGTTTATATGCATTTTGAGTTGTTATGTTGCTGACATCTTCAACTGATAAGTTTTTGATTTCTGCAATCTTTTTAACAACCTCAAATAGATAACTTGGTTCATTTCTTTTGCCACGATATGGCATTGGTGCTAAATATGGACTATCTGTTTCTACTAAAATATGTTTTAAATCTATCTGCTCTACGATAGGTAGTATATCTTTAGGATTCTTAAATGTAATGGGTCCATCAACACCTATATAAAATCCAATATCAACAGCTTTTTTAGCATCATTTACTGTTGAAGAAAAACAATGAAAGACGCCAAATGCTTTATCTTTATAAGGTTTGATTGTTTCATAAGCCTCATTAAAAGAATTTCTTGTATGAATAATTAAAGGCATTTGATGTTTAATTGACAATTTAATTTGTGCGATAAACATTTCGATTTGTCTATCTGTTTTGTCTTTTGTCCAATATAGATCTAAGCCAGTTTCACCGATTGCAACCACTTTAGGATGATTTAATAGTGATTCTATAAAATCAGTATTACTATCATCTACATATCCAGGATGAAGTCCTACTGAAGCATAAACATGCTCGTATGTTTCTGCGATTTTAATTGCTTTTAGGCTTGTTTTTTCATCCATGCCTATAACAATTAACTTTTGTATACCTTTGTCAAATGCTCTTTTAATTACTTCATTTAAGTCTTTATCATAGTCTTCTACATTTAGATGTAGATGTGTGTCAACAATCATTTTCATCATATCCTTTGAATATTTCTATTTTATCACAAAATAAGAAAAAAAAGAGGAATTTAGCCTCTTCTTTAACATTTAACATATTTCAAAAATATCCTATATTAAACTTTGATTTTTCTAATCATTAACACAACAGTATACGCAACTCCTAAAAGGATAAGTGCTGTAACAGTTAAAATTGCTTGTGTTCCTAAAACAAAAGCTAAAGTGGTCATTAAAATCCCACTAAATATTTGACCTATACCATCAATTTGTCCAAAGGTAGACATAACAGTTGCTTTGATATTTGAAGGGATTTGACGCGCTTGTATGCTTGTATATAGAGGATCTAGTCCTTGTCTTGTCATCCTAAAAAAGAAGAACCCACCTATTGCGATATATGGATTAACCATATACGCAAACAATAATAATCCTAAACTCATTAAAAGAGTTAGTCCTAAAAACCATTGATATGTTTTTATACCTTCTTTAACAAATCGTTTTATGATAAGCAACATCACAAAGCCTAAAACTGCCATCATCATATGCATGGCACTTACTACATAAATGGAATCAAGTTGACCAAAAACAGTTAAACTAGCTTTATCTAGAATAATAAATTCTTCTAAGCGATCAATACCCTCACTATAAAGACCTAACAAAAATGCAGTGACTACAAATATCTTTAACATTGGATGATTAAAGATATGTTTTAATCCTTTTTTAAATTGAACAAACATAGAATGTGTTTGTTTTTCTCTTTTGACTTTTTCTTTCATCACAACTATCAAAGATAAACTTAATAAAAAATATAATATTGCACTAATAAGCATTGGTAATCTGATATCAATAATACCTAATGCAAACGCACCTGCAATACCTAAAATGGTCATAATTTTACTAACGGTATTGGCCTTAATATATGTATGTTCTATTTTTTCATTATGCGTTTCATCTGAAACCCATGCATCAAGTGCACCAGAAATAAAGGTATATCCAAATCCCCAAATAATTTGTGCAACAAATATCCATATGAATTTTAAGGTTGCTAATTCGACTAAAAAACCTAGCCCAATAATAAAATATCCAATAATCACGCTCAATTTCCTTGAATACTTATCAGCTACTAAGCCAGTAGGTATCTCAAAAAAAATGACTGCAATCTCTAACGCAGTACCTAATAAGATTAATTGATATGGTTCTAATTTAGCTAAATCAATTCTATAAACGATTGCTGCTGTCATCATCATGGTCATTGCTAAATTAAGAATACTTACTTGTAGGATATATAGTTTCTTTGGATTCATATAAACCTCTCACATCTATTTTACCTTAAAAAAGTGCATAAAAAAAGAGACTTTCGTCTCTTTTAAGTTATTGTTTTAAATACTATTCAATAATTTTAACTACTGAACCAGCACCAACAGTACGTCCACCTTCACGAATTGAGAACTTAGTTCCTTCTTCGATAGCGATTGGATGAATTAATTCTACGTTCATAACTGTATTATCACCAGGCATAACCATTTCAGTACCTTCTTGAAGTGTAATAACTCCTGTTACGTCAGTTGTACGGAAATAGAATTGAGGACGATAGTTTGAGAAAAATGCTGTATGACGTCCACCTTCTTCTTTTGATAAAACGTATACTTGTGCTTCAAACTTAGCGTGTGGATTAACTGATTTAGGTTTAGCTAATACTTGACCACGTTCAACTTGTTCACGGTTGATACCTCTTAATAAAGCACCAATGTTATCTCCAGCTTCTGCGTAATCTAATAATTTTCTAAACATTTCAACACCAGTTACAACTGTAGTTTTAGTATCTGTTAAACCAACTATTTCTACTTGGTCTCCAACTTTAACTTGACCACGTTCAACACGGCCTGTAGCAACTGTTCCACGTCCAGTAATTGTAAATACATCTTCAACTGGCATTAAGAATGGTTTGTCTGTTTGACGAACTGGAGTATCGATATAAGTATCAACAGCTTCCATTAATTCTTCAATAGCTCCAATCCATTTTGGATCTCCGTTTAATGCACCAAGTGCAGATCCACGGATCACAGGAATGTCATCACCTGGGAAATCATATTCTGATAATAATTCACGAACTTCCATTTCAACTAAGTCTAAAAGTTCTTCGTCATCTACCATGTCACATTTGTTTAAGAAAACAACTAACTTAGGTACTCCAACTTGACCAGCAAGTAAGATATGTTCACGAGTTTGAGGCATAGGGCCATCTGCAGCAGATACAACTAAGATTCCGCCATCCATTTGTGCAGCACCAGTAATCATATTTTTTACGTAGTCAGCATGTCCTGGGCAGTCAACGTGTGCATAGTGACGAGCTTCTGTAGCATATTCAACGTGTGCTGTATTAATTGTAATACCACGTTCTTTTTCTTCTGGTGCACTATCGATTGATGCATAATCTTTAATGTCTGCTAATCCTTTTCCAGCTAATACTGTAGTAATTGCAGCAGTTAAAGTAGTTTTACCATGGTCAACGTGACCAATTGTTCCAACGTTAACGTGTGGTTTTGTTCTTTCAAATTTTTTCTTTGCCATTTTAATAGTTCCTCCTATTTTTTGATTGATTTTTTGATTTTATATATCATATTTATTTTATATTAATTTTTATGATTTTGCAAGCATCGAACTAGTTCATGCCACGCTTTTTCATAATTTCTTCCATAATTGATTTTGGACAACGGTCATAATGACTAAATTGCATCATAAACGTTGCGCGACCTTGAGTATTTGAACGAAGAGATGTTGCATAACCAAACATTTCTGCCAAAGGCACAAATGAACGAATTGCTGCTGCATTTCCTCTTGTTTCTTGACTCTCCATACGTCCACGTCTTGATGTAATATCACCAATAACGTTACCAACATAATCATTTGGAACAACGACTTCAACATCCATAATTGGTTCTAGTAATATTGGAGCACATTGTGTTCTAGTTTCTCTTAAAGCCATAGAAGCTGCAATTTTAAACGCCATTTCTGATGAATCCACTTCATGGTATGATCCATAATGTAGAGTTGCTTTAATGTCAATTGCAGGATAACCAGCAATGATACCATTAGGCATTGATTCTTCTAAACCTTTTAAGACTGATGGAATGTATTCTCTAGGAATTACACCACCAACAATTTTATCTACGAACTGGAATCCTTTACCAGGATTTGGTTCAAACTTGATGATAACATGTCCATATTGTCCACGCCCACCAGATTGTCTAACAAACTTAGATTCGATATCAGCTTCTTGACTAATTGTTTCACGATAAGAAACTTGAGGTTCAGCAACATTAGCTTCTACCTTAAATTCTCTTTTCATACGATCAACAATAATATCTAAGTGAAGTTCACCCATACCAGCAATAATTGTTTGTCCAGTTTCATGATCTGTAAATGTTTTAAACGTTGGATCTTCTTCTGCAAGTTTTACAAGAGCAACATTCATTTTATCTTGATCTTGTTTTGTTTTAGGTTCAATCGCAACATTGATAACAGGTTCAGGGAATACCATAGATTCTAAGATGATATCATCTTTTTCTAAAGTAAGTGTATCTCCTGTTGTAGTATTCTTAAGTCCAACAACTGCTGCTATATCGCCTGCGAATACTTCTTTAATTTCTTCACGGTGATTGGCATGCATTTGAAGAATACGTCCAAATCTTTCTTTTTTATCTTTGTTTGTGTTTAATACATATGATCCAGCTTCTAATTTTCCTGAATACACTCTAAAGAATGTCAAACGTCCAACATATGGGTCTGTCATAACTTTAAATGCTAGCGCAGTAAATGGTTCATCATCATTTGATTTACGTTTTACTTCGTTTCCATCTGAGTCTAATCCTGTTACTGATTCTACATCAGTAGGAGCAGGAAGATAATCGATAACTGCATCTAATACAAATTTAACACCTTTATTTTTAAATGAAGATCCACACACAACTGGGAAAAATTTAACAGCTAATGTGCCTTTTCTAATTGCTTTTTTGATTTTATCAATAGATACGTCTTCACCTTCAAGGTAACTCATCATAATGTCTTCATCAAAATCCGCAACTGCTTCAATTAATTCTAATCTTTTTTCTTCGACAATGTCAGCCAAATGAGCAGGTATAGCAATTTCTTTAGTAACTTCTTCTGAGTTACCGTCGAAATGATATGCTTTTTTCTCAATTAAGTCAATAATACCATCAAATTCTGATTCAGCGCCGATTGGCCATTGAATAGGAACTGCTTTAACACCTAAACGATTATGAATCGTTTTGATAGCTCTAGCAAAATCCGCACCAATTTTATCCATTTTATTAATATAGACAATTCTTGGAACTTTATATTCAGTAGCTTGTCTCCAAACTGTTTCAGTTTGAGGTTCAACTCCTGCTTGTGCATCTAGTACTGTAACAGCACCATCAAGCACACGCAATGATCTAGATACTTCTACTGTAAAATCAACGTGACCTGGAGTATCGATAATATTAATCTTATGATCTTTCCAGAAAGCTGTTGTAGCTGCTGAAGTAATCGTAATACCGCGCTCTTGTTCTTGAGCCATCCAGTCCATTGTAGCTGCACCATCGTGAACTTCACCCAGTTTATGAATTTTACCAGTGTGGAATAAAATTCTCTCTGTAGTTGTTGTCTTTCCAGCGTCAATATGGGCCATGATGCCAATATTACGCACTTTGTTTAATGGGAATACACGAGGCATAATTTTAAATCTCCTTTATTACCAGCGATAGTGAGCAAATGCTTTATTTGCTTCAGCCATGCGGTGTACATCTTCACGTTTCTTCACAGCAGCACCTAATCCTTGTGATGCGTCCATGATTTCTTTCGCTAATCTTTCTTCCATTGTCTTTTCATTACGCAATCTTGCATAATTAATTAACCATCTTAATCCTAATGTTGTTTTTCTTGAAGCTCTTACTTCTACTGGTACTTGATAGTTTTGCCCACCAATACGGCGTGAGCGAACTTCTAATACTGGTATAATATTATTTAATGCTTCATTAAATACTTCTATTGGTTCGCGTCCTGTTACTGCTTTGACGCGGTTAAACGCTCCGTATAATATACTTTGAGCTGTACCTTTTTTACCATCGACCATAATTGTATTTACAATACGTGTTACTAATTTCGATTGATAAATTGGATCTGGTAAAACATCGCGTTTTACTATATGTCCTTTACGTGGCATGTAGTTCACCTACTTCCTTTCTTTTGATTGTTCTTTTTATTTTTATTTTTTAGGTCGTTTTGCTCCGTACTTAGAGCGGGCTTGCATACGGTTTGCTACACCTGAAGTATCAAGTGTTCCGCGGATAATGTGATAACGTACACCAGGTAGGTCTTTAACACGACCACCACGGATAAGTACCACACTATGCTCTTGTAAAGAGTGTCCAATTCCTGGAATGTAAGCTGTAACTTCTGTTTGGTTACTTAAACGAACACGTGCATATTTACGTAAAGCCGAGTTAGGTTTTTTAGGTGTCATTGTTGTAACACGAGTACATACCCCACGTTTTTGTGGTGATGTATAATCACTTTCACTCTTTTGTAGACTGTTATATCCATAACCAAGAGCTGGTGATTTTGATTTGTACTTTTTAGTAGATCTTCCTTTTTTTACAAGTTGTTGTATTGTAGGCATTTGGTTGTTCTCCTTTCCTCAACACATATCCATGTGTTTCTTTTTTTGTTTAAAAAATATATTTGGCTTTATAAGGCCAAATTAATTAGTCATACAGTGTGTAAATAACACAGCGTTTTAATTATATAATATAATGTAGTTATTGTCAACATTTTTAATGCTTTTTTTGCTGTTTTACGCATATTTTTACATATATTTACAATCATATGTATTTATTGATTTTATATATACAAAATAAAAAAGACCAAGGGTTTTCTTGGTCTTATAATTTTTATTTATTTTAATGCTTTTTTTACTTGTTCTTGTAACAGATTTAAAGCAACTGCTCCAATCAAATTTCCAATGATAACAATACCTATAAATAGTAATGATTCAAACGTAAAAGTTTTTGATAATACTAAGTATGACATATCTGCAATACTATGTTCAAATCCTGCGACAATAAAGATTACTACTGCAAAGATCACTACAAAAACTGATGCGATTTGATTTTTAATTTTATCATAACTATCTACTGCTAAATACATCATGAACCCACAAAATATCGCAAGCACTAATGTTTCTAACCAAGATTGAGCAAGCTTACCTGCAAAGATGTATTGAGCATTTAACAGTGCATTATTCTTACCTGATAATAAAAACAATGCTGAAATTAAAGAAATACCTACTGTGTTACCTAATAAAGTTAATCCTATTAATTTTAAATTTCCTTTTTTATAAGGAAGTAAATATCCAACTTTACCTGTAAATAAGTAATATCCTCTACTAACAATTAAGAGAAGTGCAAAACTAAATAATACTCCGCCTATAATTTTATTTGATGAGCTTACATATAATATGCCACCAATACCGACTAATATTCCGGAAAATAGAGCTAGCATAAGTGTTTGATAAGTATGTTTCATACTCTATCCTTTCTTAAATCCATAAATTGATCCGACAAGATTATTAACTAATCTTGCAGGTAGTAATTTTTGAAGGAATATAAATACTTTATATTTAACACCTATGGTTTTATATATAGGCATTCTTTTTCTTTTAACTAATTTATATATTACTTTAGCTGCATATTCAGCATCCATACCGTTATGTTCATCTTTTTCCATAACTTGAATAGATTTATCAACACGCTTTTGATAAAGTTCACTTTCGTTTTCATTTTTTCTTCTGTTTTTAGTAAACCCAGTTTTAATATCTCCAGGCATGACACTACAGACTTGAATATGAAGTGGACTTAATTCAATTCTTAAACTTTCAGAAAAAGCATTAATTGCAGCTTTTGAGCTGCTATAAAAGCCTTGAAAAGGTATAGCTAATCTTCCAGCTACACTACTAATATTTATTATTTTTGATTTATTTGATTGTCTCAAAAATGGAAGCATCGCTTTAGTAGAGTGAAAAACGCCCATAAAGTTAACATCCATCATGTATTTAGCATCTTCTAGTGAAGTTTGTTCAATACTTCCAGAGATACCCATACCAGCATTATTAATTAAACAATCAATATGCCCTTCAACATCAAATATATCTTGATATGCTTGTTTTAATTGTTCGTAATCAGTTACATCTGCTTGTATACTTTTGACGCATTTATCATGAACTTTTGATCTAGATATACCATAAACGATATAGTTTTTCATGCTTAAAAATTTTGCGACTTCAAAACCAATACCGCTTGAAGTTCCTGTAATGACTACTACTTTTGAATTATTCATTTAAATCTTCCAATCCTTTTAATACTTCTACTATTTTATCAATAGCTTCATCCATTTGTTCTTTTGTATGTGTTGCTGTATAGCTTGTTCTGATTAAACATTCTCCCACTGTAGTAGCTGGTGGAACAACAGGGTTCACATAAACACCATGTTCAAATAATTGGTTACATGCAACCATAGTTCTTAAAGGCATGTATGTATATATTGGGATAATTGGTGTTTCTGATGGTCTTAATTCTAATCCTCTTTTTTTAAGTCCAGCACGCATATAATTTGCGATATCTCTTAGGGCTTGTACTCTTTCAGGTTCTCTTTTTAAAATTCTTAATGCTTGAAGAGCAGCTGCTGCATTAGATGCAGGAATCGCTGCAGAGAAGATATATGGTCTTGAA